>CAUJHN010000092.1 GCA_963204825.1 Pseudomonadota bacterium
CCTGAGCCCGCCACTCCGGTTTTGCAAGGATCCAGCGCCACGGGCAGCCGGTTCATGGTTGTGACCGCCCATCCCGAAGCCACGCGCGCGGGGTATGAGGTGTTGAAAGGCGGGGGCAGCGCGGCGGACGCGGCGGTGGCCGTGCAGCTGGTTTTGGGACTGGTCGAGCCGCAATCATCCGGTTTGGGCGGCGGCGGGTTCGCGCTTTATTATGACGTCGCCACCAACCAGGTGCATACATTCGATGGAAGGGAAGCGGCGCCATCCACCGCGGGTAAATATCTCTTCACGGATGAAAAAGGCGACCCGATGCAGTTTTACGATGCCGCCGTGGGTGGGCGCGCGGTGGGTGTGCCGGGGACGCTGCGATTATTGGAGATGCTTCACAAGCGGTTTGGCGTGAAGCCGTGGCGTGATTTGTTTTCGCGGGCGATTACGCTGGCGGAAGGCGGTTTCACGGTAACGCCGCGCCTTGCCGCGATGGTGCGGAATGATGCGCAGAATTTGCGCGAATTTTCACCGACGACGCTTTATTTCTTTCCGGATTCGGTTACGCCTGTAAGCACAGGAAGCATTTTAAAAAACCCGCTGTACGGGCAAACATTGCGTCTTGTCGCCATGAATGGCGCAGATGCGTTTTATAAAGGCGATATCGCGGAAAGCATCGCAAAGCTGGTTCAGGAAGATACGGCCAATCCAGGTTTGTTGTCTGTCGAAGATATGGCGAGTTACAAAGCGATTGAACGCAAAACCGTATGCGGCATGTATCGTGGTTATATGATCTGTTCGGCAGGAGAGCCTTCGTCGGGCGGTTTGATGCTGCTCGCAACGCTCGGCATGCTGGAGAATTTCAACCTGGCGTCGATGGGGCCAAAGAGTCCGCAGGCATGGCATCTGATTTCAGAGGCAAGCAGGCTGGCGTTTGCGGACAGGGATTATTACATGGCCGACCCGCATTACGCGCAGTCGCCGGGTGAAAAACTGATCGATCCGGCCTATTTGAAAAGTCGTGCGGCGCTGATCGATACAAGCAAAGCGGCGAAAACGGTCGCGCAGGGCGTTCCAAAGGGTTGGGAAAAAGTGTTGCCGGCGCGCGAGCCTGTTTATCCCAAGCCGCCGGGCACGACGCATTTTTGCATTATAGATGGCAAGGGCAATATCGTGTCCATGACCGACAGTGTCGAAGATTCCTTTGGATCGCGCATGTTCACGCATGGGTTTTTGCTAAACAACCAATTAACGGATTTTTCTTTCATTCCTGAAATTGACGGCAGGCAGGTGGCGAACCGTGTGGAAGGCGGCAAGCGGCCCAGATCCACGATGACGCCGGTCATCGTCTTTGGACGCGACGGAAAACCGGCCCTGGTTATAGGATCTGCGGGCGGCAGCGCGATCATGGGGTATGTTCTGGAGCGGATTATCGGTATGATCGACTGGAGCGAAGATATTCAATCATCGCTGGCGGCGCCGAATATCGTCAACCGGGGGCGGGGCGTTGAACTGGAAGAGGGCGCGGCGGAACTGGCGGAGCCTTTGCGCCAGATAGGGCATCCGGTGACGATGACTGAACTGAACAGCGGGATAACCGCGATACGCATACAAAACGGCATGATGACGGGCGTTGCAGATCCGCGGCGCGAAGGAAATGCTTTAGGGGAATGATCTTTTTAAAGGGGGAAGGGAAATACATGTCTAAACCAACAGTTTTTACGTTAGCGGGCGACTGCAAGAACTTTGTTTTTTCAAATCTGGGTGTTTTGAAAGAGCATGCAAAAATGATCTTTCCCGCAGTCCTGCTGCTTGAGCTTATAAATGCTCTTGGAAACAGCTATGGAATGATATGGGTGCAATTGGTGACCGTGATACCGGTGCTGTTTTTATATGCATGCTTTGCGATGTCATGGCATCGCGTTTCTCTTATGGGGGTGAATTCCGCCCGCCCTGTGAATCCCTTTCAACTGGAAAAAGGTGATTTAGGTTTTGTTGGACTGTTTTTCGGATTTATGTTTTTGCCAAGCCTGGCAGCTATCCCCGTTATAGCCATTATGGTGCTTGTGGCTGCAGTATTGGGAAAATTCAGTGAAGGTATGGCTGTAATTTTCGTTCTTATTACGATTCCTTTTGTTGTATGGGGCATAATCGCAGTTATACGGTTAGGATTTATGCTGCCTGCCCGATCCGTCGGGGTGAAATTGACGTTTCGGGAGGCGCTGCGGTCATCGCAAGGGGTTTTATGGCCGCTTGTTGGAACGGTCATGCTGTTCTCCTTAATGTATCTCATTCCTCTTTTAATATACGGCCTTGTCATTGCGATGGTTATAGGAGCCGCTGCCCTGGGCGGTAGCGCCACGCCGATGGGTCTGGGCTATCATTTGGCGCAGTTTGTTATTACGGTTCCCGTTCTGGCGGTGAATTTCATTTTCACGGCGATGAACATCACGGCATTGTCACGCGCCTATCAATGGGGGATCAAGAATAATCCGATTGAAGCGGCTTAAGCGGCTTTGCGGGTCTTTAAATTCAACGCGGCGTCGAGGAGGATCTTGGTATAGGTTTCCTTCGGCGCCGCGAAGATTTTATCGGCAGGGCCTGATTCAACAACTTTGCCATCCTTCATCACGATCAGATCATGCGCCATTGCACGGACGACGCGCAGGTCGTGGCTGATAAACAGATAGGCAAGATTGTGTTTTTCCTGAAGCTCTCGCAAAAGATCGACGATCTGCGATTGCACAGAAACGTCGAGGGCGGAGGTGGGTTCATCCAGAACGACGAATTTTGGCTCCAGCACCATGGCGCGGGCAATGGCGATGCGTTGCCGCTGGCCGCCGGAAAATTCATGGGGGTAGCGGTGACGCGTGTCGGCATTCAAGTGAACATCGTTCAAAGCCTTGACGACTAGTTCCTCACGCTGTGCCGCCGTGAGGTTTTTACGGTGCACCTGAAGGCCTTCCCCGATGATTTCCGAAATGGTCATGCGCGGGGAAAGGGAGCCAAAGGGGTCTTGAAAGACAATCTGCATGTCTTCGCGCAAGGGTGTCATTTGGTTGCGGCTGAAAACAGAAATGTCTGTCCCGTTGAAGTGAATTGCGCCTTCGCTGCGCACGAGCCGCAGAAGAGCGAATCCCAGCGTGGATTTTCCTGAACCGCTTTCGCCGACGATGCCAAGCGTATGACCCGCTTTCACCGTGACATCCAGGCCATCCACGGCTTTGACAAACTCCGTCGCCTTGCCGAAAAAGTTTTTCTTACGCGGGAAATAGACGCGCAAATTTTTGCCTTCTATTACCGTGGCCGCATTTTGCTGGGCCGGTTTGGCCGTTCCGCGCGGTTGCGCCTGAAGCAGCATTTTTGAATAGTCGTGCTGGGGGGCGGCGAAGAGGGACGCAGCCGGGCCCTGTTCAACGATTTCACCGTTTTTCATGACGCACACGTGGTTTGCAAATTTTTCGACGATGGAAAGATCGTGCGTTATCATAAGCATCGCCATCGATAATTCTTTTTGAAGCTTTTGTAGAAGTTCGAGAATTTCGGCCTGCACAGTGACGTCGAGCGCGGTCGTCGGTTCATCCGCGATCAGCAGTTCGGGGTTGTTGGCGAGCGCCATCGCAATCATCACGCGTTGCCGCTGCCCGCCGGAAAGTTCATAGGGATATGCGGAGAGGCGTTCTTTCAGGCGGGGAAGCTGCACGAGGTCGAGCAGTTCCAGGACGCGCTTCCTGACATTTTGTTCGTTCAGGCGCTGATGCAGTTTTAATATTTCGCCGATCTGTTTTTCTATGGTGTGCAGCGGGTTGAGCGCCGTCATCGGCTCCTGAAAAATCATTGATGCCTGTGCGCCACGGATTTTACGCATAAAGGCATCGTTCTTGCCGATCAGTTCTTCACGTTCGAAGGTGATGGATGATCCGGCGGGGTGGGAGGCGAGCGGGTAGGGCAGCAACTGCAGGATGGAAAGGGCCGTGACGGATTTTCCCGATCCGCTTTCCCCGACCAGCGCGACCGTCTGTCCCCGTTCGATGGAAAAGGAAACGTTTTTCACGGCATGAAACACGCCATCCGTGGTTTTGAAATCAACGCCGAGATTTTTAATGTCTAAAAGCAATTCACCCATGCGTTCCTTTTTAACAGGAAATCACGGGTGAAAGTAGGGGGAGTTACAGGTTTTCCCGTTAAAGCTGGGCCGCGGGCGCACGGATGGCGCAATGCATCGGGACTTTTGCGCGGTCCGCAGCCATAATTTCTTGCAGAATTATGCTTTCAGCATCCGCAGGTCCGCCGGTTTTAAGGGCAAGTTTGATTCTTCTGGCTGTTTCGAGGGCCTTATCCGTACGATCTGTCGCAACCTCTATTATCAAACCGTATGATCCATATGGAATTTTTACCGTCGGAAGATTGGCGTTTGGACGAAATATATTTCCCAGTCGAAAAAGTGTTGCGGGTTTTGCCATGATTTATGCTTTCATATATTTAAACAAGGGCCATACGTTGTTCGGCATGACGATTTGCAACTTCTATAATCCGGCCTGCCGCCCATTCTACTTGTTCCCGCGTGACATCCTGATGCGTAATGGCGCGCACATGTTTTAGCCACGGGAAAAGGTGGACGCCATGACTCGCCATTTTTGAACAGAAAGCGGTTGAGTTTAGCCCCGTGCTGGCGACATCAAATATAACGATATTCGTAGGTGGGGTGTCATGTACAGGCTTAGCGTTCGGCGATTCTTTTAAAAGAGCGTGCAGCAATCGAGCGTTGTCATGGTCTTCGGCCAGTCTGTTTACATTGGTTCTCAATGCTTCTAATGCCGCCGCCGCCATAAAGCCTGCCTGATGCATGCCGCCGCCAAACATTTTGCGATATGCTTTAGCCCGGTCAATCGTTTCGGAATCGCCGACCAGAATGGACCCAAATGGAGCCCCCAATCCTTTTGCAAAACAAAGGCTGACCGTATCAACATGCCGTGCCCATTGATCGGGTGTTGTGCCGCTGGCAACGCAGGCATTTAAAAGACGTGCGCCATCCAAATGGACCTTTATCTCATTATCGCGTGCATATGCGCCGATGCGCTCCATATTCTGCATGGGGAATACGCTGCCGGCATGGAAGGCGATTGTATTTTCAAGGCCGATCATGCGCGTCTTGCTGTAGAGCAGGCCGCGCGGCCTGCTTTTGATCGCCGTGTCTATAGTATCAACATCAAGAACGCCATCCGGTGATTGAATTGTATTCAATGCGACTTGGGCAAATTTTGCGGATGCGGCGCTTTCGTAGTAGGCGATATGATAATTATGGTCCAGAATGATTTCATCACCGGGTTTTGTATGACAAAGAAGCGCTATCTGATTGCTCTGCGTGCCTGAACAGGTGAACAAAGCAGCTTCTTTGCCAAACATCTTTGCGCAATATGCCTGTAAAGCATTTACGGAAGGGTCATCACCGTAACAATCATCGCCTACCTTGGCTTGAAACATTGCGCTCAGAATATGCGGACGCGGTTTTGTTCTCGTG
>CAUJHN010000093.1 GCA_963204825.1 Pseudomonadota bacterium
AAAAAAAGACTCCCCTATTTCTCTAGGCTGATTTTTTTACAATCGCTTCTGGCGCTCTCCGCTGTATGGGCGTCCTACACGTTTGACGAGCCGACCAGCTTTATTTACGCCATCATGGGCATTGTTATTGTGCAGCAGGCAAGCGTCATCTGCCTGACGGTGCAAAGATTGCACGACATGGGGCATTCTGGATGGTTCTGCTGGGGATTGTGGTTGCCGGGCCTCGTGTTTTTGGGAAAGAACCCGCTATTTTTTAAACAACTGCGCGACGGAACGCTAAATCCCGATGCGACGGACTTCATACTTATGGCTTGCGTTGCGCTGTTCGTCGGCGGACTCATTTTCTCCCCGGGTCAAAAGGGAGATAATAAATATGAGTACTATATCAAAGTTTAATTATGGGATTTTCAACGCTTAATGCAGTGTGAGACTAGCCTGAAACGGGCTTTTGGGTAGGACGCGGCCAAACATCTGCAGCTGAAAGAGGATTTCCTGATGTTCTGCCGGGATTTCGCGCGCCGCTTTCAGGCGCCTTTGAACTTCCAGAACACGACCTTCGCGCCCTTCTTCCATCGCACGCTTCAAGATACTTCTAATCAGGTCGTCCCGGTTTCTACCGCTCATACTTAATATTTTATTGAAAATTCGTTAACAAATCAAAAACGGTGGCGCCAGAGGCCTTGTTTTTGGCGGGCTTGCCCGATATAGAGAGGCCATGACTTTTGTGGTAACCGACGTTTGCATCGCCTGTAAGTACACGGATTGCGTGGAAGTTTGCCCCGTGGATTGTTTCTACGAGGGGGAAAACATGCTGGTCATCCACCCGGATGAGTGCATCGATTGCGGCGTCTGCGAACCGGAATGCCCGATTGAAGCGATCGTTCCGGACATAGACCCGAGGGCAGAAAAGTTCCTGGCGCTGAATAGAGAATATTCCGGAAAATGGCCCGTGATAACAAAAGTTAAGCCCGCCCTTCCCGGTGCAGAATCGATGAAAGACAAGAAAAACAAGCTGGAAGAAGACTTTAGCCCGAACCCGGGCACGGGCGACTAATCTTAGGATTTCCGCTGAGTCGCACGATTCAGGTTGAAAATTAACACTTTTTTAAGTATAGTACCGGCCATGGTTCAACGATAGAGGTTGTGTGTCCCGCTTTGGGAAGCCCGTACAGGCTCCCCTGAACAGGCCATGTTCCCCCAATTACAAATCGTTTTCCCAAACCTGGACAAGCCGGCAGACCGCATTATGTCTGAAATAGGTTCTTGTCTGATAACAATAATAATGAAAGGTGTAAACATGGCGACAGCAGCTGACAACGACAATTTCAAAAAAGGCGACTATGTGGTCTACCCTGCGCACGGCGTGGGCATGATCGAAGGTATCGAAACAGCCAAAATCGGCGGTGTCGAAGTGAAATTGTACGCGATCAGCTTTGAAAAAGACCGTATGCGCCTCAAAATCCCGGTCTTTAAAGCCAAGACATCCGGCCTGCGCCGCCTGTGCACGACGTCCCGCATGAAGGACGCCATGAAAACATTGCAAGGCAAAGCCCGCATCCGCCGCACGATGTGGTCCCGCCGCGCGGCCGAATATGAAACAAAGATCAATTCCGGCGACCCGATTGCGATTGCAGAAGTGCTTCGCGACTTAAAACGCAGCAACGACGATTCCGAGCAGTCCTACTCCGAACGCCAGATCTACCAATCTGCGCTGGAGCGTCTCGCCCGTGAAGTCGCAGCCGTTGAGAAAATCGACGAAGTAAAGGCGACGGCGAAACTCGAAAAACTGATGGGCGCAAAAATAGCCAAGCAGGAAGCCGCGGTTGCCACAGCCGCAGCCGAGAAAAAGGCCGCGTAATTTAAAAGTTTAAACCTGAAGATTTGACGACATCATTCTTCAAGCGTTGAGCGGGTTAGTCCAGAAGGATTAACCCGCTTTTTTATGTTTTTAACCTTTTCCGATTTCCATTGACCACCCCGCTTCCCACTGCTAGAAATATGAAAAAGGAGTTTATTTATGTCTACAGATCATCCCGATACTTCACCCGCCCACGATTTAACGGCTGAGACCGGCGGCCCCACCGATGCCAGCACCCTGAACGCAGCGACAGCGGCAAGAAGCCACCAAGCAGCCAAAAGAGCGAAAATTAGAACGGCGTGGAGCAAGCGTCCGATTGTGACGGGACTACGGCGCGTTGCTTTGCCTGCCGCCGCCATTGGTGGTCTCTCCGCAGTTTTTGCAGAATATGGTCCCGGCGCAACATGGGCAGGCACAGCAACCGTTACAGCCGTATCGGTTCCAGTCCTGAGAAGCATTGAATTCCTGGGCCGTAAGGCAGGAGAGTTAAAAGGCTTAGGCGACAATTTCTTCAAAGGCACACTGCTTCAGCAAGTCTTCTCCGAGATTGCCGGCACGGCAGCGTCAAAGACCGGGGCAACGCTTCTGCTGGTGATGGCGCAAGCCAATGCGCCAATTTACAAAGCAATTGCAGTTGATATAGGGCATAAGGCCGGCCAGGTCGCCACCTTTATTGATGACAGGCTAAGAGGCCACTACAATAAACCCGGCGGCGCTATGCCTGGTGCAGATCAACATAGCAGCATCACCATTCAACATGGCGGAAAAACTGTTGTTGTAACCAAACCCCCTGCAAATATCATTGGCTAGAGCACGATAGATGCCCGATAAAGCACCGGGTCATCACGCATCTAATAAACGGATACAGAAAGCCGGGCGTTGGCGCTGGCTTTCTTCGCGGGCGGGTGCGTTCAGCGGCGATACCGCAGCAGGCGAAGGCGATTTCTTTCGAGAGATGTGGACCCACATCAACCGGGGACAGTTCCCGCATAATACTTCCGCCTTTTCCATCGATGTCGAAGCAAGGGAAGCGCGTATTGGCGAAGAGAAAGAGCCTGCATATCAGGGCATATGGATTAAAACATCCGACGGCGCCTATACGGTAGTAAAAACATATACGACAGAACCCGGCGCCGAAACGCCAGAGCCTGCGTATGTTTTATTGTTCTGTCCCGATCCTTCCGTACTGGGTCGCTGCTTTTTATACGACCAGCATAAGGGGTTTGAGCAATCAAAGGAGGCGAAGAGAACAATCCAGGTCATTTCCGCGCGCCGGGAACGTGATATCACCATGCGTGTCCAGCGTGTTGGCAAAGACTTCAACGATCCGGATTTTGAAAAAGCCAGCGCCAGGATAGATTTTTCATGGGTACGGCGGGATGTTGCAAAACATTCTGTGGAATTCGACCAAGGCAACAGACGCCACGGAATTCTGGTTCATAAAGTCCATAAAGAAAAAGGAATTCATGTCTGGCAGTCGGTTTCGAGCGCCTTCTGGCTGGAAGAAGAGAAACGTGGGAACGCCGGAGAAAGAAAATACCATCTTTATTACTATGCAAACCAGATCCACACCAACGACGGCTTTTTAAGCGGCGGGGCGCTGGACGATTCCCACTTTCGGGCATATTTGAAACCCTTGTCCATACGCCTTACAAAAGAAGCCCTTCCCTATGAGGAAGCGCATGACCTTGTTCGCAGAAAATCCGTTCTTTTAACCAACGCGATTTTGAGCGGGGATGCCCCCTATACCATTCCCGCAGCGCATGACTACACGGAAGAAAAGCTTACCGAGGAGCACAAATTCGGCAAACGCTTGTCGCTTTTACTCAAGGCAAATTCGCTGCGTCTTGCGCAAAAGCTGGGAGCCGCGGCAACCAATATCGACACAAAAAGCCTTGCGGTAAGTCTGGTCAGCACTGGAATCCTCTATGCGGCTGCCAGCGTTCCCATTCTTTTGGGAGTCGTCGCAACAGCAAAACCGAACGTTATTTTGAACGCACCGGCCAAGCTTTGGAATTCAGTCAGCCGGCATTTGTTCCTTGTCAATCAGGCCCGCATCCGCCCCGACCGCGACATCGCAGAGCGCTTTCATTTTACCAATGGAAACAGATTTGCCGTAGAGGGGCGAAAATCCCTGCTGGATGTGTCTTTCATACCCCATATGCGCCCCGTAGATGCGCGCAGGTTTGAACGCGTCTATCAAATGAAAAAATTTTCGCCGGAATCCGAAATCGAATGGGGCATGAGCATCCTTCTGGACACTATGGGCGGGCACGCAGGCACAATTTTTTCAAAGCGGGTAATGCACGGCGATATATGGATAGAAGCCGAACAGCCCAATGGCGTAACCATTGCCTATAACGCGCGATTAAAAATGGCTCTGGCCAGAATTACCGGCGACGTCCTTCCTGGCAGCGTGCGCGAAAAGCCGGTGACTGCCCTGTTCGAAAAGGCGCTCAAGCCCGGAGACAATGAACTGTGCGTTTTCGTGAACGACGAAGGAAATCTAGAAACCCATAGCAGAAAGCACGGGGAAGAGCTGCCCCCTTTTACTTCTTCTAAATTGCATATAGGAGACAGTACGCCTTCCACAAGCGCTGAATCCTTCATGTCGATGATGTCTAAAAGGCCCAAAGGTGCTCTGGCGAACATGAGGAGCGCGGCGCAGATGCAGTTATGCGCGGCTTTTATGAATCTTGTAATGGAACACGCCTCCGGAGATCTTAGCGTCGTGCATGGGCAAAGACATCACGGCAGGCACCATCATCCCGCCTATCATCGCAGGCAGCATCCCACGCCTATATCTTCGCAAGAGCGAGTTTCAGCCCCAGCGCCATAAACATCACGCCGCAGACGCGGTCCACCCATTTAGAGGCGCGCAGGAAAACAGCACGGACCTTTGGCGTGGTTAAAACAGTGACCACGATGGAGAACCAGAGCATCGTCATGACGATGCAGGTTGCGCCGTACACCATTTTTCCCATCAGGCCGATATGCGGATCTATGAACTGCGTGAACAGCGCGAGGAAGAACATAGTGGCTTTCGGGTTGAAGAGGTTGGTGATGAAGCCGCTGCGCAGCGCTTCCACCGGCGTCATGGAGGGAGGCCCCTGCCCGTCTATAATATCGGGTGCATCAAAACCTTGGGAACGCAGAGCCTTAATGCCCACATAGAAAAGATAGGCCGCGCCGATCCATTTCAGGATGTTAAAAGCCACAACCGATTGCGCGATGACAAGCGCCAGCCCGGCCAGGCAATAGGTGACATGCACGACAACGCCGAGGCCGAAACCTATCGCCGTGAAGATTCCCGCCTTGCGGGAATGAAGCACGGAATTGCGGACAGCCATGACGAAGTCCGGCCCGGGCGACGCCAGGGCCGCAGCGAAGATAGAGGCCATTATGAGCCAGTTGGTGAAGAAGCTTTGCATGGCCGGAAGATACCCTTATTCCTTTCCACTGTCATCCCGGCCAAAGCCCAGACAGCAGAAGAGTTATCCACAAAGGCCATATAAGGATTTTCTAAGACTTTCCGGAAATTACGACTCTTGATACGATTATTTTATCCTTACGGGAACTCCTCCCGCTCGTGCGTAGCGTACTGTTTTTCAAGCTTTGGTGTATTCAAAAGAGATATTACCGCCGTGTGCATGATATCGACGGATATGCGGTTTACAGATCTGGGCGCTCCGCGCCGGGTATGGGCCGTGTCCGCCATTCATGGAGAGCTGGAAAAACTTTATGCCATGCATGATGCGATTTTGGAGAGGCTGCAGGCCGGCGACCGAATTGTGTATCTGGGGAACTACACCGGCCGCGGGATACAGTCCCGCGAGACGGTTGATGAGATACTCACTTTCCGCCGGCTTGCGCTTTCCATGCCCGGGATGATGCCGTCCGACATAATTTACCTACGCGGCCTGCAGGAAGATCTATGGCAGAGATTGTTACAGATTCATTTCGCCCAGAATCCCAGCCAGGTATTCGCCAAAATGCTGGAACAAGGCTTTGGACCTGCCCTGGAGAGCTATGGCATATCCGCATACGATGGTATGAGAGCCTGTAGAGAGGGTGTACTTGCCCTTACCCGTTGGACCGGAAAGATAAGGGATAGAATTCGCGAAAATCCGGGCCATGAGATTTTTATGACCCAGCACCGCCGGGCGGCATTCACCGGTGAAGATGCGCTGTTTCCCTTACTTTTTGTCCATGCGGGCATCGATCCTGCCCGCCCCCTCGACGCGCAGGGCGATTCCCTGTGGGCGCCCAAGAATGATTTTTTAGAAATCACCGAAGCGTACGCCCCTTTTAAGAAAATCATACGTGGGTATGATCCGCAACATTCCGGGGTTCGTATAAACTGTGTCACCGCCTCCCTCGATGGCGGCTGCGGATTCGGGGGTTCCCTCATCTGCGCAGGCGTCGATTCCGTCGGCGGAATCGTGGAACTTCTGCACGCATAAGGCGTTTTCTTAAAAGAAAACACACGCCAGAATGATGGCCTTGAAATACCCCGCAAAAGTCACATTCTATTCACATTCACGGCGTTCAATGTAATCAGGACTGATCCAATCCTTTTTACGGTGCGTATCAAGTCTGTAAGGCCCCTATTCCGGTGACCTTTGATGATAGATAGAAAGCAAACGACGATGTCTCATATAGATGATCCCCAAACCCAGAAAGCCAACCTCAGCTATATCCGCAATTCTATGGCGGAGCCGATTTTGGAGAAGGAGCATGAGCTGGACCTCGCGCGCCGCTGGCGTGACAAGGGCGATGAGAAGGCGCTGCACGAACTGGTGCGCTCTTACACCCGCCTCGTCGTATCCGCAGCGGCCAAATTCCGTAATTATGGGCTCCCCATGGGCGATCTGATCCAGGAAGGCAATATCGGCTTAATGCAGGCCGCAAATAGATTCGAGCCGGACAGGGACCTGCGCTTTTCAACCTATGCCACCTGGTGGATCCGATCCGCGATGCAGGATTATGTTCTGCGCAACTGGTCGATTGTCCGCACTGGCACGACGGCGGCGCAGAAATCTCTGTTCTTCAACCTCCGCCGTCTGCGCGCGAAGATCGAACGCGATCAGGGCGCGGAAGGCCTCGGCGACGCGGGGCGCACGCGTATTGCCAAAGAGCTTCAGGTCAATCTCAAAGACGTTGAAGAAATGGAATCCCGGCTGGCCGGCGCGGATAATTCGCTCAACGCGACCATCAGCGACGACGGCGAAGAAGAGTGGCAGAATTTCCTGCAGGATGATCGTCCCAATCCTGAAGAAATAGTCATCGGCATGCGCGATGCGAAAACCCGCTCTAAATGGCTGGAAGACGCGCTGGGCACTTTGTCCGACCGTGAGCAGAAGATCATTCGCGACCGTCATCTTCAGTATGAAACGGTAACGCTGGAAGATCTTGGCAAGGAACTCGGCGTTTCCAAAGAGCGCGTGCGTCAATTGGAAGCCCGCGCGATGGAGAAGCTGAAAGCCAGCATGGTTGGCAAGATAGATGGCGTGGGCGATTTCTTCGCCGCGATGTGATCAACGCTATATGAGGCTTTGACCTCGTATGAGCCGGACGGAGATTCCCCTCTCCCGTCCGGTTCTTTTTTACTCCGTTACGATTTTATACATCTGGCCAGGAATGACCGCGCCGCTTTGCGCGTTCAAAACACGGAAGCGTTCTTCGCGATAATTCGAGAAAGCCATGCGGGATGAAAGCGTTTGCACCGTATCGCCTGCGTTCGCGGTGACGGTCCGGATTTTCATGGCGCGGATGGTTGCGCGTTCCTGATCCGTCATCGGACGGAAGCTGTAGGTGGTTTTCTTTAGGCTTTCGACGATGTCTTTTCCAGCCGTCTGGGGAAGAGCCATTTGAAAGCGGAAGAACTGCCCAGGCTTCCATTCAATCGCGACAACGCGGATCATGACGGGATTTCCATTCGCCGTGCCGGCGAAGGCTGCCGTCGCCGCGCGCATACCGTTGATGGTGACGGATTCAGCGCCCGTTGCGTTTTTACCGTTCATCCAGTTCTGCGTTAAGTACGCCAGAGGATCGCGCCCTTGATCATCCCGCCCGGAATCCAGAATGAGTATGGAGCCGCCCGGATGCGCCGCGACCAGTTCAGATGGATTGTTCTGTACGACAAATCCCTTAGGCACGGCAAACGTGAACCCCATCCTCGGGTGATAGAAATTGCCGTTGCGTTCAAACCCCTGTTCTTCGGAATCGCCGTAAGTAAGGCCGTTGATCATGGACATATAGACATCACGGTTAACGATATCGCCGCTGGAGGTGTATTGCGCGACGAGTTTGGTTGCATGCGCAACGCGATCCATCGTGACCGGGTGCGTGGAGAAGTAGTTGAATCCGGCACCCTCGCTTTTACCGGCGATGCGCTGGTCAAGTTTGGTCTGCGCATCCAGGCTGCTTAAAAACTCCGCCATGGATTTCGGATCGTAGCCTGCGCGGGCGAGATAGCGGACGCCGAGTTCGTCGGCTTCATCTTCCTGCGAGCGGGAATAGGATTTGATATATAGGTCAGAGCCGACATTTGCCACCTGCCCTACCGCATCGCTGCCCGTAACGGCAGACAGAACAGCCGCGCCGAGACCGACCAGCACGCCCTGCGACATTCTGGCGGCGGCATGACGGCCTGTTATGTGGCCAATTTCGTGGGCGATAACGCCGGCAAGTTCGGCTTCGTCATTTGCCAGTGCCAGAAGACCGCGCGAGACATAAATGTAAGCGCCCGGCACGGCAAATGCATTTACGATGGGGGAATCGATGACGTAAAATTTATATTGAACGTCCGTGCGCTCCGTATTCGCCGCGACTTTCTGCCCCACACGGCTTACATATTCTGCTACCGGGCCTGAGACGAATTCGCCGTAGGTTTTCTTGACCTTCTGATGTTCCGTCATGCCAATGGACGCTTCCTGCCCGGCCGGGAGAAGGCCCGTGAACTGCTGTTGTCCCGTGGCGGGGTTTACGGAGCATCCGGCAAGCAGTATGGCCGCCGCCAAAATCATATATTTGCAAAGGCGGGTTTTCGCGTTAGAACCGTTGACCATGCGGATGCTTCTCCTGTTTTTGTGCCTCTTCTTCATATCACAGGCCATGGCCGCGGAAAACACCCAAGCGCCCGCTCCTGCCCCCGCCCAGTTGATCACCGGCGATTTCAAGACGATGAAGCATACGGGTTCTTCCCGTGTGGACAAGATTATCGACGCGCAGACGGTTTTGATGAAGGACGGAAAGATCGTCCGGATACTGGGTATCGAATACCCTGACAATGAAGACGTCTTATTTAACGCAAAAGCACGCCTTGAAAAACTGCTTCCTGAAAGCGCCGAAGTCATGCTGTACCAGACGCGCACGCTGTCGGTGGGGCGCGAAAACCGGATGGGGCATATTCTGGCGCATCTTGTCATCAAGGACAGCGGGCAGTGGATCAATGGAACTATGATCGAGGACGGGATGGCGTGGGCGATGACAGACGCCGCCAACCCGGACATGGCGGAGCAGCTTTACGCCCTGGAACAAAAGGCGCGCGATGGAAATAAAGGGCTTTGGGCCAAGGAGAGCATATATGGGCTTTTGTCGCCCGATACGGCGGCGCGCGGTGACGGATCTTTCCGCGTGGTTGAAGGAACCGTGAACCGGGCAGCGAGCTCGAAGAACAATCTCTATTTAAACTTCGGCGATGATTGGCGGAAGGATTTTACCGTGATGGTGACGCCCGACTTGCGCAGGCAGCTATCCCATCGCGGAATTGATCTTACGACGATTGCCGGAAAGAAAGTGCGCGTGCGGGGGTGGATCCGTCTCTGGAACGGGCCGTTCATGGAACTGGAAACGCCGGAGAGGCTGGAGGTTCTGCCAGCCCCCTCACCCGGAGCTTGATCGCCGGCCCAGAAAATGCGAAAAGCCTGTAACAATTAACGTAATGGAGAATTAGGAATGTCCTTCAAAACCCTTCAGAATTTCGATCTTAAAGGCAAACGCGTTCTGGTGCGCGCGGACCTCAATGTTCCGGCCAAAGACGGCAAGGTCACGGATACAACGCGGATCGACCGTTTGAAGCCGACCATCGATTACCTGACCTCCAAGGGCGCGAAGACTGTCCTCCTCTCCCACTTCGGCAGGCCGAAGTCGGCGGCCGACACGGAATTCTCCCAGGAATTCCTCGCGCCCGCCTGCGAAAAAAGCTGGGGCAAGAAAGTGGCCTTCGCCAAGGATTGCATAGGTGATGTTGCCGCGAAAGCAGTTGCCGCATTAAAAGACGGCGAGATCGTTCTTTTGGAGAATGTTCGCTTTCATGCAGGCGAAGAAAAGAACGAGGCTACGTTTACAAACGAATTGGCAAAACTCGGCGACATCTATGTGAATGACGCATTCTCCGCGGCGCACCGCGCGCATGCTTCGACGGAGGGTCTTGCCCACCGCATGCCAACGGCTGCGGGATTTTTGATGGAAGCGGAATTAAATGCGTTGAACGACGCACTGGAATCTCCAAAGAAACCTGTCATCGCGATTGTCGGCGGATCGAAAATTTCTTCGAAACTTTCCGTTCTCAACAACCTGGTCAAGAAAGTGGATTATCTGTTCCTTGGCGGCGGTATGGCGAACACGTTCCTGGTTGCGCAAGGCGTTGAAGTCGGCAAGTCGCTGTGCGAACGCGACATGGTTGGCGAAGCCAAGATGATCATGGAAACGGCGAAGAAGGCAGGATGCGAAATCATTCTGCCGATTGACCGCGTATGCGTGACGAAGTTCGGCGAGAACGCGCCGTTTGAAATTCGGAAGACTGAGGCGATGCCTGCGGAAGAAGAAGCCGTGGATGTCGGCCCTGCGACAATTGCGAAACTTACCGAAATCCTCGGCACGTGCAAAACGGCCCTGTGGAACGGGCCTATGGGCGTCTTTGAAGTGAAGCCGTTCGATAAAGGCACGACGGATCTGGCGAAGGCCGTTGCGAAATGCACGAAGGCCGGTGCCCTTACCAGCGTCGCAGGCGGCGGCGATACCGTTTCCGCATTGGAAAACGCCGGATGCGTGGATGATTTCACGTATATCTCTTCCGCGGGCGGAGCCTTCCTGGAATGGCTGGAAGGCAAAGAACTTCCTGGCGTAGCCGCGCTAACGGCCTACAAGGCCGCCGCTTAATTATATGCGTTTCTGATGCCGCTTTTTGCGGCATCAAGAGATGTCTTGTCGTACATAGCCATGATGCGTGTCAATTCCGCATGGTTGATGATGCGTTTTGTGTTTGTGCGGAACCGTTCTGTCAGCAAAAAGAGGCTGACAAAATCATTCTTTGGAATGTCATTCGCCTTGCAGATCATAGCGAGTCCAAGACCGCTTTCCCGTTGCAGAAGCTTTTTCACAACTTCGATATGCAGGTTCGTATAGACCGTCAATTGCGCAAGGAACGTTGCATGCTGTCCGCGGCGCAGCGTGGATAAAATCGTATTTATTTTCAGATCTCCCCGACGTCTCATACGCTCCGCATTTGCGATAAGCTGCGCGTAAGCCGTTTCCGGGATCACGCGTTCCGGATGAATTATTTCAAGCGTAATGTCTTCCAGATCAATGATCGGCGCCTCAGCCTCCTTGCCGAAACGCGCGCGGAGGCGCTCTTGCAGCTCGTCGCTTACAAACCGGTAGAGTTTGTCCGCAATTTCTTTTGGCAGATCCTTACGGGATAACAGCGGCTGCGCCAGATCATGATGCGCCTGCGCCATATCGGCGATTACATCGAAAGCATGCCTGGTCATTGTTATTTTATCATTTGTGGCGAGGTTGTTCGCGATAACGATGTCCCTAAAATCGGCCAGAAGATCGATCAGAGCGTCGCTAAGCGCTTCGCGCGTGGCGATAGCGCGGCCATGTTCCGCGCCTTGCGCTTTCAAGATGTAGACAAGATCCATGTCCTGCAGAAGCGGACTGCGTCTTAACACCGGGTCCGCCACGCAAATTTCGTCATTGGCAAGAGAAAGGATCATGCGCAATGGCACCTTTTCCATCGCCGACAACCGTTCAGACAGGGCAATTTTCAGATCTGTTTCCGCCTGCTTCATCAGGGTGAGCAGAACATCTGTGATAAGTTCGCTTTCTTTGGGGCTTAGCTGTATATTCAGAAGATCGACCATAACGGTCGTCAGCTCAAAACAGGCTTGCCCGCTGCCCTTGTTTTCGGCCAGCGAATACAGATTATGCGTATCATATAAACGTACGAGCAGAGGAGAGACGCCCGGCGTTTTCTCAATTGGTTCAAAAGCCATTTTTTAGTACCCCACTCATCTTAGGCTTCTGGCAGTAAATAAGCCTTTGATGATTTAATCAGTTTGAGCCGAATGCCACTTTCAACACACTATGAAAATGGCGGATTTCCGCCCGTTCCATTGCTTTTTAGCCGAAAAGTGTTTAAGCTAGGTTAAGTTTGCTGGGTATTCGTCTAAAATTTTATCTTTTTTCCTTCCCGCCCATATCCTAAGCCTTTGTTAATCCCTTTCGGGGTATAGTAATGGACTAGGGAAAAATTCAGTCTTTTAGGGTCACACAATTCATGGTTTATCCAGTCAGCAATCAGCAGATTCCAGCCGCCAACACGTTCCAGCCGGGCGGCGCAGAAACAAAAAAGCCAGAAGAAAACAAGATTCCAGACAGCACCCGCCCTTCCGGTTCGGAAACGGCCAGGTCGTCATCCAGCGAAACGCGCAATTTCGGCAAGGTGGAAACAACGAGACAATACGATTCCGCACGATCAACGGAGAGAACGTCGGACAACGGATCCGTCAGCCCGAGTTCGGCGCGCGGCAGTCAGCTGGACGTTGTCGCCTGATTAACAGCTTCATATGCATTTAAGGCGCCCGGGGGCGCCTTTTTTGTTACTGAAACGCGACTTCGTTGAAGGATCTTAGTTTGCGCGAGTGCAATCTTTCAGGACCGATACCGCGCAGGATTTCCATGACGCGCAGGCCGATCTTCAAGTGCTGCTCCACCCGTTCCCGGTAGAACGTATCCGCCATGCCGGGGAGTTTCAATTGCCCATGCAGCGGCTTATCGGAGACGCAAAGCAATGTGCCGTATGGCACGCGGAAGCGGAAACCGTTTGCGGCCACGGTGCCGGATTCCATGTCCAGCGCTATGGCGCGCGATTGCGAAAGGCGCGCGTTCTGGCGGATCGCCGGACGCAATTCCCAGTTTCTGTCATCGACCGTTGCAACCGTGCCTGTGCGCATAATCTTCTTCAGGTCATAACCTTTGAAACCGGTGACTTCCGACACAGCCTGTTCCAGAGACACCTGAATTTCGGCTAGCGCAGGAATCGGAATGGATGGGTGCAGGTCATGGAAGAGAACATTATCTTCGCGCAAATATCCGTGCGCCAGAACGTAATCACCCAGGCTTTGTGAATTGCGAAGCCCTGCGCAGTGCCCAAGCATCAGCCACGCATGCGGACGAAGCACGGCGACGTGGTCCGTGATCGTCTTGGCGTTCGACGGACCGACGCCGATATTGACCATAGTGATACCGGAGCCATCCGCGCGTTTTAGGTGATAGGCCGGCATTTGCGGCATGCGGCGCAAAGTCGCCCCCTGCTCATCTTTTTCCGTTCTATCCTTGGCAGGTATGTTTTTATTCACCGTGATTTTATCCCCCGGTTCGACGAAGGCCGTGTATTGTTCGCGGTGGCGGCGAAGCGCAGGATCGTTTGTTTCCGTCATAATGTCATTCGCCAGCTTGACGAATTCATCGATGTAGAATTGATAGTTGGTGAAAAGAATGTAATTTTGGAAATGCGCGGCCTTAGTCCCCGTATAATGTTTTAAACGCATCAGCGATAAATCCGCGCGCGGCGCGGGGAACAAGGCCAGAGGTTGCGGCTCTCCTGGTTTTACGGCATGCGTACCGTTAGCGATGGTGTCATCCATTAACGTCAAATCGGGCTGATCGAAAATATGCGGCAGCATTTCCATCTGCGACTGCGTTAAGTCCCGCTCCAGATGAAAATCTTCGCCCAGCGCGAAATGCAGCGGGATGACCGTATCGCTCAACCCGACTTCAACAGGCCCCCCGTGATTTTTTATCAAATGGCCTATCATCGCCTTGTAATAGACGTCGAAAATATCAGGCCGCGTCACGGTTGTTTCATAAACACCCGGCTTCGCCACGAAACCGTATGACAGGCGCGTATCGGGGCGATGCGTCGTCTCACTTTTAATGCGGACAAAGGGATAATAAGCGCGGACCGTTTTTTCCTTCAGCGTGCCGACCGCAAACTGTCGAAAAGCCTCACGAAGCCC
>CAUJHN010000094.1 GCA_963204825.1 Pseudomonadota bacterium
GTTATTTTCAAGCGCGCGCGCCATAAGACCATCCAACTCATCACTGCCAAATTCTTTCCACCAGTCGGCAACGATTGCGGCGCTTTGCGAAGCCTGAGCTTCGCGCCATGCAGACGTTTCAATCTCCGGCCTTTGATAGTCCGGTGTCATGGAGCAGCCTGCCAATAGAAGAAGCGCTGTTGATATGGATGCAAATTTTCTAAAGCTATTCATCTTGGTAATCCTTCAAATTTAATGCTCGTGGGCACTGTGATCATGCTCATCTTCCTGCTGTGGTTGTTTTTTTGCATCGTGGTGACCGCTCGCGCCGCCGTGATCATGACTGCCATGCCCGCCATCGCCTTGAATTTCCGGCATCCGCATCACGCCGGTGCCATGTCGATAAACAACTTCGCCGCCTTTATATCCGGTAACCGCGAGTAAACCGGAGGTCAGTACAATTATAACAACAAATATAGGACTAACCGTTTTTACCCCCCGTTGTTTCCACACGGCCCAGAGCGCCAGCGCCACAAATATTCCGGCGGTCGGCAAAGCCCAGTTTTTGTGATCGGTCATAGCTGCGTGAGAAGCGGCATCGTGCGTTACGCTGTTATAGGCATCAAACCCGGCTATGACTGTTCCCACGGTGATAACCGCGCCGATCCATAAATTCCACCGTGCAGCAATCAGCAGATTTTCTTTTCTCAAAACGCTTCCGGCAAGATATAAAAGCGCCGAAATACTCAGCAGCCCGATTGTAAAATGCACAAAAATTGGGTGATAGTTTGGTATGATTTCCATGTCCATTATTGTTTACTCCCTTCTTCCTTTAACAGGCAGTTTCAGTTTCCACTGCATATACACAGCATAAATGACGGGTATAAGGATCAGTGTGAGGATCAATGTGCTGACCATACCGCCGACCATCGGCAGAGCAATGCGCCGCATCACATCCGATCCTGGCCCATCGGTCAGGAAAATCGGGATCAGGCCGAGAATGATCGTGCTGACCGTCATCAACTTGGGCCGCAGACGTTGCAACGCACCGTGACGGACATTTTCGAGCAACTCTTCAAACGTCTCCGGCCAGCGTTCGCGCATTTCATGGTCGATATAGATCAGCATGACGATGGCGGTTTCTACAGCAATCCCGGCCAGCGCGATAAAGCCGACCGCCACGGCCACAGAGACATTATACCCGGCCAACCAGAGCCACCAAACCCCGCCGGTAATGCCAAACGGAACGGACAGCATAATCAGGATCGTGCGGTCCCAGCGGCCAAAATGCAGGTAAAGCAATGTGAGGATAATCAGAATTGTCGCCGGAACAGCGATTTTCAAACGTTCATTGGCTTCCTGCATCTGCTCAAACTGGCCGGAGAGTTTCAGACTGTAGCCTGCGGGCAGTTCCAACGTTTTGAGCGCGCCTTGCAAATCAGCAATGTAAGAGCCAAGGTCGCGGTCTTCAATATCGACAAACACCCAGCCATTGAGCCGCGCATCTTCGGATTTAATCATAGACGGCCCTTCTGCTATGCGAATATCCGCAAGATCAGCCAGCGGAATATGCGCACCATTAGGGCTACTGACCAGAATATTGTCCAGATCCGTTACATGCTCGCGAAACGGACGGTCATAGCGCAGCATGATCGGGTAACGCTCGCGACCTTCCACGGCTTCATCCATCTGCATCCCGCCCAGCGCCGTCCGAATAACCTGCTGAACCATACCCAGAGATATACCGTAACGGGCGATTTCGCGGCGGTCGGGAATAATCTCGATATATTTCCCGCCGACAACGCGGTCAGCAATGGCGCTGCGCGTGCCTGGCACGTCACGAGCCAGAACTTCTATGTCTTTGGCGATTTTATCTATCGTGTTCAAATCCGATCCGGCCACCTTGATACCAACCGGCGTGCGGATGCCTGTGGTCAGCATGTCGAGGCGGATTTTAATCGGATAACCCCAGCTATTCATCATCCCCGGCAAGCGCACTTTTTTATCCATATCGGCAATCAGTTTTTGCGGCGTCATCCCCTCACGCCATTCGGAGCGCGGTTTGAGTTCCACCCATGTTTCAATCATCGCCAGCGGCGCAGGATCAGTCGCGGAATTGGAACGTCCCGCCTTGCCGAATGCCTGTTTGACTTCCGGCACTTCCATAAGCTGGCGGTTTGTGAGCTGCAATATTTCGCGTACCTTGGCAGGAGATACGCCCGGCAACGTCATCGGCATATAGAGCAGCCCGCCCTCATAAAGCGGCGGCATAAATTCGCTGCCCAGACGCGAGGCCGGAAGTGCAGTTGAAACAAGCGCAATCAATGCCAGCGCCATCGTTGTTTTACGCCACTTCAAAGCCGCATTCAGGAATGGGCGGTACAACGCAATGAAAAAGCGGTTGATCGGGTTTTCATCCTCGCGCCGAATTTTCCCGCGTATCAACCAGAGCATCAAAACCGGCACTACCGTCACCGACAAGAGTGCCGCTGCCGCCATCGCATAGGTTTTAGTAAAGGCCAACGGCGTGAACATGCGTTCCGATTGACCCGTTAAGGCAAAAACAGGGAAGAAGGACACAGTGATAATCAGCAGGGAGAAAAACAGCCCCGGCCCGACTTCTTTGGCCGCCTGTATCAATGCTTTTTGTCTGTCCGCCTTATCGGCATCCTGCGCCATGTCAGAGAGTTTTCTATGCGCGTTTTCCACCATCACAATCGAAGCGTCAACCATGGCACCAATGGCAATCGCAATGCCTCCCAACGACATGATATTGGCGGTAATGCCTTGAGCATTCATGATGATGAACGCTGCTAGAATACCAAGTGGAATAGTAATGATAGCCACAAAAGCACTGCGAGCATGGAGCAAGAAGAGGAAAGTAATGAGCGCCACCATCAGACTTTCTTCGATCAGCTTGTCTTTGAGATAATCAACCGAACCTTCAATCAATTCACTGCGGTCATAGACAATTTTTAACTCTACGCCGTCCGGCAAACCCTGCTTCACGCTTTCCAGTCGCTCTTTGACATTATGAATAACATCAAGCGCATTGGCTCCGGGGCGCATCACGACAATACCGCCAACGGCTTCACCTTCACCGTTTAGCTCCGTAATGCCGCGCCGGATCGCAGGGCCTTCGACAACGCGGGCAATATCGCCGACCGTAATAGGCGTGCCGTCTACCGTTTTCAAAACGGCTTGCGCGAGGTCTTCGGGCTTGTTCACATAGCCGAACGAGCGGATGAGATATTCTGTTTCCGCCATTTCCAGCGTCCGTCCGCCGGTTTCCTGATTGGCAGAGCGCACCGCCTCAATCACCATTTGCAGCGGAATGTTATAGGCGCGCAGTTTATTGGGATCGACCAGCACCTGATATTCCTTCACAAACCCGCCAACACTCGCCACTTCCGCCACGCCGTCAATTGTCGCCAGCTCAAAGCGTACAAACCAGTCCTGTAAGGAGCGCAGTTCCGCCAGATCGTGCTGGCCTGTTTTATCAAATAACGCATATTGAAACACCCAGCCCACGCCGGTGGCATCCGGCCCTAACTCCGGCTCCATGCCCTCCGGCAACATGCCACGCGCCTGCGAGAGATATTCGAGCGTGCGGCTGCGCGCCCAGTACATATCGACATTATCTTCGAAAACGATATAAACGAAGCTGGTGCCGAACATAGAAAAGCCGCGCACGACTTTGGTTTTCGGCAGGGATAGCATCTGCGTGGAAAGAGGATAGGTGATCTGATCTTCAATTACCTGCGGCGCTTGACCAGGAAAATCTGTGCGGATAATCACCTGTGTATCCGATAAATCAGGAATAGCGTCCAGCGGAATCTTGGTTACGGATACAATGCCTGCCGCCAGCAGAACCAGCGCGCCCAGCATGACAAAAAACTGATTTGCGACCGACCAGTCTATGATTTTGGCCGCGAAGCTTTTGGATGGATCGTGCATGTGTTCTTGATTAGTGGGCATGATTCTGGCCTCCATCTTGTAATGCTGGCTGACTTGTCACGCCTTCCATTTGATCGCCGCCATGGTCATGTCCCATCGCCGCCATGCCGCCTTTCAGATTGCTTTCGGCATCCAGCATAAACTGACCGGATGTGACGATACTCTGTCCGTGGGACAGGCCGCTTGTAATCTCAGTAAGGCCGCTCGCTGTAATCCCCGTTTCCACCATAACGGGACGGAAATACCCATCTCCGGCATCTTCAATCACGTACGCGCCCATGCCGCCGTATAAAACAGCCTCTGCCGGAACAGCCAGACGAGACTGTGCCTTGGCATTAAATGCGGCATCTATATAGGTATCGGGTTTTAATGCGCCGTCCGGATTATCCAGCACCAGACGCACAGTGACGGTGCGATTTTGCGGGTCATTCACAGGGTGAATAAAATCAACCAGCGCTTCATATTTTTCGCCTGTTTCGGGGATAGTGATTTTTGCGGGGATGCCAACTTCCAGAAACTGAACATCACGCATCGGGACATCCGCATTGACCCACACTTTGGTAAAATCCTGTAACTTTAACACGCTGCTGCCTTCATTCACATATGCGCCTTTGCGCACATTCAGCCATGTAACTGTGCCGTCGGCAGGGGCATAAAACGGCGTTTCTTCAAAAAACTTGCCGCGTACTTTCAACTGCTCAATCGCCTTATCTTCCATGCCGTAAAGACGTAAACGCTGCGGGGCATTTCCTACGCGGGAGCCGATTAAAAAATCAGATTGGGCATTCATCAAATCAGGGCTGTAATAAGTAAACAGCAAGTCGCCTTTCTTGACAGAATCTCCAACAGCATCCGTATTCAGATCGACAATCCAGCCTTTCGTACGAACATCAATCGCATATTCCAGCCGCGTGCTAGGCTCTATCCGGCCAAAGGCGCGAATGTTCAGACCAAATTCATGGTGGGCAACGCCGGAGGTTTTCACCCCCAGCGTTTGAATATAAGAAGGGTCAATCAAAAACGCGCCTTCCGGCTTGTTTGTCTGCTTTTCGTTTCCTTGATCCTTGTCTTTTGGCACCAGATGCATGCCGCAGATCGGACAGGTATCACCTTCTTCTCCGCTAATATGAGGGTGCATAGGGCAAATATAGACAGGAGTGTCGTCTACACTATCTGAGGCCGCCGGAGGGGTTTGCATTTTATGTTCTGGGTTTTGCCCCGAAGAAGAGCCTTCTTCCATAGGAACAAGATGCATGCCGCAAATCGGGCAATTATCGCCCTCTACACCGGTTTCTTCCGGATGCATGGGGCAATAGTGGGTATGGGCTTCGGTTTGAGACGAAGCTGCAACCCCGTTTTCTGCGGCCATTACAAATGGCGCAAAAGTAAATAAAAATAGGGTGAAAAATAAAATACGCATGAAAAAGCTCCTTTCTTAGGGCGTGAAAAACCATCAAGAAAAGAGCGTATTTAGATGCGCAGGCGCTGCGTTGTCAGATAAAGGTCGTGATTATTGAGGTGGGGCGAGCTGGTATCAAAAGGCGGCCCGCGAATAAAATGACTGGA
This sequence comes from Pseudomonadota bacterium, assembly GCA_963204825.1. GTDB lineage: Bacteria > Pseudomonadota > Alphaproteobacteria > Micavibrionales > Micavibrionaceae > Micavibrio_A. The sequence continues at coordinate 5,503 of CAUJHN010000094.1, forward strand.
GCTGATAAGTGCATTGTAGTTCAACGTTAAATCGGCCCAGGCAAAATCAATATGATCCAGAAATTGATCGGGCTGCACGACATCGGCTTGAACATCGGACTGAAACAGGTCGACGCCCATGCAATCCAGCGCAAACATGGGGCCTGATTTCTGTCCGTCTTTTTGCGCTTCTTCACTTTGATGGCAGGGCTTTGGCTCAGCAGCCTGCGCAGATTGCATCGGACAAAACGCCATCATGCACGTCAGAACAGGCGTGAGCATCAAAAGCGTCATAAA
>CAUJHN010000095.1 GCA_963204825.1 Pseudomonadota bacterium
TATCCCAGGGACCAAATAAGGCCTGATTGCTGATCCAATATGTTTCATATCCGGCGGCGCGCGCGACGTCGATGATTGTAGGCGAATCAAAATATTCCTTTTTATTGGTGAGATTCGCCTGCGTTAGGGCGAGCGACAAAGTCTGCATCGTGTGCGTGTGGCTTGGGTAGGCATTTTCAAAACGAACGATCTCGCCTTTCTTATACATGGCGGAAAGATTTGGCGTTGTGTCACGTTGGTATCCATATAATCCCATATGGGATTTGTTAAGCGCCTCCCCTATGACCAGAACAGCGATTTCGCCTTTTTCTTTCTTCGTCGCTTCTAAATTCGCAAAGCTTTTCTTCTGTTGCTGCTCTTCCTTGAACCTGCGCATCTCTTCCGCATATTGAACGGAATAAAGCTTTATTTTGGTGATGAGGTTGAGGTCATTTTTATTTACATGGATGTTCAGCAGGCAGACAAAAACGATGATGGCCAGGGCGCTTGCAGGGATCGCATGAAACTCCCCATGCTTTTCCCGCAAAAACAATGCCGCAAATGCCGCGCACATAATTAAAAAGGCAAATGCCCATTGCAGCCCTATATGATCAATAAAAAAGGAAAAGGCTTCACGCAGGTTTGTCTGCCCGATCGCATAAAACGCATCGGGCGGGATTACGGTTTTAAATATGATGTAATAGGCAATGCACATCAGCGCGGGGAACGCGAGGGCTAAAACTGCAAGCCCGTTCAATACCGACATTGGCTTGTGAAAACGCCCGCGCCATGCCTGCTGAACGCCCGCCAGAAGAAACGCGAGCGCCAAGGAACAGGTTAAATAGGCCGTAAAGGCCGACGCATCAATGCGCCCGTATGTTATGATTTCAGCGCCTATATAAAGCCAGAACACGACAAAAGATATTAATGGCGCCGTGAATCTCCTATGCGCCCTGAAATATAAAAATACGGCTATCCAGAGAAGCGCGCTTATTTTCGGCGTTAGCCGTCCGGCATCCACGGCCAATACGGATAAGGAAGCAAGCGGCAGCCCATAGGAAACGAGCAAGCCCTTCCAGCCTTCACGCCGCACAAAATTCTTCAAACTATGAAATGTAAGCATGAGTCTTTGTACCCCAACCTTCTATGGAATAAAGCCTTTTCAGATATGTCCGGCAGGTTTTACGGATAAATAACGTGGCGCAACGCGGAATATCATTTGACAGAATAACTATTTTCATATAATCAAAATCTATGGATTTAAAGGAAATACAGAAAAAACTTAAAGAACTTCGGGACCGCATTCGCGCCGAAGGCAATATTTCTGACACTTCCGAAAGCGAGTTGCGCTCCCTGCTCACAGATACATTAGCAACGGCGAATGAAGAGCTTCTGCAACTGCAAACCAAATTATCCGCCGCCCTGGCAGTCCGGGCCGGCAACGACAACGCCCTGACTCCCGATCAAAAGAAACGCCTGCGCCTGGTTGAAAAGACAGGCACAGGCTCTGAAATGGTGCATTAATGTCTGATCGTTACGATCTGGATGCTCTGGCGCGTTTATTTACGAGCCGTTCCTCTATAACCACGCCTGCCGATCAGCCACCCAGCCCTGCCTGCACTGATAAAGACCGACTTGCCTATGTACTGGCCGTCAGGGACGCGGCGAAAACCATTCATTTTTTCCAGCCGCCTTTGGCCATGCATTAAGACGAACTATTACATAACACTCGCTTAAATTTCTCCGTTTCTCAAAACATACCTTCATGTTTAAATATGGCATGACTCTATCCCCTCTCACCCGTCGCCGCCTTGCACAATTTAAAGCAAATAAACGCGGCTATTATTCTTTCTGGATTTTCTGCACGCTGCTGTTCGTGTGCCTGTTCGCTGAAGTCATCGCGAACGACAAGCCGATTTTAATTTCCTATGACGGGGGGCTTTATGCGCCTCTGTTCAAACAATATCCGGAAACTACATTTGGCGGAGATTTCGAAACCGAAACGGATTACCGCGATCCTTTCGTTCAAAAACTGATCGACGATAAGGGGTGGATTATATGGCCCCCCATCCGCTTTTCCTATGACACCATTAATTACAACCTGAACGAAAAACCGCCATCCGCGCCCGCGCGTGATAATATTCTGGGCACCGATGATCAGGGCCGCGATGTTGCCGCCCGCGTGATTTACGGCTTCCGTATTTCCGTTGTTTTCGGCCTGATCTTAACGATCATCAGCTCCGTCATCGGCATAGCGGCGGGCGCTTTTCAAGGATATTACGGCGGCAAGCTCGATCTTTTCATGCAGCGCGTGATTGAAATATGGTCATCCCTGCCCTCGCTTTATATTTTGATTATCTTCTCCGCCATGTTCGTGCCCGGCTTCTGGACGCTTCTTCTGATCCTGCTTCTCTTTTCATGGGTCAGCCTTGTTGATGTCGTCCGCGCGGAATTCCTGCGCGCCCGCAATTTCGATTACGTCCGTGCGGCCAATGCGCTCGGCGTCGACAACCTCACCATCATGCACCGCCATGTGCTGCCCAATGCGATGGTTGCGACCATGACGATGATGCCGTTCATTCTCACCGGCTCCATCACCGCGCTAACGTCCCTGGATTTCCTGGGCCTCGGCCTACCGCCTGGCTCACCATCGCTGGGAGAGCTTCTCAATCAGGGGAAAAACAATCTGCAGGCTCCATGGCTCGGAATATCCGCCTTCGTCTCGCTTGCCTTTATGCTGACTCTTTTGACCTTTATCGGCGAAGCCGTGCGCGACGCCTTTGATCCGCGCAAGACGACGCTGTAATGTCTCTCTTAAAAGGATGTTTTCTTGTACCAACCACGAAAAACCCGGATAAAAGCCTGTGGTTTATTTTTCACCATGAATCGGACGGCATCCTCGCCTTCGATGTAACGAAAGAGCATCCGGACATCCCCTATAAACATTTCGAAACGGTTCTGGACGCCGAAGACAAAAAATCATCACGCGATAAAATCGTTCTCCTCGGCGGGCCGCGACAGACGGATTCGGGGATGATCGTTCTGCATAATCAAAAGAGCGCCCCCAATTCACATGATATGGGCAACAATCTCTTTTTAATGTCTTATCGCTTCGTCCTTCTTCCCGGCAAGCCGCCCATGATCACGCGCTCCGATGATCAACCCACCCGCCTCGCCTTAAATGACTCCGCTGATTTCATCGTTGCCATGGGCTTTCGCCTTTGGGAAATGGCAGAACTGGAAGCGGAACTTAAAGACTGGCAATGGACGCTGCTGCCCGCGACGCCGGAAATCCTCTTCCACACGCCCCGCGAAAACCGCCTGCAAAAGGCTCTACTTTCTATTAACTGATTTTCTGGCGCTTCTCTGAAAGACATAGGCCAGCGCAAGTCCGGCCCCTACACCCACGACCATATCGAAAACAACGGTCAACACAAACGTGGTCAACAGCAACGCAATTTCGTGCCTGTTTCCCTTGTGCATGATTTCCAGGCAAAGATGAACATGGGCCATCCGCCACGCAGTCGTCAAAAGCAGCGCCGAAAGCGCCGCCATGGGGATTTCACTGATATACCGCGCGAAAAACATCATGAAACAGACAATGATCAGGGCGTGAAAAACGCTGGCCAAGGGCGTCTTCGCACCCGCATGGATATTTGCCGCCGTGCGCGCCAATGCGCCGGTTGCCGGGATACCCGCAAAAAACCCTGTCAAAAGATTGCCAAAACCAATCCCCACCAGTTCGGCATCCGGATCATGCTTTGAGTGCGTTATATTATCGGCGACACTTGCAGATAACAGGGATTCCAGCGCGGCCAGAAGCGCCACTGTGACAGCCGGGATAAAAAGAGGATATAAATCCATCATTTCGGGCAATTGAAAATGCGGCGGGTACGGTGGAATGCCATGCCCACCCTCCCCATAAGAAAATCTTGATGCAATAGTATCAACGGGCATTCCCATCTTTGCGCCTATGACCGACAAAGTGGTGCCGGCGACTATGCCCACGACCGGCGCAGGGATGGACTTCGCGAACCTTGGAAAGACAATCATGACCATCAGCGATGTCAGTCCTATCGCAAATTCATGCCACGAAAGTCCCGAAATGCTCGAAATGATGGCGGAGAGCTTATCCCAATAATGATCCCCGAATTTGGCTATATGGAGCCCGAAAAAATCGTTTAAGGACAGCGTTGCAATCACTACGGCAATCCCTGCCGTAAATCCCGTCGTAACGGCATAAGGAACGAGCCGGATAAATTTTCCCCATCTTAGAATGCCAAGCGCGATTAAAATGCCCCCGGCGATCAGCTGGCACCAGATAAGACCGTTCAGCCCATGGGCGGAAACGATGGGTGCGAGGATTGCGACGAACGCGGCTGTCGGACCGCTGACCTGAAAGCGTGATCCTCCAAGAAGGGCGGCTATGATGCCAGCAACAATCGCTGTATAAAGCCCGTGTTGCGGCGGCAGGCCCACGGCAATGGAAAGAGCCATAGATAGCGGCAAGGCGATCAGGGAAACGACGATTCCCGCCCCTATATCGGCCCTGAATGTCTTAAAATCATACCCTTGCTTAAAACTTTCCCGTATGGCGCTGGCTATGGCAATCTTCATTTCTTTAAATCCGCTTTAAAATAGACTAGTCTTTTTACTCTATTTAAGGAACACCCTACATGACAAAGATCAATTCCATTGCCGATATGAAAGACGAAATCGCGGGATACCGCCGCGAACTGCACCAGAACCCGCAGACCTGCTACGAAGAAACCTTTGCCAGCGAACTCGTCGCCAAAAAGCTTACGGAATGGGGCATTCCTTTTAAAAAGGGCATCGCGGTCACGGGCATCGTTGCCACTATAGAAGGCCAGAAGACGGACAGCGGCAAAGCGATTGCGCTCCGCGCCGATATGGACGCGCTCGACATGCACGATGAATCCGGGCAGCCATGGATGTCCAAAAACAAAGGAAAAATGCACGGCTGCGGTCACGATGGTCACACGGCGATGCTGCTCGGCGCCGCGAAATATTTGTCGGAAACCCGCAATTTCAACGGGAAAATCCATTTGATCTTTCAACCCGCCGAAGAAGGTGGCGGCGGCGCGATCCGCATGATCGAAGAAGGCTTGTTTAAAGATTTTCCCGTACAGGCCGTGTTCGGCATGCATAACTGGCCTATGATGCCCAAAGGCACAATTGGCCTGCGCTCCGGCCCCATCATGGCCTCCAGCGATTCCTTCGAAATCACCATAAAAGGCAAAGGCGGACACGCCGCCCTTCCCCATAACACAATCGATCCAATCGTTGCCGCATCGCATGTGGTCACGGCGCTGCAATCCATCGTTTCCCGCCAGATCGATCCGGTGGATCAGGCTGTTGTATCCGTGACAAACTTCAACGCGGGCTCCGGCGCGTTCAACGTGATTCCGGATCAGGTGAAAATGTCCGGCACGTACCGCTCTTTCCGTGTTGAAACGCGCGCACTTCTGAAACGCCGCATCGAAGAAATCACGAAAACAGTTGCCGCCGCATTCGGTACAGAAGCCACCGTCACCATGGGCGACGGATACGATCCGACCATTAACAGCGCAACCGAAAGCGAATTCTGCGCGAACATTGCCCGCGCGCTGGTTGGCGATCAAAACGTCAACGCCAACGTCGAACCGTGCATGGGCGCGGAAGATTTCGGCGCGATGTTACAGGAAGTCCCCGGCTGTTACATCTGGATGGGCCAGGGCGAATCCGACAAAAACAGCCCCCACAGCAAAGGTCTCCACACCACCGGCTATGATTTCAACGATGAAATCATTCCGATGGGTATAGAGTATTGGGCGCGGTTGGTAGAGGCGGCGTTGCCGTTACAGCGCTAAGACCACGGCATCCGATAAACCTGTAATATATGCCACAGGTGGTTTAGCGATTTGTGTCCCTGTACCTGCCTTCGTATACATTTCCTGCAAAATGGAATAAGGCTTGGCGCCGTTTAAAATTGTGACTGCCCGTACACCGTGCTCCACGGCGCCCATAGCTGATACAATTTTTGGAATCATACCGCCACTGATCGTACCATCAGCAATCAAGGCTTGTTCTTCCCCAACATACATTGCGGTAATGACTTCCCCATACTTATTTTTAACTCCGTCAATGTCGGATGCGAAAACCAGCTTCGCCACCTTCATTTCCTCCGCAATAGCTAGCGCAACCTTATCCGCGTTGACATTCATCATGGCGCCATCCGGCCCAAGGCAGACAGGATGAATGATGGGAATATTTACCCCTTCCATTAAGGATAAAATCTTTGCCACATCGACCTGCGTGATCTCTCCGTTATGCGGCCCCATGCCCGGCGTGTTAGAAGTTTCCGCAAAAATAATACCATCCTGATATCCACCCATCGCAACAGGCTTAATATCCAGATGCATTTTCTTTGCCTCTGCCGCCATTTTCTTCGCCAGATCTAACGCAAGAGTATCCATCAACGGAGTCATGACTTTCATAGTCTCCGTGCATGTCACCCGCTCGCCATTTACCTTGGTTGTGGGAATACCGGCGCCCTCCAATGCTTCAGAGATCTGGCTGCCGCCACCCATTACAAGAAGCGGATTATACCCCGCCTCTTTCAACATAATCGCCTGCCGAAGAATACCACCCATGACTTCTTCGTTAGATACCATTGCTCCGCCGAATTTGATGACGATCATATCGCCCTTCTTCAGGCTCGTTTCAAACGCGGCTTCAGGCGAAACCTTGATGCTATTCGGATAAATATCATGCTTCATAAACCAGACAGGATAATTTCCATTCTGATCCACAGCCCAAGCTGCCCGGACGAACTCTCCTTTTATAAAAGTTGCATGGCTCGGATTATCTTGGGCAACCTTGGCAACGACGCATCCCAGCCCCTTTTGCGCGGCTAGATCAACAGCCACCTGAACAATATGTTTACCAAGGCCCTTTCCCTCGTGATCCGGATGACACATCAAGGATTGAATAACCGCCGTTGTATGCTTATTGCTGATGGGATAATCATCGATATTCATCACCGCATCCCGCGATGGATACGACATCAATGCTCCAGCGACTAACTTTCCATTTTCATCCTTTGCACCGATAATCGGCATGCCATCATCGAAATGCGCCAGCAGATCTTTCTCCGACCGTGGTTTTAAGAAATGTTTTTTCCCTTCCGGAAGCGCTGCAAGAACGACCATCTGCAGGTCGGCAAAGCCTTTAATATCATCTTTAGTCAGGTATTCAGTTTTATATACTTGGGTCATAAGTCACACCATTCATTTGCGATTTTTGGACAAAACAAGAAATCTCGGCTCCGAACAGGGAGGAGAGATTTTGTGACCGCTAACGTTGGTGGCTTATCGTTTTTATTGTGTGATGAAAGGCATCACGTCCGAACCTGAACCAAACGGGCGGTCAGATTGTACGTCGTCGCGTAGCAGCGATGTGATGCATGCAGGAATTCATGAACCAAAGGTAATCTAAAACTTCGCCGCATTGCAAGAAAAAATATAAGAAACCGCGAAAATCCGCCTTTCATGTGCATGCGGCGCAGTGTTGCAAAAGCTAGAAAAAAGCCTTGAAATGGCTTAAAATAGAATAAGTTATAAAGAGATTAAAAATCATGGGAGGCCACATGGCGGACGCTGAATTTCTTACCCGCGCGAACGATATTTTGATGAATGTGTACGGCTTCTGGCCCGTCCAGTTCGCGAAAGGAAAAGGCGTTTACCTTTATGATACAGACGGCAAAAAATATCTCGATTTCGGCGCGGGTATCGCCGTGAACAATCTTGGTTATAACCACCCGACCTATGTGAAGACCATAAAAAGACAGGTCGAAAAACTGCACATGGGGCTTTGCTATGTTGTTGATCCCAACAGGCTGGAAGCCGCAGAAACAATACTAGCCGTCAGCGAATTCGATCAGGTATTCTTCTGTTCTACGGGCGCGGAAGCCGTGGAAGGCGCATTAAAAACCGCGCGTAAATGGTCATATGAAACCAAGGGAGAAGGATGTCACGAGCTTATCTATGTGAAGAATTCCTTTCATGGCCGCACCATGGGCGCGCTGTCCGTCAACGGACAAAAACAGTATAAGCAGGGATTTGAACCCCTCCTCCCCGGAACGCACGAAGCGGAATTTAATAATTTGGAGAGCGTGCGCAAACTCATTTCCCGCAAAACCGCGGCCGTGATTGTTGAACCAGTGCTCGGCGAAGGCGGCATTATACCCGGCAGCCAGGAATTCCTCGAAGGCCTTCGGGCGTTGTGCGATCAACATGACGTCGCTCTGATCTTCGATGAAGTGCAATGCGGAATGGGCCGGATCGGCACCATCTTCGCTTATGAACATTTCAATGTCGTGCCGGATCTGATCTGCCTGGCAAAAGGTCTTGGCGCAGGTTTCCCCGTCGGCGCCTTTATGGGCAAAAAGAAATTTACGTCGCACATCACGCCGGGCAGTCATGGTTCCACCTACGGTGGAAATCCACTTGCCTGCGCTGTTGTCACAACGGTGTTAAAAGAGCTTCTCAAACCCGGCTTCCTTGAAAATGTCGAAGAAACCGGACAGATCTTGAAAGAAGGCCTCGAAGCAATCGCCCGTGAAACGAATATGATTTCAAACGTGCGTGGCCTCGGCATGATGCTGGCGGCGGATTATAATGGCGGCGAAGTAAAGCCTTTCATCAAGGAACTTTTGAAAAACGGCCTGGTGGCGCTTTCCTGCGGCGAAAATTCCTTGCGGATTGTCCCGCCCCTCATCCTGACAAAAAAACAGGCGAAGGAAGGCCTGGCGATTATCCGGAAAACGCTACGCCCTGGATGACAGGTACTTCCTTCTCCTGTAAACTGCCTGGATGCCAGCGCTCCTTGGATCCTTATTAAAACGCCCCGCTATTCAATATCTTTTACGCCTTTATCAAAATATCAGCGAAGATTATATCGGGCTGCTTGCGGCCGGCGTCGCGTTTTACTTTTTCCTGGCCGCCTTTCCCGCCATCGCCGCCTTGATCTCGCTTTACGGTTTGTTTTCGGACCCTGTGTTTGTGCCGGATCAGCTCAGCAATCTTCACGGTTTTTTGCCGCCGGAATCTTTAAAAATACTGGATGACCAAGCCCGTCTTATTTCTTCGTCGGAAGGCACAGCCCTCGGCCTTGGCGTCCTCGTCGGCATCCTGCTTGCCGTCTATAGCACGACCAAAGGGGTCAGCGCGCTGATCAAAGGCCTGAACATCGCCTATAATGTCCGTGAACGGCGCAACGTGCTTATGCTGAATTACACATCTTTCACGCTGACCTTTGCCATGATGATCTATCTGCTGTTTTCGCTCAGCCTGATAGCCTTCATGCCCGTCTTCTTTCAAATCATTCATATCCCGGACAGAATAGAAACACCCCTGCTGTTGCTGCGATGGCCTTTGTTGCTGCTCAGCGCTGTGATCGGCCTGCAAATTCTCTATCACTATGGCCCCTGCCATCCTCAAAAAAAATGGCGATGGTTCAGTTGGGGCGCATTCGTTGCAACATTATTTTGGATCGGCGGATCATCCCTGTTCTCTCTCTTCGTATCCAACTTCGGAAATTACAACGAAACCTACGGATCACTTGGCGCGGTCGCAGTCCTCCTTCTCTGGTTCTGGCTCAACGCACTCACGATTCTTTTCGGGGCGGAAGTGAACGCGGCCTTTGCCCATCGCCCCCATAAAAATCATCCTGAAAATCCACTGCATCAATAGCCAACATTACGACAAATGGAGATATTGAGAATAATTCTCAATATCTTTCTTGACGGCGGCGGCGTTCCTCCGTAATTAAGAACCATTCGCAAAATCTTACAAAATGAAACGCTATGTCTAATCAAGAAGTGCCAAACGTCATTGCCAATGATCTTATCGTCTATCAAAGAAAGTCCCTTTAAAATGAACGCTATATCCCGGCCATCGATATCCGTTGATCTTCAAAGCGAC
>CAUJHN010000096.1 GCA_963204825.1 Pseudomonadota bacterium
CTGATCGATATCGCTCTTTCCGTCGCCATGGCCTTTCGCGAGGAAAGTGAAGAAAGGCAGAACAAGCCTTCACTGGTGGACGGCCTCCTTTCCCTTATCTCCCGCGCGCCGCCGGATCCTTTGGAACATATGAACATCAGCGCGCATGAAAAAACGGCGCTTCTTCGCCTTTGCCAGGGGCTTGGCCATACGATTCAGCGCTGAGCTTTCTTTCGTAAACTACAGAACAGACTTGCAAAAATTGCGGCCAGGCGTAAAAGGTTAGGGCTTTTGCTTTAGGCCCGGCTGGCGTAAACTAAGCCCGGCTTGCTTAAAGCTCTTACAATAACCACATTGATGTCAGGAGCCGCCTTGTTAAACGGGCGGTCGTAGAGAATGTCTGAAAATTTATCCTTTTTGACCGGCGCCAATTCAGAGTACATCGCTCATCTTTATTCCAGCTATCTGAGAAACCCGTCCAGCGTGGATGGAAGCTGGGTTACGTTCTTCAAAGGTCTTAACGACGGCGAAGTTTCCGTTTTGCGCGAATTGCACGGCGCAAGCTGGACGCCGGCTGAAAACCGCCGCGATGGAAACGGCTTTGCGGCCGAGCCCGCCAATGCGAATTCCAACAAGCACGGCGCGCCGGCCATGGCGGCAAGCGGCGATGTCCGCCAGGCGGCGCTGGATTCCATCCGCGCCCTGCAATTGATCCGCGCGTACCGCGCGCGCGGACATCTGGAATCCAATCTTGATCCGCTGGGCCTGAAACAGATCAATTATCATCCGGAACTGGACCCCGCGCATTACGGCTTTACCGATGCCGACAGGAACCGCAAGATATTCATCAACGGCGTTCTTGGCATGGAGTCTGCGACGCTGAATGAAATTGTCACTGCGCTGCGCCAGACCTACTGCGGCAATATCGGCGTGGAATTTTTACATCTGACCGATCCTGATGAAAAGCAATGGATTCAGGAACGCGTGGAAGGACCGCGTAACCAGACGGACTTTACGGTGAACGGAAAACGCGCGATTTTGCAGCGTATTACCGCGGCCGAATGTTTCGAAAAATTCCTACATACCAAGTATGTTGGCACGAAACGCTTTGGCCTCGATGGCGGCGAATCCCTGATCCCCTGTATCGAACAGATCATGAAACGCGGTGGTCAACTGGGCTTGAAAGAGATCGTTGTCGGTATGGCGCACCGCGGACGTTTGAACGTTCTGACCAACGTCATGGGCAAGCCCTTCACGGCTGTGTTTTCTGAATTTCAGGGTGTATCGGCCGTTCCAGACGATGTGCAGGGATCGGGCGATGTGAAATATCACCTTGGCACGTCCTCTGATCGCGATTTCGATGGAAACACCATCCACCTGTCTTTGACGGCCAATCCTTCGCACCTGGAATTCGTCAATCCCGTTGTTGTCGGAAAAGTGCGCGCGAAACAGGCGCAGCGTGGCGATGAAGACGGCACAATGGTTATGCCGATGCTGCTGCACGGCGATGCCGCCTTTGCAGGGCAGGGGGTCATTCCTGAAACTCTGATGATGTCAGAGCTACCCGGTTATCGCGTGGGCGGGACGATGCATATCGTCATCAATAACCAGATCGGGTTTACGACGCGGCCACAATTCGGACGTTCCGGTCCTTACTGCACCGACGTTGCCAAGATGCTGGCCGCGCCGATCTTCCACGTGAACGGCGATGACCCGGAGGCGGTTGTGCATGTTGCGCGTATGGCAACGGAATTTCGTCAGCAATTCAAAAAAGATGTCGTCATTGACCTCTACTGCTATCGCCGTTTTGGTCACAACGAAGGGGACGAACCGGCATTTACGCAGCCTCTGATGTATAAAAAAATCAAGGATCATCCGACAGCGCGTGAAATATACGCATCCCAGCTTTCCCGTGAAAGCGTTGTGACGGACGCGGAAAGCCAGGCGATGGTGGATGAATTCAACAAATATCTGGATGAGGCATTCGAGGCCACGAAGAGCTATAAACCTAACAAAGCGGACTATCTGGAAGGCAAATGGACGGGAATGAAAGTCGCCTATGGCGATGACCGCCGTGGGGAAACTTCCGTGCCCATGGACCGCCTGAAAGATGTTGGAAATATTATTTCCACTATTCCGGCAACGTTCAACGCCAACCCCAAAATCACGCGCCTTTTCGAAGCGAAAAAGAAAATGTTCGAAACGGGCAAGGAAATCGACTGGGCGACGGGCGAGGCTTTGGCATTTGGAACATTGCTGCGCGAAGGATATGGCGTGCGTCTGTCCGGTCAGGATGTAGGACGCGGGACATTCTCTCACCGCCATGCGATCATTTATGACCAAACGACAGAAGAAAAATACATCGCGCTGACACATATCGCGCCGAGCCAGCCGAAATTCGACGTCTATGACTCGCCGCTCTCCGAAATGGCGGTGCTTGGTTTTGAATACGGCTATACGCTGGCGGAACCGAAAACATTGACATTGTGGGAAGCGCAGTTCGGTGATTTCGTGAACGGTGCGCAGGTGATGATCGATCAGTTCATCTGCTCCGCCGAATCCAAATGGCTGCGCATGTCTGGTCTTGTCATGCTGCTCCCGCATGGATCGGAAGGGCAGGGACCGGAACACTCCTCCGCGCGTCCTGAGCGTTTCTTGCAATTATGTGCAGAAGATAACTGGCAGGTCGCGAACTGCACGACGCCGGCAAACTATTTCCACATTCTGCGCCGTCAGATGTGCCGCGATTTCAGAAAGCCGCTCGTTATCATGACGCCGAAATCTCTTCTGCGTCATAAGCTCGCTGTGTCGGATCTCGCGGATTTTGCGGAAGGGTCGTCCTTCCACCGCGTTCTATGGGACACGGACCGTGATACGCTGGCCAAAGAAAAAGACATCAAGCGTGTCGTGCTTTGCACGGGGAAAGTTTATTACGACCTGTTACAGGCCCGCCGCGATGCAAAGATCAACAATATCGTTCTTCTGCGTGTCGAACAGCTTTATCCGTTCCCGTATAAAATCGTGGCGGAAGAGTTGAAGAAATATCCAAACGCCGAAATCGTGTGGTGTCAGGAAGAACCGCAGAACCAGGGTTACTGGCATTTCGTCGACCGCCGCATTGAAAGCTCGCTGGCAGAGATCAAGCATAGGGCGGGCCGTCCGCGCTATGTCGGCCGCATCGATGCCGCGGCGCCGGCCACAGGATCGCTGGCAAGGCATCAGGCAGAGCAGACCAAGCTGATCCAGGAAGCGCTGAGCTTTTGATTTTAAAGGATTTTTCAAAACCCCGCTTCGGCGGGGTTTTATTTTTCTGGAAATATTTTTGCCAATTTGCGACAAAGGTGCATGCGCAAAAGAGAGCCTTTAAGGGAAGCTGTTTTTTTACCGGCGAATTTGCCCGCCATTGCGGAATATGTGCATCTTGTCGGCGTCACCCCGTTTAGACGATCCCGGCCCTATAATGCCCAAACGCATGAATGTCATATTTACTGTGAAGATTGCGGAACGGCCTTGCGTGTCGTTGGAGAAGCGCAAAGTGTCGGCGGAAGCAGCAGAACACCAATCAGCGGGCATATGCTGGCGCCGCAGGGGCATGCAGATACATGCCGAAGACATTTCAAAAAGGCGGCAGCCCCTTATACGTCCGTCAATCCTGCGCTGGGGTTTCGCATCTTTATCAATACATCCAGCAATCCGAACCCATACACGCCGCAGCGCCTGAGCGCAGAGCAACGCGCAATGGAAATACGTCATGTTCGCAAAGTTGAAGATGTGGCCGACCTGCTCAGGAAAGAAGACCCTGCACGGCTTTCATTGTCCGAGGTCACGTTTCAAGGGAACGTCATTCCATTCAACCGGTTTTACCTTCCCATCGGTTCGAAAGATCTGGTATCGCTGATGGAGGCGAGCAGGGATCGCAAACCGGGGGCGGAGCCGCCCTTTTGCGCGATGGAAATTGAAACACAGGGCATTTTCCAGCTTTGGAAAAAAGAAGAAATGAAAAACGGGCTGATGGCCTGGCGTCGGCAACGGCCTGATATCGAAAAAATCAAAATCGGTGTCGATAGGCAGGGCCGAAAAGAATATCTCGCGGTCAATGTATTTGTGGACAATGACCATGGGCAGGAAAAAAATATAGCTCTTATCATGCAGGAGCCGGGGCGCAAGCTGGTGATGGCGGAGGCGCGATATGATGTCTGGGAGGGGGAGCGCGCTGTTATCCATAAGTTGAACCTGAAAACGACCAGGCCGGAGCAGGTTATGGTTTTCGATTCCCGTAATGTCCCCTGGCCCAGGGCCGGAATTCGATTGAACGCGCCAGAGGATTCTCCCGCAAGCCCTTGACCTTCCGCGTCAATCGGGCCATGTTAGGGACGATATAACTTAACGTCCTCAAAGAGATAAAAATGGCCGAAATCAAAGTCCCCGTTCTTGGTGAATCCGTATCCGAAGCAACTGTCGCCAAATGGTTGAAAAAAGAAGGGGATGCGGTTGCCGCCGATGAAACAATCGTCGAGCTGGAAACGGACAAGGTGACGCTCGAAGTCAACGCGCCGACAGCGGGTGTTATTTCCCGCATTATCGCGAAAGAAGGCTCCAATGTCGGCGTCGGCGCCATTCTGGGGGAAATCGGCGCAGGTTCCGCCGCGAATGATACCAAAAACGCGCCCAAGGCGGATCCTATTGCCCCGCCGCCCGCCGCGCCTGTTCCGCCCGTCGCCGTTCAATCCGCGCCAACGCCGGATTCATCCAACGGCCCTGCGGCCAACAAGATGATGGCGGATAATAACATCAACCCTGCTGATGTGGCTGGCACGGGCCGTGATGGCCGGATCACGAAAGGGGATGTGATCAACCACATGGAGGGGGGATCGCCTGCGCCCGTAAAACAATCCCCGCCGCCGCAACCGGCGGCTGCCCCGCATGTCCCGCGTCAGGTAGGCCCGCGTGAAGAGCGCGTGAAGATGACACGCCTGCGCCAATCAATAGCGAAGAGATTGAAAGAGGCGCAGAACACGGCGGCGATGCTGACCACGTTCAATGAAGTCGACATGACGAACGTTATGGCGATGCGGAACGATTACAAAGACGCGTTCGAAAAGAAATACAAAGTGAAGCTCGGCTTCATGTCGTTCTTTGTGAAAGCCGCCGTCAACGCGCTGAAAGAATTCCCGGCCGTAAATGCGGAAATCGACGGCGATGATATCATCTATAAAAATTACTATGATCTGGGCGTCGCCGTTTCAACACCGCAAGGACTGGTCGTACCAGTCGTTAAAGACTGCGACAGCAAGAATATGGCGCAGATCGAAAAAGATATCGCCGAAATGGGCGGCCGCGCAAAAGACGGCAAGCTGACCATCGAAGAAATGAAGGGCGGTACGTTCACCATCACCAACGGCGGCATCTTCGGATCCATGCTTTCCACGCCCATCCTGAACACGCCGCAGGTCGCGATTTTGGGGATGCACAATATCGTGCAGCGTCCGGTTGTCATGCCAAACGGCGAAATCAAGGCGCGCCCGATCATGTATGTGGCGATGTCCTATGACCACCGCATAATTGACGGGAAAGAGGCTGTGTCCTTCCTCGTCCGCATCAAGCAGGCGATCGAAGACCCGCAAAGGCTTGTGCTGGAAATCTAGGAAATCCGCACATCCCCTTCCTTTTAGCGGCTGGTAAAAATTTTCATTCCTCTTCCTCCGATTATATGGTAACTGCAACGCAGTTTTCGAGGGAAGAGGCGTATGCTGGTCAAAGAAAAAATCTCCCGTTTATTTGCTGAAAAGGTTCCCAACGGCCAATTCGATCCCGTCACGGCGGGGTTTGAACGGCTTAAGGGTACGCAGGTTTTTTTGAAGCGGATAAAATCATCCAGGAAAAAACCCCTTCGCGGAGATTTGTCCGCAGAAGAACTGAAAGACGCATGCGAACATATATTTGATTTTCTGCGCATCCATGCCGACCGCCATTCTCCACGCGATATCTACAAATCGGCCGGTGCTCTGATCGGGCGCCAGGAAAAAGGCGGTGTGGTTATTCTGGTTTCCGTGAACGGCGTGCCGCGCATTCTCGAAACTGCGGGTGTTAACGGCGAAGACCGGTTTGATGGCTGGAAACGCGGTGAAAGCGAAAACGCCACGGTCCATTTTGAAATGCATTGCCAGCTAGCGGCCGGGATGGTTGGCGATCTGACGGACGTGGTGATGTTTAATTGCGATTTCATGTGCCCGAACTGCGCCAAGCATACGGCGGCGTTCGGCGCGAAATACTGCATCGTCGATGGTTCTTATGAAACGCGCCCGCTTATGACGCGAATTATAACCAGCGAAGGAACAGATCACCGGGAGACAACCGCGAATATCCTGAAAAAAGCGGGGATAGGATTGTTGGTGCACGACAGGGAAAGGGGCCTTCTGAGGATTGAAAAATCTTTGTCGAATGATTTCAGGACGCCCGTGGCCGAAGATTATAAAAGGCTTAGCCACGAAGATATCGCCCAGATCAGAATGCGGATGATCGGCAGGCTGTATCAGGATGCGCAAGAAACCGAAAGTGCCGCCGTACTTATCTTTTATAAAGAACGGAGGACTTATATCTTTCATGCCACATCCAATATTTTTTCAGACGAGCAAGAATATCGTGGCCACCACCCCGGCAGGTATGATCCGTTAAGCTTGCTTCTGGTTCATGCCAGCGCGCAGGGATTTAACGTTGGCAAGGCGGAAGTTTACATGCGTGGAAAGCTGGATGTGAACTGCGCTTTGCATGCCGCCGTTGCGCGCCCGAAATGGATATATCTGGCGGATGGGCAAGCATGTCTTGCACCTGGCGCGAAAAGGATATTTGAGCTGTCGGAGCAAAAAATAATCACGCCGGAAGAGGGGGCCGTTCCCTATCTTCAATCGTATGCGGCGTTTAACTATCACCTGTAATCAATTATCTTTGCATCCGATAACTGCTTCATCGCTACGAGTGCGTCCGGATCTCGCGCCTTGGCGGGATTTCCCACCGTCAAGCGTTTCATGCCTGCGCCTATCAGGTTCACCTGCTCTCTGCTTGTAGGCACCTGAGAGGAGAAGAAGTAGCCATCGCATAACTTGAATCCGCGTTTTGCACGGTACATCAAAAGCCGATTTACCGGTTCCTGGAAAAGGCTGTATTTATGCGAAGGCCCATGCTGATGCTGCTCTATTTCCTTCACATCTTCGGGATCTTCCATCGTAAATCCCGTTACGGCATTGCCGCGCGCCACCAGGGCATGGTAACGGCCGTGCGCATCCTGCATAATGGCGACGGCAAATTTGCGACGGATATGCCGCGTATAGCTTTCTTCTATAACGGCCTGGAACGCACCTTCGTTTAATGTTTCAACGGATTCCTTTGTTATCGGGCTGTCCTGAACCGGAACAAAGCTGGGGTGAACGTGAAAGACGGTTTCAACTCTTTTGTCTTTTCTGTAGAGGATATGAACATTGATGCCTGCCTTCTCACATATCTGCATCGACATATTTTGAAAATGGCCGCCGCGCCGCTGCGCCCAGTCCTTATCGAACCCTTTATGGTCGATATATATTTCCTTTATGCCGGCATCCGCGAGGTTTTTTACGCAGTTGGGGCAGGGAGGGTCCGTAACGGCGAGGCGGGCGCCATTTGTGGGGAATTTGCATTCCAGAAGGGTTGCGACTTCACTGTGAACGCTTCCTGATGAATTGCCGATGCGGGTGTCCATGCCAAAAGCCGCAAGAATGGGTTCCGGCCAGTAATTTGTGCGCGATATGGAGAAAGTCTTGTGAAATAACGTGGCTGCGATTTTGTTGGTTGGATGCGTGCTGGTACCAACGATATCGACCGCAGCCTGCATCGCTATATAAGGGTCGTCGTTAATCATTAAGCGAGTTTCTCCAGAAACAACTTATAGTCGGTTACGGGCCGGG
>CAUJHN010000097.1 GCA_963204825.1 Pseudomonadota bacterium
TAGCCCTCGTCTTGATCGCCGCCATTCTGGCGAGCAGTTTTGCGACTTATGCAGCGCTGTCGGAAATTCCGCCGTTCGGGAACGATCCAGATACGGTAATCTGGCTACTTAATCTGGACCTCGTGATTATGATCGCGCTGGCGTCTTTAATCGCCCGGCGGTTTGCGAAACTGCTGACCGGGCGCAAGAAGGGGCTTGCCGGATCGAAGCTGCATGTGCGGCTGGTCGTGATATTTTCCATCATGGCGACGGCCCCCGCCATCATCATGGCGATCTTTTCGATGTTCTTTTTCCACTTCGGCGTGCAGGCGTGGTTTTCGGACCGTGTGAAAACCGCTGTAGAAGCCGCGCAGCAGGTTGCGGAATCATATCTGGAAGAACACCAGCAAGTGATCAAGGCGGATATTCTGGCGATGGCGAACGACCTGGATCGCCAATCCGCGCTGTATTACGAAGACAAGGCGAAGTTCGAAGGGTATCTGGAGACGCAGTCGTTCCTGCGGAATTTATCCGAAGTTATGATCTTTGACGGGAACGGAAAGATCATGGCGCGGACAGGGCTTACGTTTACGCTGACCTTCGAAGGGGTGCCGGATCTGGTTATAGATCAGGCGCGCGATGGCGAGGTCGTCCTGATGACGGGCAAATATGACGACCGCGTGCGCGCCGTCGTGAAACTACAGAATTTTGCGGATTCGTATTTGTTCGTCGGCCGCCTGGTCGATCCCACGGTCTTATCGCAGATCGATAAAACAAAAGACGCCACGACGGCCTATACGACCTTATCGCAGAAGAACGGCGCGTTGATGGTTACGATTACGCTGATCTTCATCGTCGTGGCGTTTATGTTCCTTCTGGCGGCGACGTGGTTCGGGATTATCCTGGCG
The DNA here is from genome assembly GCA_963204825.1 of Pseudomonadota bacterium. Classification (GTDB taxonomy): domain Bacteria; phylum Pseudomonadota; class Alphaproteobacteria; order Micavibrionales; family Micavibrionaceae; genus Micavibrio_A. The sequence continues at coordinate 888 of CAUJHN010000097.1, forward strand.
CGGCAACTGGTGACGCCGATTGGATCGCTGATCACCGCATCTGACCGGGTGCGCGCGGGGGACCTGACGACGCGTGTGGAAGAAGGCGAGCAGATTGACGAATTTGATTACCTTGCAAAGTCTTTCAACCGCATGACACAGCAAATCGAAGAGCAGCGCGACGAGGTTATGCTGGCCAACCGGCAGCTGGATCAGCGGCGCAGATTTACAGAGGCCGTTCTTGCCGGCGTGACGGCCGGCATTGTCGGCGTTGATGAAAAGGGGATCATCACCCTTGCCAACGCATCGGCCGTAGAAATGTTTGAAATGCCGCATGAAAAACTGATGGGGCATAACATCATTGAAATTCTGCCTGACGTCGGACCTCTTCTGGAACAGGCGATGCAGCGGGCGGGAAAAATCACGCAATCCGAAATCCCGCATTTATCAAGGAAGGATATGTCGCGCCGGACATGGCTGGTACGTGTTGCCATTGAGCGCGCAGGCGATGAGGCGCGCGGCGCGGCGGTTTTAACGTTTGATGATATTACGGAGCTGCAATCAGCGCAGCGCAATTCGGCCTGGGCGGATGTCGCGCGGCGTATCGCGCATGAAATCAAAAATCCGCTGACGCCTATTCAATTGTCAGCAGAACGATTGAAGCGCAAATATATGAAGGAAGTTACGAGCGATCCGGAAACCTTTGCCGAATGCACGGAGACGATTATCCGGCATGTCGGTGACATTGGACGGATGGTTAACGAGTTTTCGGATTTTGCACGCATGCCGGAACCAACGATGAAGGAAGAAAACCTTCCGTTGCATATTCGCCAGACCCTGATCCTGCAAAAAGAGGCTCATCCGGATATTCAATTCAAAACGATCGATGAAATAGAAGATCTCCGTCTTATGTGCGACGCGCAGCAGATAAGGCAGGCGCTGACGAACCTTATTCAAAACGCCATCGATTCCATCCATGAAAAGGGCGGCGAGCGCAGATTGAACGTTTTGATCACACGCGATAGCGCGGAAGAAAACTGTATCATTTGCATTTCCGACAGCGGATTGGGGCTTCCCAAAGGGGAAGACGCCGCACGATTAGCAGAACCTTATGTAACGCATAAGGCGCGCGGAACCGGATTGGGACTCGCGATAGTGAAAAAAATTATGGAAGATCATGGCGGGAAGCTGGTATTGGGGGCGCCTGAGTGGGTAAAATCACTTAAAGGCTGGGAGGATTTGGGCGGGGCGAGCGTTAGTCTTGTTCTGCCTTTGCCGGAGAAGACATCTCGCAACAATACAAAGGCTGCGTAAGGAACAATAATGGCCACAGACATACTTATTGTTGATGACGAAAACGATATCCGGAAGCTGATTAAGGGTATTCTGGAGGATGAAGGCTATACGACGCGGCAGGCGAATGGGTCCACCAAGACCTATGCCGAAATGGAAGCGCGCGTGCCGGACCTTGTTATCCTCGATATCTGGTTACAGGGGAGCGAACATGACGGGCTGGAGATTTTAAAGAATATCAAAAAGGCATCGCCGCAGTTGCCGGTCATCATGATTTCCGGGCATGGAACGATTGAAACGGCAGTGTCCGCCATCAAGATCGGCGCGTATGATTTCATTGAGAAGCCGTTTAAATCCGACCGTCTTCTTTTGATGATTGAGCGTGCGTTGGAAACGGCGAGGCTGCGTAAAGAGAACGAGGCCTTGAAAGAGCGCCGCGATGCGCCGGTGGAAATGATCGGCGCGTCGTCCGTCTTGAATGCGACCATGCAGGCAATTGAAAAGGTGGCGGGCGCGAATTCACGCGTGATGTTTACGGGCGATGCGGGCACGGGCAAGGAAGTGGCCGCCCGCATGCTGCATAAGCATTCCGCACGCAAGGACATGCCGTTTATGGCGCTGAATTGCGCCGTTCTGCATCCGGAAAGTTTTGAAGAAGAATTATTCGGCGTGGAAGATTCACGCGGGGTGCGGGCCGGCATTCTGGAGCAGGCCAACGGCGGGACGTTGCTTCTGGACGAGGTCGCGGACATGCCGCTTGAAACGCAGGGCAAGATCGTGCGGATTTTACAGGACCAGAAATTCACACGGATCAAGGGCCGCGATCCGGTGCAGGTGGATGTGCGCATTATCGCATCGACTGCGCGGAATTTGCCGGACGCCATAGCGCGGGGCGATTTCCGTGAAGATCTTTATTACCGACTGAATGTGGTGCCTGTCCAAATTCCAACCCTGCGTGCGCGGCGTGAGGACATTCCGGCATTGGCGGAGCATTTCATCAAGCTTTATTCGAAGCAGTCCGGCCAACCTACGCGGCCATTATCTCAGAGCGCAGTCATCGCGCTGCAGGATTATGACTGGCCGGGGAATGTGCGACAGCTGCGCAATGTCATAGAGGGCGTGATGATCATGGGCGGTCAGGATAAAGAGCCGATCGAGAAGAAGCACCTGCCGCCGGAGATTACGGGCGATATGCCGACAGGAGAAAGCCGCGCGGCGGCGATGCAGGATTATCTTACCTATCCCTTGCGGGAGGCACGCGAGGCTTTTGAACGTGATTATCTGGACCGGCAGCTGGCGCGGTTTGGCGGAAATATTTCCAAGACGGCGGCTTATGTAGGCATGGAACGATCTGCATTGCACAGGAAGCTGAAAACTCTTGAGCTGTCTAGCGCGGACAAGGGCGAGGATGAGGTTTCTGAAATGAAGCGGGCGGGATAACTATTTTTCATGAAAGCCGTGTTTTTCGATTGGGATGGAACGCTGGTTGACAGCCTTCCGTTATTGTTCGCCTCTCATAATCATGTACGTGTTCAAATGGGGCTTCATCCCTGGACGCAGGAAGAATACAGGCAGGCGATTGTTTTTTCGACGCGGGAGCTATACCCCAAAATTTACGGCGAGCGGTCGCAGGCGGCACAGGACATGTTGTATCATTATATTAAAGAAAACCATCTGCAGCAGCTGACCCTGTTGGATGGGGCGGAAGAATTGATTGAGTGTCTGGCGGCACGCGGGGTGCCAATGGGCGTTGTCAGCAACAAGCGTCACGACGTTCTGCGCCGGGAGGTGGAGCATGTCGGGTGGGGGAAGCATTTCGGAGTTTATAACGGGGCGGGGGTTGCAGCGCTGGACAAGCCGTCCGGGGTTCCGTTGATCCACGCGCTGGCCGAGCATCCGGCCAGCCCATCCGTGAAAGACATTATATATGTAGGAGATACGGAAAGTGACCTGAGCTGCGCCCAGGAAGCGGGATGCCCTGTCGCCTTTATCCGCCATGGCCAGGACCGGGCCGATTTGCTTTCCCGGTATGAAGCGCGCTACGTTGTCGATGATCTGGCTCAACTTAAGGAAAGGCTTATAGAGTTTCTGGATCAATGACTTGAAAAGGGGGCTTGATAGCGGGGGATAACTCCTCTACAACAGCCTCATAAAGTTTCAGAACACGTTGAATTAGGGAAATAAAATGGCCGACAAAACGCAGAATGTACAAGATGTTTTTCTGAATAAAATCAGAAAAGAAAAAATGACGGTCACGGTTTTTCTGGTCAATGGCGTTAAGCTGCAGGGCATTGTCACATGGTTCGATAATTTTTCTTTGCTGCTGCGCCGTGAATCCCATGTTCAGCTGGTTTACAAGCACGCGATTTCCACCATCATGCCGGGCGGGCCTATTTCCTTCTATGAAGGGGAAGAGCCGGGAACCGATATGGGCGCCGCATAATTTATCTCTAAGTGATTGATACCGGTCTTATAAAAAAACCTGAAAAGGCGATGATCGTTCATCCCGTTCTTCCCTTAAAAGTGGAGAAGGGGACGACCAGGCATAATCGCGCCATCGGAGATTTGCTGGAGGAGGCCGAAGGGCTGGTCCATGCAATTCATCTGCGGGTCAGCAGCACACGCGTGGCAAAAGTGTCCAGCATCAGCCCGGCGCAGCTTCTTGGCAAAGGCGCGGCGGAGGAAATCCGGCTGGCGGTGGAAGAGGAAGCGCCCGCCGTCGTTATCGTGAATTATAAATTATCGCCGGTTCAGCAGAGGAATTTGGAAAAGCTCTGGAACGTCAAGGTGATCGACCGGACGGGTTTGATCCTTGAAATTTTCGGAGAGCGGGCGGCGACGAAAGAGGGGAAGATCCAGGTTGATTTGGCCCTTCTTGAATACCAGAAGTCCCGATTGGTCCGGTCATGGACGCACCTGGAGCGGCAGCGCGGCGGCGGCGGATTTATGGGCGGCCCGGGGGAGACGCAGATCGAGCTGGACCGGCGGATTATCACGGACCGGATTGCACAGTTGAAGAAGGATCTGGAACAAGTCCGCCGGACGCGCGACCTGGGGCGCAAAAACCGGGAGAAGGTGCCGTTTCCCACAGTCGCGCTGGTGGGGTATACGAACGCCGGCAAATCCACGCTGTTCAACCGCATGACCGGGGCCAACGTGTTTGCGGAAGATCTGGTGTTCGCGACGCTGGACCCGACGTTGCGGCGCCTGG
>CAUJHN010000098.1 GCA_963204825.1 Pseudomonadota bacterium
CACGAAGCCTTTGCCATTCATCCTGATTGAGCATGACATTAGGCCAGTACCCTTTGCTTCCGTAGAGGGTGACGTTCCATTCAATACCACCGCCCGCCAGAACGATGCCTGCATCCCCCGCCCGCACCATGTTATAAACGGTCAATATGTCTGAATGCCGTACCTTTATCGCCTCTATTTCCCCGGGGTTTATGCTAAGCATTATATAACAATTCCTCTAATATACGTTGATTACATATTTATATGGTTTATATGGCTGTCTCTGTAAATTGACCACAGTTTTGTTGAAATGGACAATTTGCATAACTGAAGCCGTTTGCACTATAGTGGTTGCATACAGGAGATAGCCATGGCCGAACCAATGACCAGACGTGAATTATTAGGGGCTTTTGCCACCGCGAGCGCCTTCCCGGCAGCCGCCGCTGAAAACTTCGATTTAAAACAAGATATAGGGCGTCACAGGGTGACGGAATCCGTTAACCCGGGCCGCGTGCATCTGGACGTTGAATTGCCGAATGTTTCTGGCGCCGCGGAGATGGATAAGGCAATAGACGGATTGATGGACGAAATGCAGAAGCGCGGTATCAGCGCAAGATCCGGCCACAGAGGCGCGGACGTATGGGTGCGCGATTCAAATATGTCGGACCCGGGAGCCCCTGCTTCGCAGGGCCGCGCCGGACGCCTGGCAACGGCCGGCAGCATGGAGTATCAGGATGATGGGCATATAGACCATCTGGTGCGTCAGAACTCTGGATTGGGCCGGTCTTTCAACCGAAACCCGATAACAGATCGGGAAAAAGATTTCGCAGCCGCGGAAAATGGGTATTCCCGACGACGCGTTATCAGCCTGAACGTTGATACAAACGGAAGGCCGGCTGCTGAAGTCGTACAAGAAGCAGACCGAGCTTATCGCGCCCTTCGCGGGGAAGAGCCGCAGCCGACCAGCCTTCAGCCAGTCGCTCCAGGACGTGCACCCTGATTTTATCTAGGCCGCGACGTTGATGTGGATGGTGGATGGCATCGGTTGCTGAGGCGCCGCCGCGTTCATAGCCCGTTCATGCCACCCTGCCCGGCGCTTCATATTGTCGAAGGAGCCGTGTCCGGCTTTGCCATGCCCGTCTTCCGTCGTCGCCGCACGGAAATACAGCATCAGGAAAACCCGTATGGCCGCCGTCAGCGACGTGCGTTTGTTCTTACGGAAAGATATAAGCGTGCAGAGCTCATGGATCGTGCAGCTTTCGCGGGTGGAGATTTCTTTTAGCGCGCGCCACATTTCGGGTTCAAGCCGGACAGAGGTTCTGCGTCCGCCGACGGTGATGTTTCGCGATACCAGCGTACTCCCCATACCTGTTTCAATCTCTGTCTGCAACTGGTGATAGGCCATGCTCTTTCCCCTTATTGTTGTGATTCAATACCTACTCATGATATTAAAACGCAAATACATTTCAACCTATAGATGTATTCTTCACTCTATCGTATTCATCCGCCGTTAAAGCCTTGAGCGAAAGCGCATGAATGCCGTGCGCCAGTTCATCGGCCAAAAGGTCATGGATCATACGTTGGCGTTCTATACGCGATTTGCCTTCGAACGCCGAGGATACAACGGTAACGCGAAAGTGACTCTCCCCCGAGCCATCATCCCCCGCGTGCCCTGCATGCTTTGCGCTTTCGTTCAAAACTTGCAGTGCCGAAGGTTGCAAGCCTTGTGCCAGCTTTTGACTGATACGTTCCTGCATCCCCATCGACATGCCATAGTTAAAACACCAATACAGTGGTATGTCAAAGCCTTCCCCACTTTTTTTGAGACAGAAATCTTGTATCCCGCGCCCCAAAACCCCATAATAGTAAGGTTATGCCCAGAATACAGCTGAAGCCCAATTCTCCAGACTATGCGGATCCGAAAAGGAACGTCCGCACAAAGGCTTGCGACATGCCGGGATGCGCCGGACATGGCGAACACAGGGCGCCGAAGGACCGTTCCCTTTCCGACCATTACTGGTTCTGTTTCGACCATGTGGCAGAATATAACCGAGCCTGGGACTTTTTTTCCGGCATGGCCCCTTCCGAAGTGGAAGACCAGATTTTACGCAGCCTGTACGGCGACCGCCCTACGTGGCGGTATGACGTGGACGGCGCGGCGGCGGACGCTTTGCGCCGGGCGGCATGGCAGACTTACCATTACACGGACAAGGAACCGCCCAAGGAAGAGACACGGCGCAAGGCCCCTTCTTCCAATCCGAATACGCCGGAATTCGAGGCGCTCGCCATCATGGGGCTGGAGCCGCCGGTGACGCTGAACGTCATCAAGACGCGGTACAAGGAACTCGCCAAACAGCATCACCCGGACCTCAACCCCGGCGATAAAAAGGCGGAAGATCTTCTCAAATCCATCAACATGGCCTATACGATCCTGAAGCTTTCCTATGCGAAGTTCGAAAAGCTGGAAGCCAGATAATTATCCAGGACCAAGATCATGACATTGAATGTGTTCGACGATGCGTCAAAACTGCCGTTACCCCATCATTACGCGGGCAAGGTGCGGGATACGTACGACCTGCAGGATGGGCGGATGGTGTTTGTGACGTCCGACCGTTTAAGCGCATTCGACCGGGCGATCACGCCTGTGCCACATAAGGGCGCGATTTTGAACGGGATTGCGCGGTTCTGGTTTGAAAAGACAGCGGATATTCTGCCCAACCATGTTCTTTCCTACCCCGATCCGAATGTGATGATTGTGAAGAAGCTGACCATGCTGCCGGTCGAGATTGTCGTGCGGGCGTATATGACGGGCACGACAGGGACGTCCATCTGGACCAAGTACAAAAATGGCGAGCGGGTGATGTATGGACATACGTTCCCCGAAGGCATGGTGAAAAACCAGAAGCTGTCCCAGACCATCATCACGCCAACAACAAAAGGCAAAAGCGATGACCCTATTTCCGGCGCGGAGATCGTTTCCAGCGGATTGGTTTCTGAAAAACTCTGGGCGGAA
>CAUJHN010000099.1 GCA_963204825.1 Pseudomonadota bacterium
GGAGCGCGCAGGCCGCCGCAAAAACAATCATCGCCATCCAGCCGACTTTGCCTGAATCTTCCAATATCCAGGAAAACAGAATGATAGAAGGGGCCACGCCAAACGCGAGGAAGTCGGAGAGAGAATCCAGCTGCGCGCCAAATTCGCTCGTTGCCTTCAACAGGCGGGCCGTCGCCCCGTCAAGCGCATCGAGGACCACGGCGACAAGGATGGCCAGCACCGCCCGCTCCCAATTGCTGTCCCAGGCAAGCTGAATGGCTGTAAGCCCCGCCGCCAGCGCGCAGAGAGTCATCACATTCGGAATGAATTTGTTAAGCCCGACGACGCCGGCTCTCTGGTTCTGGCCTGATGGCGTATCCTTGGGTTTCAGCTCGCTGATGTTCATATTAAACAACCGCTCCTATGCGGGGCGCTTCGCTGCCGTCCATGTCGGCAAAAACGGTTTCGCCCCCGATGGCGCGCTGACCGACACATACCAATGGCGAAATGCCTTCAGGCAAATACACATCGACGCGACTGCCGAACCGGATGATGCCGTAACGTGCGCCTGCGGTAACGTCCTGTTCCTCGCGTGCATCGTTTACGATGCGGCGCGCAACCAGACCTGCGATCTGCACGACGCAGATTTTCTGCCCGCCCGGCGCTTCGATGATCAAGGAGCAGCGCTCATTGTCTTCGCTGGCCTTGTCCAGATCCGCATTTAGGAATTTTCCCGGCATGTAAACTTTGCGAATAATTTTTCCGGACAGGGGCACGCGCTGTATGTGGACATCGAAAACGGACAGGAACGTGCTGATCCGCGTGTAACGCGTGTCATCGCCGCCGGCCATTTCCGATGGCAAGGAGACGTCATTGACAATGGCGCTGATAACACCGTCGGCGGGCGCGATCAAAAGAGAGGATTTCTGCGCCGTGACGCGCTCAGGGTCGCGAAAGAAGAACAGGCAGAAAAGGGTGAACACCAGGGCAAGCGTCCCAAGGAATGAGGAGAATGTATAAAAAATGACCGCGGCCAGTGCGCCGCCGGCTATGAAAGGAATTCCTGCCGGATGCGGCGGCACAAAAACGGTTTTCTTTATGGTTTCGATAAGCGATTCGTGCATGGTGTGCGCTGTCCTTATGAAGGTCTGTTTGATCTGAAGAAGGGATTATACTGTTTTAAAGCCGCTTGCAAAGGCCTAAGTCGCTGGCGTACAAGGGTTGGCTTTCACGGGGGGCTGGAAAATCCTATCCCCTTGATGGTACAGTGAAATTGAATTGATAATCAGAAAAGATAGAAACAGAAATAGTCATGACCAAAATCAAGTCCGTTTGCGTATATTGCGGCTCCTCTTCCCGTGTAGACCAGGTGTACAAGGACGCCGCGGTAGAATTGGGGAAAACAATCGCTGGCCAAAAATGGGATGTTGTGTATGGCGGCGGACGCGTGGGCCTGATGGGGCTTGTGGCGGATTCGGCCCTCGCGGCGGGCAGCAAGGTCGTGGGGATCATCCCGCGCCACATACAGGCGCGCGAAATAGAGCACACTGATTTGACAGAGCTTCACATCGTCGACTCCATGCACATCAGAAAACAGATGATGGTGGACCGCGCGGATGCGTTCGTTATCCTGGCGGGTGGGCTTGGCACGCTTGATGAGTTTTTCGAGCTTCTGACCTGGAAGCAGCTGGGGCTGCACGACAAACCAGTTGTTATGGTAAATATAAATGGCTACTGGACCAAAATGGTTGAGGCCATCAGATTTATCGCCAACGAAAAATTCATGCGCGACGAAGATCTGGGAATGTTTCAGGTCGTGAATACGGTGGCGGAAGTTCCGTCTGCGCTGAATTCGGCGCCGCACGAACGTTTTGATCCCTCGACCAAGTGGATATAACCCAAAGAGTATATGATTTTCATAACCAATTAACCACGGCTTAAGAGGACACTGATAGGATGGGGCTGTATTATCTGGGATAAGCTCATTTTCTATTTAATATAATCACGAAACCCGCACTCAGGCTTTTTGCATGCAATACGATCACGATTTAGATCTCGCAAAAAATGTGGCCGGCGAAGCTATCGCCCGCATGCAGAAGGATGGTATTGCGCCGGAGCCGATGCATTTCGAAGTCTGGTACGCCTACTACTCCAATGCGCATCTTGAATTGAAAAAAGCGATGGATACGCTGATCAAGACAAAGGGCAAACTGACCAGCATGGACTGCCGCGGTTTTTACGAACAGTTTTTAAGCGAAAAGAAGCAGCAGGAAGCTTATACGCGCGCAAGCGATCAGATTCACGCAACCCTGCACGACGTCTCCGGCTTGATGAGCAACGTTAAACAGGCGACAAGCGAATACTCCGACACGCTGGAAGGCGTGACGCAAAAAATTTCCAAAGTGAAAACGCCCGAAGAAATGGCCGGCGTGCTGAAAAGCGTGGTTGAAGACACCAATCGCATGATGGAAAACAATAAAAAGCTGGAAGCGCAGCTCGATCGTTCCGCCATCGCGATGGAAGAATTGAAAAGAGATCTTGAGCGCGTGCGCCGCGAAGCGATGACGGACGGCCTTACCAGCCTTTCCAACCGCAAATCCTTCGATGAACAAATTGCGAATATTAGTAAAGAGTGCAATGCAACGGGCCGCATATTCACGCTTCTCATGCTCGACATCGACCACTTCAAAAGCTTTAACGACCATTTCGGCCACCAGGTCGGGGATCAGGTGTTGCGCCTGGTCGCCCGCACGTTGACGGATGGTATTAAAGGAAAAGACATGGCCGCGCGTTATGGCGGCGAAGAATTTGTCATTATCCTGCCTGAAACCAATCTCGACCATGGGATTATGGTTGCGGAATCGCTGCGCAAAGCTCTAGCCAATAAGGAAGTCATTAACCGCGCCAGCGGTGAACTGCTGGGACGCATCACCATGTCCGTGGGCGTTGCGCAATATTATCCGGACGAAAGCGTTGAAGAGCTGATCGAACGCGCTGACGCCGCCCTTTACACGGCAAAGCACAATGGCCGTAACCAGGTTGCCGCGGCCCCGACCCCGCATGAACGCCATCTTTCGCAAACAAAATAAATTCGCTATATATATTCTTTGCGAAAAGGATATCCCATGACTGCGAAGCTGTTCCTCGAAAACCCTTATCAGACATCGATTGACGCCGTTGTTACGGCCGTTTCTGAAAACACCGTGCAGTTCGACAAGACGATCTTCTACGCGACGTCAGGCGGCCAGCCGGGCGATACGGGCATGCTGCATGTGGCGAACCAGAATATTCCAGTCGTGACGACGAAAAAAGGCGAAGGGTTCGAAGACATATGGCATGTTCTGCCCGAAGGAACATCGCTCAATATCGGCGACGCCGTATCCGGTGAAATCGACTGGGAAACGCGGCATAAGCATATGCGCATGCATACGTGCCTTCATTTGCTCTGCTCCCTGGTTGTGGGCGATGTGACGGGCGGATCTGTCGGCGCGGACAAGGGGCGGCTTGATTTCAACCTGCCGGCGGGCGCCCTGGACAAAGACGACCTGATCGCAAAACTGAATGCCTTGATCAAGGCCGACCATCCCGTATCGACGGAATGGATCACGGATGCGGATCTGGATGCGAACCCCAATCTTATCCGCACCATGTCCGTTAAGCCGCCTATGGGATCCGGAAAAATCCGCCTTGTTCGGATAGGCACGCGGGAAAATCTGGTGGATTTGCAACCCTGCGGCGGCACGCATGTAAAATCCACAGGTGAAATAGGGCCCGTGACGATTACAAAGATCGAAAACAAGGGCGCGCAAAATCGCCGCGTCTCTCTGGCCTTTGCGTAAATAAGGCCTTGCCGGATACTGCGTAGAAGGCTACTTCTTTTGCATGCAGCCAGCCCCCATACAAAGCACAGATTATCTGGATTCCCTCAATCCGGCACAGCGTAAAGCCGTGGAAACAACCGAAGGACCGGTTCTTGTATTGGCCGGCGCCGGCACGGGTAAAACGCGGGTTCTAACGACGCGCCTTGCGTATTTGCTGCGCACGAACAAAGCCTTTCCGGGGCAGATGCTGGCGGTGACCTTCACGAACAAGGCCGCGCAGGAAATGAAGGAGCGCGTCTCCCATCTTCTTGGCGCGCCCGTGGAAGGCTGGTGGCTCGGCACGTTCCATGCGCTGGCCGCGCGCATGCTGCGAAGACATGCGGATTTGGTCGGTCTTACCTCAAGCTTCACTATTCTGGATCAAGACGATCAGGTGCGACTTATCAAACAATTGATGGAAGCTGAAAATATCGACGTAAAAAAATGGCCGCCGAAAATGGTCGCCGATAAAATTTCCGGATGGAAAGACAAAGGCCGTGTGCCCGCTGACATAAATCAGAATGATGTCGGGGACTTGGCCGGCGGAAAAATAGGATCGCTCTATGCGCAGTATCAGCAGCGTCTCAAAACGCTTAATGCTGCGGACTTTGGTGATCTTTTGCTGCATATGACCACGATCTTCAAGAACCCGCAGCATGCGGATGTACTGGCCGATTATCACCGCCGGTTCAAGTATGTGCTGGTCGATGAGTATCAGGATACGAACGTAGCGCAGTATCTATGGCTGCGCCTGCTGGCAAAGGGATCGGGCAATCTTTGCTGCGTTGGCGACGACGATCAATCCATCTATGGATGGCGCGGCGCAGAGGTCGATAATATTTTAAGATTCGAAAAGGATTTTCCGGGGGCTGTTATCGTGCGCCTCGAAGAAAATTACCGCTCGACGGGGCATATTCTTGCTGCGGCAAACGCGGTCATATCCAACAACGAAGGGCGGCTTGGCAAGGAACTGTTCACCTCCGAAGGCTCCGGTGAAAAAATCAAAATCCGCGGGCTTTGGGATGGCGAAGCCGAAGCCAGATGGGTCGGCGAGGAAATCGAATCTCTGCAGCATAAAAAATACAGCCTCAACGACATTGCCGTTCTGGTGCGCGCCGGTTTTCAGACCCGCGAATTCGAAGAACGTTTTATTCAACTTGGCCTTCCTTATCGCGTCATCGGCGGCCCCCGCTTTTATGAACGCATGGAAATCCGCGACGCGCTCGCGTACCTGCGCGTGGTGAACCAAAAGGATGACGATCTCGCGCTGGAACGCATCATTAACACCCCAAAGCGCGGCATTGGCGATACGACGGTGCAAACGCTTTACGCCCATGCAAGGGCAAAAGGGATCAGCCTGTACGCCGCGATCATAGATTTAACGCAAACCGATGAGCTGAAATCCAAAGCGCGCGGCACTCTGATGAAGCTCATAGACGACTTCGAACGCTGGCGCAGCCTCGCGGAAAACACGCATCACGCAACGCTTGCAAACCAGATACTGGATGAATCCGGCTATACCGATATGTGGAAGATGGATAAATCACCCGATTCTCCGGGCCGCTTGGAAAACCTGAAAGAGCTTGTTTCGGGCATGGAGGAATTTGAAAATCTTCCCGCGTTTTTAGAGCATGTATCGCTCGTCATGGAAAACCAGAATGACGAAGCGGCGGAACAGATCACCATTATGACGCTGCATGGCGCGAAGGGGCTTGAATTCAAATGCGTCTTCCTGCCGGGGTGGGAAGAAGGGCTGTTCCCATCGCAGCGCTCAATGGACGAAAACGGCCTTAAAGGGTTGGAAGAAGAACGCCGCCTCGCCTATGTCGGCATAACGCGCGCGCGGGAACGCGCTTACATTTCCCACGCCGCCAACCGCCGCATGTATGGCAACTGGATTTCGGCGATTCCCTCCCGCTTTGTGGACGAACTGCCCGAAGACCACACGGAAATACAGGCGGATACCGGATTATACGGCAGCAATGCCGGCCGCTCCGCGCACTGGGATTCTTCCGGCTTCGGTCAAAATTTTGCGGTCCGTAAAGCCGTTGCCATGGAAGAAAAGATGGATTCGGGGACGAGCATTTCGGGCTACAGGCGCGGCGATGCCGTTTATCACGAAAAATTCGGACGCGGGAAAATCATCCATATCGACGGGCACAAGCTTGATATCGCGTTCGAACGCGGCGGGACCAAACGCGTGATGGACAATTTCATTACAAAGGCGGAATAGGATTAAAGCTGCGGCGGTGCGCTTTCCGCTGGTCTTTCCGCGGGCGCTTCGGGTTTTTTTACATCGTTCGCCATCGGATAATCGCTGATTTTTCCGGCCGCTAATATGGGCGCGCCCATTAACTCTGCGACCAGAACGGCGTAACCGCCTTTTTCCTTGCCGCCTTTTGGCGGCGTGACATCGACATCGATGGCGCGCGCATCGCCGCGCCATTTCGCGATATGCTTAATGTCCTGTATAATGTTGCTGAATCTCAGCACGCGTCCCGCGTTAATGCCGGTCTCTATCTTCTCCACGGCCATGTCCTTGTACCGGACCAGCCAGACGGATGCGTTCTTCTTGTATACGTCGTTCCCTTCGGCCTGCGGCAAATGAATGGTCAAAGTATCTCCGTCCTTCCATTCGATCAGGGCTTCCAGCACGTGATTGTTTCCCGCGTAGTGATATTTATCGAGAACGGTATCGAAATATTTTTCTTCGATCGAATCGACCTGATCATATCCGTTGATGAAAAAGGTAGGTGCCCGCACGGTTACGTCCTGTTCCATGGAATCGGCCAGATACGTCCATTGGCGGAAAGTGCACGGGTCCATGGGTTTGTTGGCGTTTTGCTGAATGACAACCTCATGCGATCCCTGCTGCGTTGCTTTCATGTCCTTAATGTAACAGCTCAATCCGATGACGTTTTTGTCTTTCATGGAATCGTAAAGCATGCGGTCCGCGAAAACGCACGCGCTGCAATCGGCCGTGGTGTACAACTCAACGACAATGGGAGCGTTGGATTTTACGTCTTCTCCTGTTGTGGGCGCGGGGCGTGCGCGGGCGAAACCCTCGTCAGGAACCCCCGGTTTTTCCTGCGCGTAAGACGACGCTCCGGCGCTTAGGAAACCCAGCAGAAGCAGAAGACCCAAAGTTTTTTGTATGGAAAAACAAGTCATTGTTTTATTATGCCTGAAAACACGTTAGAAATCACTTTTAAGATAACGGCGGGCCAATTCTGCCCGTTCCTGAAAAAGATGGTAAAATGAAAACGCTTAATTACAAACAGGCATGTGTGTTCGGCGGGACTGGTTTTGTGGGCCGCCAGATTGTCCGCGCTCTGGCAGACCAGGGCTATACGATCAAGGTTGCGACCCGCGTCCCGGAAAAGGCGTACTTCCTGCGGACCGCCGGTAATGTCGGGCAGATCGTACCCTTTTATTGCGCGTACGGCGACGATGCGTCCCTGCGCGAAGCCGTGCGCGGCTGCGATGTGGTGGTGAACTGCATCGGCATACTCTATGAAAAAGGCAAATCGACCTTCACCAGGATTCACACGGAATTGCCCCGCGCCATTGCCAAGGCCTGTCGCGAAGAAAAGGTGGATCGTTTTATCCATTTATCCGCGCTGGGCTGCGAAGAATCTCATTCAAAATACGGAAAATCGAAGCGTAACGGCGAAATGGCCGTCCTGGAAAATTTTGCATCCGCCACTATTTTGCGCCCCGGCGTTATTTTTGGCGCTGAAGACAATTTCTTCAACATGTTTGCCCGGATGGCGGTCCTGCCACCGGCGCTGCCCCTGGTTGGCGGCGGCGAAACCAAATTCCAGCCGGTCTATGTCGGCGATGTCGCGCAGGCGTTGGCCGTGGCGGTATCAAATCAGGACTGCGCAGGGAAAATTTATGAATTGGGGGGGGGTGAAATTCTGACCTTCCGCCAGATATACGCCCGCCTTTTTGCGGAAACCGGGCGCTCTCGCCTTCTTATCTCCCTGCCTTGGGGAATTGCGAAAATGCAAGGCATGCTGTTTTCACTCATGCCCCGGCCGCCCATGACGGCGGATCAGGTGGAAAGCCTGAAAACAGACAGTGTTGTCGCGCCCGGCGCCCTTACCCTTAAGGATCTTGGTCTTGCGCCTACGGGCATGGACGCCGTTTTACCGTCTTACCTTGCCCGTTATAAACCCGGTGGCCGCTTTGGTGACAAGAAAAGGGCATAAATCCGCCGTGAACGGCGTCTAAAAGACGCGGAAAGACAATGGAAAATAAAATGAAACATATTCCTGCACTGATTCTTTCGCTTTTCATTGTGCTGGCGTGCATTCCCGTAAATGGGGCGCGGGCGCAGCAGGTGGCGGGCATCGCCGCCGTCGTAAACGACGAAGCCATTTCAATGATGGACGTGGTCGCCCGCATGAAGCTCGTGATTGTTTCTTCCGGCTTGCCGGACAATAACGAAATTCGCGCGAAGATCATGCCGCAGGTGATAGAAAGCCTGATAGAAGAACAATTGAAACTGCAAGAAGCGCAGCGCAATAAACTGAAAGTCACCGATGAAGAAGTCGAAGGCGGCTTGAAAACGATAGCAGAACAGAACAAATTCTCCCCCGAACAATTCAAGGCCATCCTTGAAAAGCAGGGCGTTCCCGAAAAAACGCTGCTCCGCCAGATTAAGGCGCAGCTTGCCTGGAACAAAGTTATTAAGGAAGTGCTAAAAAATCAGGTGGATGTGAGCGATATGGATGTCAAAAACCGTATCGAGCGTCTCAAAAGCAAAATAGGGCAGACCGAATATCTGGTCTCCGAAATTTTTATGCCCTTCGATGATCCTTCGCGCAGTAATGAAATGCGGCAGTTCGCAGGAAGAGTGGTGGCTGAGCTGCAAGCTAAAAAGGCGCCTTTCGGCGCTGTGGCGGCGCAGTTTTCAAAAGCGGCAGGCGCGGAAAAGGGTGGCAGCATCGGTTGGATTCAGGAAGGCTATCTGGAAGATTCCCTGAACAAGGCGCTGGTGGACATGGTAGAAGGGGATATTAGCAACGTCATTGAAACCCCTGAAGGACTTTACATTCTCTATCTGCAAAAGAAGCGTACCCTGACGGAAGAATCCATCCCGCCGCGTGACGAACTCACCAATATGATTGGTTTTGAACGTTTGGACCGCGTGCAACAAAGGGCGCTGCTCGACCTTAAATCAGCTGCCTTCATAGACCGCCGTGTCTGATATCGATTCTCTTCCGCCCCTGCGTGACATCATCCGCAATCATAACCTGCGGGCGGAAAAATCATTGGGGCAGAATTTTCTTTTAGACCTTAATCTGACCGCGAAGATAGCGCGCGCCGGCGGAAATCTTGAAGGCGCGACCGTTTTTGAAATCGGCCCCGGCCCCGGCGGGCTTACCCGCGCCTTGCTGCAGGAAAAAGCCGCGCAGGTGATCGCCGTGGAATACGATCCCCGCGCCATCGCCGCATTGGAAAGCCTGCAGCAGGCCTCATCAGGCAGACTGCATATCGTGCAGGCCGACGCGTTGCAGGCGGATCTTCCAACGCTTGGAAAACAACATGGCGCTGTGCCGCCCTATGTCATCGTCGCCAATCTTCCCTATAATATAGCGACGCCGCTGCTGACGGGCTGGCTTGAACAGATTCACAAAAACGAGGATCTTTATGTGCGTATGGCGCTGATGTTTCAAAAGGAAGTGGCGCAGCGCATTGTCGCAAAACCATCGTCAAAAGCCTATGGCCGCCTTTCCATCCTTTCGCAATGGCTGTGCGATACAAAACTGATGTTCGATGTTCCGGCCGCCGCTTTTACCCCGCCGCCGAAAGTCACGTCTTCCATCGTGCGTTTAACCCCGAAAGCGGGCGCCGCCGCAGGCATAGATTTTAACGTCATGGAAAAGCTCACCGCCGCCGCCTTCGGGCAGCGCCGTAAAATGATCCGCGGCAGTTTAAAGGAATATATGCCCTACATTGAATCCTGCGGCCTTCGCCCCGAAGCCCGCGCGGAAGAACTGACGGTGGAAGATTATGTCGCGCTGGCGCGCGCCGTGACTAAAGACCCTCTTTAAGCCCGCGCACGAAATCGGACAGGCCGGACAGGCGGTGACGTTTTAACCGTTCTGAATCCAGAATATGCTGCGCCTGCTGAATCGCCATGTCGACGTTGTTGTTGATCAGGACGTAATCATATTCCGAATAATGCGTCATTTCATCGGACGCCTTGTCCATGCGCTGGCGGATGGTTTCTTCGGGGTCCTGCGCCCGGGCGCGCAAGCGGCGCTCCAATTCTTTTGCGTTCGGCGGAAGAATGAAGACGGTAACCAGATCGTCCCGCGCAATCTCGCGCAGCTGCTGTGTGCCCTGCCAGTCTATGTCGAAGATAACGTCGTTTCCGCGCGCCAAAGCTTCGTCAACCGGCAGGCGCGGCGTGCCGTAATAATTGCCGAACACCTTTGCGTGCTCCAGCATTTCGCCGTTTTCGACCATGGCGTTGAATTCGGGAATATCGACAAAATAATAATCCTGCCCGTCCACTTCACCGGGTCGCCGCTGCCGCGTGGTCGCTGAAATTGAAATTTCAAGACCGGGGTTGTTTTTTAAAAGAGCGCGCGTGATCGTCGTCTTTCCCGCCCCCGAAGGGGACGATAACACGAACATCAATCCGCGGCGCGTAAGGGGGGTATCCATCTACTATGTACTCTATCGTTAAATTTTTTATCTATCTTAACGGGCGATACGCGCCCTGCAAAGCCTGCATTTGTGTTTTTGTGCCGGGATGATAGGCTTGCCTTCATGAAAACACCGCCCAAATCCATTCTGATCACGGGTGCCTCCAGCGGTATCGGGGAAGCGCTGGCGCTCCACTATGCTGCGCCGGGGATATTTCTGGCCCTCTCAGGCCGTAACGCCCAGCGGCTGGATGCTGTTGCCGAAAGCTGCCGCGCCATGGGCGCCAGCGTGGAAACGATTTTACTCGATGTTACGGACATGTCCGGCATGGATCGCTGGATTGTCGATATGGATGCAACGCGTCCTCTCGATCTGGTCATCGCCAACGCGGGCATTTCGGGCGGTACGGGCGGCGTTATGAACGGAGAACCGATAGACCAGGCCCGCGCCATTTTCGCGGTCAATTTGAATGGCGTTCTCAACACGATTGGACCGATCCTGCCGCGCATGCTGGCGCGAAAGGCTGGGCAGATTGCGATCATCAGTTCCCTTGCGGCCTATCGCGGCTTTCCCGGCGCCCCTGCTTACAGCGCATCGAAAGGCGCGGTTCGTTTTTATGGAGAAGCGTTGCGCGGCTCCCTGCGTCATACGGGGGTGAAGGTCAATGTCGTCTGCCCCGGATTTATTAAATCGCGCATGACAGATGCGAATGACTTTCATATGCCGCTTTTAATGCCTGCGGATCGCGCAGCGGGCATCATTGCAAAGGGTTTAATGGCGAATAAGGGGCGAATTGCCTTCCCTCTGCCAACTCTCTTCGGATCATGGCTGCTGTCTGTTTTGCCGGATTGCTTGGCCCAAAAATTATTAGGGAAACTTCCTGAAAAAGGCTCAACAATAATAGACGATAAAAAGCACTAATATTTTTATGGGCGATTGATTAATTTAAAAAAATAGGCAATCTCTTTTTAAGAGTATGCAACCTATATTATTATTTTCTTATAGAAAGCTGGCTCTAATCCTTATTATTTCTTTTTCTATTATTTAGAACTAAAAAAGATTATTACTTATAGTTGTTCAAGTACGAGCGCATTTTTGATAGGCGACAACACATGAATTTAAGCAAACTCGAAGAACATACAGAAAAAGCATCCGCTCTCCTTAAGGCGCTCGCTAACGAAAAAAGACTGCTGATTGTTTGCATACTTTGTCGCGGCGAAAAAAATGTCGGTGAGCTGGAGCAATTTGTGGGCTTAAGCCAATCCGCGTTATCCCAGCATCTTGCCCGTCTGCGCCGCGATGGAATTGTCGATACAAGACGCGAAGCCCAAACAATTTACTACTCTATAAAAGACAAGACTGTACCGGATCTTCTGGCATGCTTGTGCGCCATTTACGGCACGTTCTGCTGACTGATAAAAGCGGTATAGACATCTTTATCCTCCAATGCATCCAGCGGCGCATTTTGCAATGTTGCAACGTGGTCTCCCACCGGGGCATGCCTGCTCGGTTTTGTTTTTCCTGAAAAAAGAACAAGGGTTTTACATCCTGTCGGGGCGATGATGTGCATCGGTCCGGTATCATTTCCGACGCAACCCGCCGCGCTCCGGCCCAAGGCCGCGATATCCTGCAACGTCGTCTGTCCGCACAAATTTCGCACGCCCGGAACATTGTCTTCTATGGCTTTTAAAATATTCTCTTCCGCCGTGCCGCCAATCAGGACCGGGTGGTAGCCGTCCGCGATAAGCCTTTTGCAAAATGCGATATAGCGTTCCTTAGGCCATCTTTTTTCAGGGTGGTTTGCGGCGGAACCGGGAACGATCAGCACATAGGGCTTTTGAATATCCGGAAAGTCTCTCCCCGCCATCCACGTCAAACGGTCTATTGCGACATCCTTAATACCGGCCAGGGCCAGTGTCTGCACATGACCGTCGAATGCCTTGCCCGCTGTACGCTCCTTCGATGCGTTTTGATGCGACGCCCCTTTTGCGGCGCCAACCCATTCCGGCCTGGAGGAAAACAGTTTGAAATAAAAACCTGTGCGGTCGTTGTTTTGCAGATCGTAGATGCGCACAAAACGCCCGTCGTTCAATCTGCGGCGCAAAGTCAGCCAGTCTTTTATGTTGTGCCATTTGGGTCGCGTGTCGATCCAGACGTCGTCCACATAGCCGCTCTGACGCGCCAAGTCTTCAAAAGGCGTCGTCGTCAGCAGAGTTATATGATCTTCCGGATGATGTCTGCGTATGGCGGCCATGGGGCCCAGCGCCTGGATAAAGTCGCCGAACGCACCCAGCTTTATAATCAGGATTCGCGCTGGCTCTGCTGCGCCCACCGTTATTCCGCCGCCTGCTTCATAGGTTCGGATGTTATATTGGCGGCAAAAGCCTGTGCCGGTTTTGAAAATTTTTCCTGCAGCAGTTCCGCATAGACATCCATTGTCTCATCTACCATTTTGCTGCGCGTGAAATTCTCCGCGACATGCATCATGGCGTGCGTGCCCATATAGGCGCGCTCTTCGGCGGTTAAGGACAACGCCTTTTCAATGGCTTTTGCCAGGGCGTCGGCATCGCCCGGCGGGACCAGCCATCCTGTTTTATCCGGCAATATCGTCTCCTTCGCGCCCCCGTGGTCCGTTGCGATGATGGATCTTCCCATTGCCTGCGCTTCGATCGGCACGCGCCCGAAACCTTCGGGATCGGTGGAGGCCGACACCACGACAGTCGAGAGCATATAGGCGGCGGGCATATCCGCGCAGTGACCGATAATCCGTACACGCCCTTCCAGGTTTCTGTCCTTAATGGCGCTTTCGATTTCCGCGCGATAATCGCCGCGCCCCTGATCATCGCCGATGATGACGCAGAATACATCCTCGCGTTTTAATTTCGCCATCGCGTCGATCAGAACAAGATGCCCTTTCCACCGCGTCAAGCGCCCTGGCATCATTACGATGGTGCAGCCGTCCGGCAGTCGCCATTGCTGCGAAAGCCGGATCAGATGCGCCGGCGCCACGGCGTTGGGATGGAATTTTTCAATGGCCACGCCGCGGTGAATGACGCGTATGTCCCGGTCTTCTATCTGATAATTGTTCAGTAAATATTCACGCACGTAATTCGAAATCGCAATAACGCGCTTTCCGCGCGCGATGGACGAATTGTAAAACCGCTTTGCCGTTCCAGAAATATTAAAGGGGGCATGGCATGTCGTCATAAAAAGCGCCTTCGTACCATCGCATGCTTTTAAGGCGGACCAGGCAGGGGCGCGGGATCGCGCGTGCACGATATCAACGTCCATATCCTTGATGATTTTGCGCAGCCTCGAGATGTTTCTCCACATAACAAGTGGATTTTTGCTGTCGACGGGAAGATTGATGTGGGTTGACCCTCCGCGCAATATTTCTGGAACCCTGTGGCCGCCGTTGCAAACGACGATCGACTTTGCCCCGGCCCTGACGAGCTCCGCGGCGACATCGATGCATCCCTGCTCCGCGCCGCCCGCGCCCAGCGATGGAATGATTTGCATCACCGTCGGCATTTTACGCGTCACGGAAATATCTTTTATAGGTTTCGATTTGTTGGGATGCATGATTTTTATCTTTTTCAGGTCCAGGGATAGACGTACCATATCCTTGCATCGACACACAAAAAGAAAACAAAAAGGGGCAAAAAATGTCCGTATCATTTTTGAAGAGGGAAGGCGCCCCGGCGCTGGCCTATCGTCTGGAAGAGCGGCCCGGCACCGCTTTGCCGCCCATCGTGTTTTTAGGAGGATTCCGCTCCGACATGGAAGGCACCAAGGCCGCATATCTTGCCGCCATGTGCGAAAGAAAGGAACAGACGTACTTGCGGTTCGATTATCGCGGCCACGGGAAATCCGAAGGCGCATTCATGGACGGCACGATCGGTTTGTGGCTGGAGGACGCGCTGGCTGCGATCGCGCTTGTATCCGCCCCTAAAATCGTCCTGATTGGTTCGTCTATGGGCGGCTGGCTTGGTCTTTTGGCGACATTGGCGCAGCCTGAAAAAATCGCGGGTTTCATCGGCCTTGCCGCCGCGCCCGATTTTACGCGCGATATGAAGGCGCATTTAAGCGAAGTCCAGAAAGAGGAACTTCTTTCCAAAGGCTTCATTCAAGTGCCCAGCGACTACGCCCCGGAGCCGTATAGCATCACGCAACGCCTGCTAGAGGAAGGAGAGGGGCACTGCCTGATGGACGGACCCATAAACATTACCTGTCCTGTCCGCCTCGTGCAGGGAATGAAGGACACGGATGTGCCGTGGCAAACGGCGCATCGGCTTTTGAACCAGCTGCGAAGCGCGGATAAGAAAGTCTATTTGCGGGAGCAGAGCGATCACAGGCTTAGCGGCGCGGAAGATCTCGCGCTGCTGGAAACGCTGGCATCGGAACTTTCTAGCGGCGTTTATATCTGATTTTTGGGTTGTGGGTGTCGCGCACGGCCCGGATGCCGAATAATTGCCTGCCGATAACCGGCGCTTCGGTGAAGGGCCATACCTGCAGGATACGCGCGATCAGAAGCCAGATGCAGAACAGCGCCAGCGGCGCCAGCGCAACGATATAGGTATTGGACGCCAGAATGGGGTTGATCCATTTTGCCCAGGTTTCTTCCGCAAAGGACATTTTCAGCGCGTCATAAAGCTCCGGCTGGTATGTGACGATTAAATATCCAAGGTCGCTGGGCTGAAAGGTGGCCAGATTTATCTCTTCGATGCTGGTTGGCATCGCGCCGTCGGCTTTCTTGTAATTAACATAAATATCAAATCCCGCTGCCAGCAAAAAGGGGATCAGGAGCAAAAAGCACAAAAGTTTGGCGCTGCTGGTCATGGTATCGTCCTATTCTGGTTATGCTTGAATATCTTGGTCAGGCCAATAAAGGCCCGAAGGCCGTTCGTTACGCCGCCAAATCGTAACAGTTTCCTTGCCTTACGAAAAGCCCCGGATTTTAAGGTTTGGCGGGGTCTCTCGGAAAGGCTTGAACTTCCTTTCCTTTTTGGCTAAGGTCCGGCGACTTTTGCAATGGACAGGTGGCCGAGTGGTTTAAGGCGCACGCCTGGAAAGTGTGTATACGCTAATCCCGTATCGGGGGTTCGAATCCCCCCCTGTCCGCCATCAACCCCCACGACAACTCTTGGGCGCGCTGTGCCCCGTCCGCTAAAGGAAGGTGTTGCCAATGTCTGAAAAAATTTTGGTTCTTTGCACGGGTAACTCCTGCCGTTCCGTGATGGGGGAGGCGTTATTCAACCATCTGGGAAAAGGTATGATTGAGGCCGTTAGCGCCGGAAGCCAGCCAGCCGGATATATTCATCCTAAATCCATTGAAACTTTACAACGTCACGGTGTCGATGTTGGAAGCCCGCGCAGCAAGTCATGGGATGAATTTGAAAATCAGAACTTTGATCTGGTTGTAACTGTCTGCGATTCTGCCGCGGCGGAAACTTGTCCTGTATTCTTCGGCGCCAAAAAGAAATTACATTGGAGCACACCGGACCCTGCGAAGGCCACGGGAACGCAAGCGCAGATAGACGCAGCCTTTGATGAAGCCTTTTTCATGCTCAAAGAGAGAATTGAAAAATATCTGAGTGCATCAAATCTGGAGTAGCCCCGCGGATTTTAACCTGACGCCGGATCCCGGGTTTTTTGATATTTGTCAAACGCTGGCTGGGCGAATTATGGCTGTATGGTGCGTGTGCAACCAGGAGGTTTCGGCATGAAAACAATGGGTAAAATCACGCAGGAAAACTGGTCCGCCCTGGGGCAGGAGCATTATATGGCGGGCCATCACAAGATTCCACGCATATGGATTATTGCGGCCGATAGAAGCAGGGTCCGTATATTCAGGAAACCTGACGGGCATCTTGAACAGATCGGCGAGGCATATCCCGATTACAAAAGCACTCACGTTTCCAGCCATGCGTTGGGGCGTATTGTCAGTACAGCTGGCACGTTTGTCCGTCACCGGCTGCAGCGCCATAAAAATCCATCTGAAGGCATGAACACTGAATTCGTCAAGGAACTGGTTCAGTGGCTGGACCGTGCCGTGCATGAGGATGCGTTCGACCGGCTTATCCTTGCCGCTTCGCCCAGAATGCTGGGTGACTTGAGGAGGAACTTAAGCGCCGGCGTGCAGGCAAGGGTCGTGGCCGAGGTGAACAAGGATTTGACCAAAATGAATGAGCGCGAACTCTGGGCGGAGCTCAAAGAGATCATCTGGTTTTAAACCGATCAGGAATTTGCGCGCGTTTTCGCTTTTACCGGGCATGCGCCTTCACAGCAGGATTTTCTTTTTGCGCCCTGGCAGTCATCCAGCTCTGCGGAGCAATGGCCGCAGCAGTAGTCGGCCAGGCGCTGAAAATTGTCGATCGTAATTTCAGGTCCTTTGACGGTTACGCCAAACGGTTTTAATTGGGCGAGAGCCCTTGAAAATGTTTCCGTCTGCATGCCCAGGCGGGCGGCGGCGAGCGACTTATCGTAAGGAAAAGAAAATGTTCCCCCTTTGCCAATCATGCCGGAGCTCAGCTGAAGGAGCAGGCATCCCGCGCGCTGGGGCGTACTCATGATCGCCATATGCTCGTTTTCCATCTGAAGCTTGTGCATCTCCCGCGACATAGAAGCCATCATCCGGGTTAAAAGCTCCGGGTGCGCTTTCGCGTGTTCTTTGATAAATGCTGCCGGGATTTCGAGAATGCGGCTTTCCTCTGCGGCAACGGCTGAAAAAGGATAACCGGTATTGCCGAAAACAGCGGCCTCTCCGAAAACATCGCCCCGCGTGAACAGGGCGACAACGGATTCTTCGCCCTGATCCGTCATCCGGAAAAGTTTCACCCAGCCGCTGATAATCGCAAAGAACCGTTCTGCCCTGTCGCCCTGATGCAGGACGGTTTTACCTTTTGCGTAGTCTTTTAAAATGGAAGATTGAAGGATGGCGCTGAGTTCGGTGTCCGACATGCCTTTGAAAAAGGGGAGTGCGGAAAGAATGGGGGTTGCGATTTCAGCCATGGCCTTAGTTCCTGGTCATTTGCGCCAGACTATAGGATTTTTAAATGAAAACGGCCAGAAAAAACGCAAATGTATGCCGGTTGTTTTGCAAGATTATAGCGCCTTTTTGCCAAGCGCCCGCATCTCCAACAAATAGCCCTCCCGCCTTTTATCGCTCGGGTTTTCGACCAGGCCGCAATAGGTGGTGCGGATTGAGCCAAGACCTATGAAATGTAAAATAGAAATCAAGGACTTAATGGCATGCCGTCCAAAAATCCATTTATAGGCGAAAGCGGGCATGCCCATGGTCTGGACCAGGCGCGCGCTTTTACCTTTCAAAAGCGGGATGGCCTTGGCTCCGGAAAGATCATAGGCGAAGCCCTGTGTGAGACACCGTTCAAAAAATCCTTTCAGAAGAGCGGGGATCATGAATTGCCAAAGGGGATAAACGATAACCCAGTGGTCGCACTCTAGCATATATTGACGCAGAAGAAGAATGTCCTGCTCTGCCTCCTGCTGGCCGTGATAGCCCTCGTGCAGAATGGGGTCGAAAGATAAATCCGCAATTTTAATCAGCCTGACGGTATGCCCGCCTTCCTTCGCGCCTTCGGCATAGGCGCGGCCAAGGGCTTCACAAAAACTTATACGCTTCCTCGCAGGGTTGCCGATTAAGATCAGAATGCGCCGTTTCATCGCTTTGTGTTCGCACGGTCTTGTGGAAGACTCCTTGATTTCCATCAAGTTTCTTGATGGTTGCCGTGGGAAGTAAGATGTCTATTCCGAAACAATGTAGGAAACGGACAGAATTTCAATCGTCTCGCTTTTGCCTTCGGTGCGCACGGTCACGGCATCGCCAACGCCGTTTTTCATTAGTGCTTTCGCGACGGGGGACAGCCAGTTAATTTTGCCTTTGTCCATGTCGGCCTCATCTACACCGACCAACTGTACGGTTATTTCCGTAGCGTCTTCTTTCACGTAAGTGACGGTTGCTCCGAAAAAAACTTTCTCAATGCCCTGCTGGCGCCGTGGATCCACCACTTCGGCGCTTTCCGTCCGTTTGGTGAGATACCGCAGGCGCCGGTCAATTTCCCGCAGACGCTTCTTGTTGTAAAGATAATCGCCATTCTCTGATCTATCTCCGTTTCCTGCCGCCCAGGATACGATCTCCGTGATACGCGGACGCTCCTCTTTCAATAGCCAGCGAAGCTCTTCCGCCAGGGCGGCATAACCCGATGGCGTCATCAGATTTTTAACGGAAGGCGGCAGCGCGTCCTGCTCTTCAAAATCGTCGTCGTCTCCGCCGTCTGTTCCGTCGGGCTCTTTCGTAAAGGCTTTGCTCATGGGGACGAACGTAAAGTGGCTTTCTTCGCCAGACAATGAAAAAATCGTTGTAACCCGCTCCGCAAGGGGCCACACTCCCCCTGCATATTCAGCCGGGCCTTGTTACATGAGTAAAACAAATCTTTCTTTTACCGTCCTTAAATCGCGCGATTTCCGCTTGCTGCTGTTCACGCGCATGTTCAGCCTTTCAGCGCTGCAGGCGCAAGCCGTGATCATCGGCTGGCAAATCTACACCATGACGAAGGACCCGTTACTCCTGGGGCTTACGGGTCTGGCGGAAGCCGTGCCCGCCATCGCCTGCGCCCTGATCGCGGGGCACATCGTCGACATCAGCCGGCCCCAGAGAGTGTATCTCTATTGCCTTTTGGGGCTTACATTAAACACGCTGATCCTGTTTCTGATAGGCGGCGGTTTCGTCCCGCTTTCCACCCACCAGTTTTTGTGGCTCGCCTATGCCGCGATTTTTATGTCCGGCTTCGCCCGCGCCTTTATCATGCCTTCGTCCTTTTCTCTGCTGGCGCAAATCGTCGCGCGAAAAGACATTCCTTCGGCGTCCGCATGGATGAGCAGCGGGTTTCAAGCCGCCTCCATCATTTCACCGGCCGTTGCAGGCATTATTTATGGCGGGTATGGCGCGCTGGCGGCCTGGCTGATGCCCATGTCTCTGATGGCGGCTGCGGCCTTCATGATGTTCTTTATAAAGGCGGCGCCTTATCAGCGCCCCTCGCAAGTGCGCGAATCGGCCATAAAAAGCATTAAGGAAGGCTGGGCTTTCATCTTAAGGACCCCCGTTCTTCTGGGTGCTATGGCGCTCGATATGCTGGCGGTGCTTTTCGGGGGCGCTATCGCGCTTCTTCCCGCGTACGCTACCGAAATTCTGCATGTCGGTTCCGAAGGGCTAGGCGCGTTGCGCGGCGCTCCGGCGGCGGGCGCGGTCATCATGGCGCTGATACTTGCGGTCCGTCCCATGAAAACCATTCCGGTCACGCGCCTTCTTTGGGTCGTCACCGGCTTTGGCGTCTCCATGATCGGCTTCGGGCTCAGCACGGTGTTCTGGCTTTCCATCGTCTTTTTGGTTTTAAGCGGGGTGTTCGATTCCGTTTCCATGGTCATCCGCCAAACCCTGATGCAATTGATGACGCCCGATCATATGCGGGGCCGCGTGTCTTCGGTGAACAGCATGTTTATTATTTCATCGAACGAAATCGGCGCGTTTGAATCCGGCGCGCTTGCAAAATTGATGGGGCTTGTGCCTTCGGTCGTGATCGGCGGCGTCGGCACGCTGGCGGTTGCGGGCGGGGCCGCGCTTCTATCGCCTGAAATGCGTAAAACGGTGATTTATCCCGACCAGGCTGATATGCCCAAAGATAAAAAAGAAGCCGCCTGATTATGCGGAAAGATGCGTCACCATGCGGCGCGCTATTTCTTCCGTTCCGCTGACAAGCAGTTCCACATTCTGCGCCCGCAAAAACTCTGTCTCTTCATCGTTGTGCGAACGGACGAACAGCCGAGCTTCGGGTCGCAATTTCTGCACGAGTTCAACAATCCGCCGCGCATCAAATGGGTCCGGCACGGTGACCAAAACCGTATCCGCTCTTTCGATGCCGGCTTCAATCAATGTCTCTGCTTCTGTCGCATCGCCAGCAATGGCGCGGTATTGACCGCGGCGCAGCTGTTCAACCTTCTCACGATTTTCATCGACGATGACCAGATCGTTATGACTGAAGTTCATCATATCCGTAATCGATGTGCCGACACGCCCGTGACCTATCAGAACGATCAGGTTTTTCAGCGTGGTTTTTTCTTCGGCTTCCAAGTGGGCCAGCCTGTCGTCTTCTGCGGCGGGGGATGAACAGTGTTTTGCCACCCATTTCTGGCACAGTCCGAACAACGCAGGATTAACGCTGATGGATATCAATGCACCGGCCAGAATCAAGTTACGCGCCTCGTCATTCATCATGCCCAGATCATTCCCCAGCGCCAGAAGGATGAACGAAAACTCGCCAATCTGCGCAAGCCCCACCGCGACTTTCAGTGCCGTGCGCAACGGGTAACGGAAAGTCATAAGGATAAGGAACGTGATGACCGCCTTGCCTATGATGATCATGGCGACAATGGCCACGACTTTCATTGGTTCCTGCATCAAAATGGCGGGATCGAACAACATGCCGACCGATACGAAAAACAGAACGGCGAACGCATCCTGGAACGGAAGCACGCGGTCCGCGACTTCGTGGTTTAAATCCGATTCCCTTATCATCATCCCTGCGAAGAAAGCCCCCAGCGCGATGCTGACACCAAAAAGAATGGCGGCGCCGAAGGCAATGCCCATCGCCATGGATATGGCGGCCAGCGTAAACAATTCTCTCGATCCCGTGCGCGAAACAGCGGTCAGCAGCCATGGCAGGACGCGTTTGCCTGCAACCACCATGATGGCGGCAAACAAACCAACCTTGCCAAAGGCTATGGCCAGCTGCATCCAGAGCGGATGGTGCGATGCGCCGTCCATAGCCTGTTCAACGGCAAGGGCGGGGATGATAACGAGCGCCAGAACCATCGCCACGTCTTCGACGATCAGCCAGCCGATGGAAATTTTGCCGACCATGGTTTTGGTCATGTTTGCGTCTTCCAGGACGCGCAGCAAAACGACCGTACTGGCAACCGCAAGAGCAAGCCCCAGGAGAACGCCCGTGGCCGTGGGCCAGCCCCATAGACCGGCAATGCCTATGCCGCCCAGTATCATGATGCCGATGCGCACAAGCGCCCCGAAGGATGCGATTTTACGCACCTCCATGAAATCCTGAATGGAAAAGTGAAGCCCGACGCCGAACAGGAGAAGAGCGATGCCGATTTCCGATAATTGCTCGGCGATATGGATATCGGCCTCATACCCCGGCGAGTAGGGGCCTATGAGAATGCCCGCGATGATATAACCGACCAGCGGCGACAAGCGGAATTTGGAGGCTATAAACCCACAGGCGAAGGCGGTGGAAATACCTATGGCGATTGTGGAGACAAGGGGGAGTTCGGCGATAATGGACATACTCCGATTGTCACCGAAACCTCCTGCGAATGCCAGTTTTTTGTTACGGCTTGATCAGCGCGCGGGCGGAAACTGTTAACGACACATCCGTCTCGCCGGCGTCGGCAACGGGCGCCGCCATCGCGTCTGCTGGAGCGCCCGCCATTTCAGCCCGCGCCATCATGGTTTTATACATCGGCACAACGGGCCCGCCTGCGTCTACATTGACATCCACCAGATCCGCCTTGGATTTGCCCAGCGTTTTGGCGATCAGCTCGGCTTTCGCGGATAATTTTTTAAGCGCCGCCACCATCAGCTCATCCCGCGCCTTTTCGGCAACGTCCGGGGACAAGGTGTAGGCCAGATTGTTCATGGCGAAGCCCATGCCCTGAATCTTGCCGACGACGTCCAAAAGCTTCGCGGCTTCTTTGGATTCGATATCGATTGTCTGCGATCCGCGCCATGTGCTGCGCGTTTCATGTTCGCCGGTCTTTTGGTTTACGATGACGTTCTCATCGTACTTATAAACGGAATAGGCGCCCGTCGAAACCTTGAAGGATTTTTCCTTTTTGGCAAGGTCTAACGCCTTCGTCATCGCTTCGTTGATTTTTGTCTGCACGGCCGCGGCGTCATTCCTGTCGTCGATCTCGATGCGCAAAGACGCAATCAACAGGTCCTGCGGCATCGTGCGCTTTTCTGTGGCGGACAGGTTTATGATCGTCGTGCCTTCGGGCGGCAGGTTCAATCCGGAATCCTGCGCAGCAACCGGAAGTGTCATCACAGGAAGTATCAGCATACTCAGGGCGACAAGAGAACGGATTGATGTCATAAACAATCTCCTTATAATTATATCCGGAATAGAGATACTATAGATTTATGACGCTTTGAGGGCAAGCTTCGCTTCTGTTTGCATACACACGCGCCGGCTCCATAGGTGAAATCCTATGCCGGTCGCGATATTGACAAGCGAAATTGCTGCAAAAATCCCCATCACGCCGCCGATATGCGATCCGATTATCACAGCCGGGATCATCAAGGCAATCATGCGAATGACGGTCATGATCAAAGACATTTGCGGTTTGCCCATCGCATTAAAGGCGGAAGACCATCCGTTAATCAGGTTGTTGAACATATAGCACGGGGCGATGATCATAAAACTCATTGCGGCGTAATATACGACGATCGGATCGTTGGAAAAAATGGAAGCTATCGGCCTTGCCAGGACAAATAGAACGGTCGCTGTGCCCATTGACCAGAGAACGCTGAAACCGATGGCGCTGCGTAATGTTTCATGCACGCGTTCAAAATTGCGCGCGCCAAAATTCTGTCCGATGATCGGCCCCATGCCGACGGCCAGCGCCATTAAAATGATAAAGGCAAAGGCCTCTATCCGCGTCGCAATGCCGAACGATGCCACTGCCTCCGGCCCGAACTTCGCCAGAAGGCCGATGATGATCGAATTGACAAACGGGTTGATCGCGCTTGTGAGCCCTGCGGCCAGAGCAATAAAAATCAAACGCTTCATGGAATCGCCAAAGAAAGAAAAATGAAGATCGGAAAGTGGCAAAAGCATTTTGTTGCGCTTTGCCAGTACGAACAGGCAGGCGATGCTTGCGATGATCTGTGAAAAGACGGTTGCAATCGCCGCCCCTTGCAATTCCATGCGCGGAAATCCAAACAGCCCGAACACCAGAACGGGGGCGAGCAGCGCATTCAGGACTGCCATACCGACCATGATCATCGCGGGCGTCGCCGCGTTTCCAGCCGCCCGCATCGCGGCGTTGCCAACAAAAGGAATCGCCAAAAACGGCGCGCCCAGAGACCATATTCCCATATATTGATAGATCAGGCCGCGCATCTTTTCGTCCGCGCCCATCGCTTCGTAAATAAAATCATGCAAACTGTGACCGATAAGGCCCATCGCGGAACCGACGATAAAGACAATCATCAACCCATGCGTGGTCACCCGCCGCACGTCTTCCTCGCGGCCTTCGCCGATCAGGCGCGCGGTGACGGAGGACATGGCGATACCGAATCCCATGATAATGCTGAAAATAAAAAACGTGACCGGGAAGGTGAAGCTCATGGCCGCAAGCCGGTCCGTTCCCAGAAGCGATACATAATAGGTATCAACCAGCTGTAAGCTGACGATGGCCGCAATGCCCCAGATCATGGGGATCGTCATCCGCACCAGATGGGCGCGAATGCTGCCGGTTTTTAAATCGACGCGGGCCTGGCTCATAATTCTTTGGAATTCCTCGTGAAAACGTAAATCGGTTTATCCGCCAATCCCGTCTCGAAAGCAAGGTTTCTATAATTTTCGTAAAATTATGATGGTTTTTAACCTTTTGTTAGCAGATCATAATGTAATAAAGGTGCATTAAATTTACATAAAATTTAACTTTAATGGGTAAAATGGTTGAATGGGCCGTGTGTGTGGTTTGGGAAAGGCTCAGGCAGACCAATAAGTAAGAACTAAGTACTGCCATTTGGGGAATACGTACAATGCCATATACGAACGTCAACGGGACGAGTGCGAACAATATTTTATTGTTTGTTGGAACGTCCGCGTTTTACAACCAGACGCTGATTAATCCATACAGCGGCTATACGGTCACCGTCACCGGCACAAAAAACATCAACAACGGAATATATGACGGCCTGGGCGGTACGGACACATTGTCCATGACGACGCTGGGCGATGTCCTGACGCTGGTGGATTCCTCCGGCACGATCATGGTGAAAAACATTGAAATCATCAATGCGGGTTTCGATGGCGACGTAGTCATCATGGCGAATGCGGTTTTCACCTATGGCAATATTACGATCCGCGGCTCCGATGGAGATGATGTTCTGTGGTCCAATAACGGAAACGATTTGGTGCAGGGCGGCGCGGGCCGCGACATTATCGATGGCGGCGGCGGTAATGATTTGATGTTTGGCGGCACGGGCGACGACTATGTTTCCGGCGGTCTGGGAACGGATACTCTCGCCGGCGGTGAAGGCAACGACACGCTGGTATATACGGTGGACGGGACTTGGTCCGGCGGCAATACGCTGGCCACGCTGGGCTCTTCTCTCTCCTTTGCTGCTATGATCAACCTCGATGGCATGAACCGCAGCTTCGATACATTCAACGGCGACGCCGATGATGATCTTCAGGTTCCCACTATCGGAACCGACACGCTGCTCATGACGTCCGGCGATGACGTGCTGGTGCTCAGCGATGCACTCAGCCCCACAAACAATCTTTTGTCCCCGCGTGTTTCCTACATGGAAGTCATCGATGCCGGCGATGGCAATGACATTGTAGATCTGTCCGGCGGGGCGCATCAGGACGTTACGATCCGCGGCGGCAACGGCGCAGATATATTGGCGGGCAGTTCCGGGAACGACACGATTTACGGTGACGCGGGCAACGATAAAATTTCCGGCGGCGGCGGTAACGATACGCTCTACGGCGGCACCGGCAACGACACCTACTATTACAATTTGGGACAAGGATCGGACACGATCATTGAAAACACGGGTACGGATTCCATCGTCTTTGGCCCGGGGATTACCTTTGCAAATCTGACGCTCTCCGCCTCCGGTCTTGATTTGATTGTGGGTATTGGCGCCCAGACGATCACCATTCAAAATCATTTTGCCGCCGATGCTGCAGGGCGCGTTGAAACCTTTGTCTTCAACGACAATTCCACGTTTGATGCGGGTTCGTGGTATCCAAACGAAAACCCGAACGCGGTAAACGATACATTCTCCGGCGATGAAGATGCGCTTATAACGGGCAATGTTCTGGCGAACGATACGGACCATGTCGGCGAAACGCTTTCGGTTACGCCCGCTTCAATCACCACGGCGAACGGCGGCACTGTAACGCTGAATGCGAACGGAACATTCTCGTATCTGGGCGCCGCAAACTATAACGGCACAGATACGTTTTCCTATACGGTTAATGATAACCGGGGTGGCTCTTCCATTGCCAATGTTACGCTGAATGTCGCTGCCGTAAACGATACGCCTGTGGCGATCGATGATTCTTTTGGCGGCAACCGCTTTTCTAATGTCACGGGCAATGTTCTTGCCGATAACGGCCTTGGCGCTGATTCCGACATTGATGCGGATGTTTTAAGCGTGCAGTCCGGGACGATCGCAACGGTGCACGGCGGCAGTGTCGTCATGAACGCGGACGGTTCTTTTACATACACATCGGCGCCCGGCTTTTATGGAACCGATAGTTTTGAATATACCCTGCTGGATGGCAACGGCGGTTCCGCTGCTGCGACCGCAATGCTGGACATCGCCTTCGTCAATGTCGCGCCGGATGCGCAGGACGACGCCTTCTCCGGCGATGAAGACACGGTCATCACGGGCAATGTCCTGGCGAACGACACGGACGAAATCGGTGAAACGCTGACGGTTACGCCGGCGACGATCACCACCCTGCACGGGGGAACGGTGACGTTAAATGCGGACGGAACCTTCTCCTATCTGGCTGCGCTGAACTACCATGGCATGGACAATTTCTATTATACGGTGAGCGATAACAACGGCGGCGTTTCCATTGCGGCGGTTGCGCTGACGATAGCTTACGTGAACGATGCGCCTGTCGCGGCGTATGATGAATTCTCCGGCCTTCGCAATGAATCTATCACCGGCAATCTTTTAAACGACAATGGCTCAGGCGTGGATTCCGACATAGACGGCGATACGCTTTCCGTGCAGGCGCAAACGATTGCGAGCGCGCATGGCGGCACGGTCGTTGTCGCATCGGATGGCTCCTTCACCTACACGGCGAAGGCCGGATTTTATGGTGATGATACATTCTCCTACACGCTGCTGGATGGCCAGGGCGGCAACGATACGGCCACTGTATCGCTGCATGTAAACCTGGACGCCTCTACCGCGATCATAGGCACAAGCAGCGCTGAAACCATTACAGGCACAACCGGCGCGGATCAGATCTTCGGGCTTGACGGCGATGATATTCTGTACGGCGATGACGGTGTTCTGACAGGCTCAACGCTCGATAAGATTTTTGCAGACAATATCGTAATCCCGGAACTGCAGGAACGTGTCAACATCGCGGATCTCAGGCCGCCGGGGACACCCGCGCTCGGTATTGCGGACGGCAATCTCAGCGTCTCTTACGATGCAACGGCAACGCTGACATTCAGAAAAGGATTTGCCGGTTATGATAACAGCCTTGGCACCTTTGCCATCGCGGCGGACGGCACGCTCAAATCGGCCTCCATCGAATGGGGCAACACCAAAACGGCGGGCATCGATGTCGCGCATCAAATAGACCTGCCGACAGGCGCAACAGGCGGCGATTTCGGATTCTTCATCATCGCGAACGGCAATAACGAAAACCAGGGCTATGCCGGCCTTAACATCGGCGGCGAAGGCAATATCCGTTTCATTTACGACTACGGCAAGGCAACGCAGCGCGATGCAAAAATCACCGACGCCGGAAGCAAGGTTTCCATCGTCTACAATGACGGCGTAACGGTAAAAGTTTTAAAAGGGCACACATACTTCACGACGGACCGCGGCGAAGCTGCGCCGATCAACAGCGACGGAAAGGTGCATGTCGTCTCCGGCCTTCGTGACTTAAACAACCTGCAACTTGACGTCAAAGCTTCCGACCTTTCGGGGCAGCCCGCGACCTATACGAAAAACGACATCACGCTTACGGCCTTAACGGGTACGTTGATTTCCACGGCGGACAATCGCGTCGGCATTAAAACCACAAACGCCAACGGCGGCGATATGATCGGCGGCTCGGAAACGCTGCGCGTAGGTTTCACGGATTCGGAGAAAGTGGTCGTCAGCCTTTCCAACCTGTCCGCAAACAAAGGGATCGATTTCAAGGTCTATCTGAACGGCGATATGGATCATCCGGTTGCGTATGAATATAAAACCGCCGGCGGGCAGGAAGACATTCTCCTTGATTCTTCCATGTTCGGCGGCGCTCTCATATCGGCGATCGATATTTCTTCGGTTTCCAACTCTGCGCTCGGTACCGATAAATTCTGGCTGACCGACATCCGCGCTTTCGTTCCGGGTGGTCTGGATACGGATCAGATCCGCATCGGCTTTGAAGATCTATACAATACGGGCGACGCGGACTTCGAAGATGTGCTTTTTGATATAAATATCAATCCCGTTCACATCGGCGATATCGGCGGCGGCAACGATCTTCTGGACGGCGGCGCAGGCAATGACGCGCTTTACGGCGAAGGCGGCAACGACATCCTCGTCATAGGCCTCGGCGGCGACCATGCGTATGGCGGCGAAGGCGCGGATACGTTTGCGGTCACGCTCATCGATAATCTTGTTGATACGATCCATGATTTCAGCGCGGCGCAGGGCGATGCCATCAATATCGCGGACGTGCTGGAAGGCTATGATCCGCTTTCGGACAATATCGCGGACTTCATCAAGCTGGTGCAGGTCGGCTCCGATACGCAAATTCAGATCAATGCGGACGGGCAGGGCGCGGATTTCGCGGTTGCCGCGCTGGTCCTGGGCGGCACGGGCGCAGATCTTGCAACGATGGTCGCCAACGGCTCTCTGGTCGTGGATCACACGGCTCTGGCTTGATCTTCAGGGAATATCTGCTAGACAGAAAAGGTGCTTCCCGCTCTTCAAACATTATTCGCCCCGCTGGAACGCGGCGATCTACCGGTTTCCACGCCCGTCCTGTTCATGGGCGCGGCCTTCCATCCGTATCTGAAAAGCATCGACGTTCTGGACGCGTGGCAACCTTTTTACCCGCTTGCGGCGCAACTGGAAATGAACGGCATTCCAAATCCGGCGCAGCTCGCCTCCGGTAAACGCTACACTCTTGCGCTCGTGCAAATCCCTAAACAGGTGGACGAAGCAAAATTCTGGATCGCCACCGCGCTCGAATCCCTTGCGTCTGGCGGCCATGTTCTGGCCTGCGCCGCGAACGACGCTGGCGGCGGACGCATAGAAGGCTGGTTCAAAGAAGCAGGGCTGGAACCCCAATCCTATTCCAAAAACAAATGCCGGGCCGTGTGGGCGGAGCGCCCCGAAATTCTTTCGGGCAATGTAAAGGATTGGTATGACGCGGGCATCCCGCGCATGGTGGATATGGAGGCCGGATTGCCGCTGATGTCACAACCGGGCTTGTTCTCCTGGGATCGCATAGATGCCGGCTCCCGCTTGCTCGCCGCGCATATTCCTCCCGACTTAAAAGGCGTAGGCGCGGACTTCGGCTGCGGCATAGGGTATTTAACGCACGCCGCTCTGCGTGGTTGCCCGGCTATAAGCTCCATGCACTGCCTGGATGCGGATATGCGCGCGCTTTCCTGCGCCGCAACCAACCTTGGGTCCGACGGCAAATCTTTCTCCTTCTACTGGAAAGACCTTTCACAGCCCGTGCCGGAACTCCCGCCGCTTGATTTCATCCTGATGAATCCACCCTTCCATGAAGGCAAGAAGACGGATATTGCCCTTGGCTGCGCTTTTGTACAAAACGCGGCGGCCGCCCTGAAAAAAGGCGGGCAGCTTCTCATGGTTGCCAACCGTCAGCTGCCCTATGAAGAGCCTTTGCAGAAATCTTTTACAAACGTACGGATGATTTGCGATAAAGACGGCTTCAAGATTCTGAAAGCCGTAAAATGAGCCACGCTAAACTCGCGCACATACGCGCTGTTATCTTTGATTTGGATGGTACGCTCTATCAATATGGCGAAGATTTTCATCAGGCCTGCAGCGTGGCGGCTGCGCGTACAGTGATGAAAATGGGTTTTGCGCTAGGGGAAGCCGAAGCCATCCGCCTTGCTTACGAATCCCAGATAAACCACGGCAGTTCTTTTTATCTTTTTAAGGCCCACGGTCTCCAGTACAGGGATTTTCACGAACCCTATCATGCGGAAGTGGATATAAGCAGCCTTGTCGCAAATCCCGAAATTACGGCGGCGTTACAGGGCTTGGATATGCCGATGGCCATTTTGACCAACGCGTCTCGGGTCTGGGCTAACAGGGTTATGAAACATGTAAATATCTTCCATATATTCGGGGACGGGAAAATAATATGTCTGGAAGACAATGATTTCATCTCTAAATCCCAAGGGCCGGATGGTTTCATAAAAGTGCTGGACCTTCTGGGTGTGCCGCCGCATCAGGTGCTGATGGTCGAAGACCTGGCGGCCAATCTCACCCACGCCAAAAAACTCGGCATGACAACCGCGCTCGTTCATGCGCGGGCAATTCCTGCCGGCATGGAAACGGCGGTTGATTATGTTTATGAAAAAATCGTGGATCTTGTACGTGACCTGCCCCACCAAGACCCGGTTCCGACTTATTCGTCCGTTCCGGCTTCCCCGTAACGCTGTCCGCCTTCGGTGTCCTCGAAATTCTTCGCGCCGATCTGTACGCTCATTTTTGTGGGGTCGAAGGCATCGTTTTTGCCGTACTTCACATCGGACAGGGCGCCCGGATGCAGGCCGGTTTCCCGGGCCACCGTCATGTGCACGGCTTCCATGGTCAAGGTGCGGTTGTCGCTACGATACATATTCTGCCACGCACAGGCGGCGTCCATCGTGATGATGGATTTATCCGGCTGGTTGCGCTTTCGCATATATTCTTCGGTCAGTTTAACGACTTCCAGTATGCACTCGTCCGGGATGCTCATTTTGTGGTGACGCTCATAATTGGGGCGTACGCCCTTTAAAATATTGATCGTCTCCTCAGTGTTCGGCACCTTCAGCATCACCTTCTGGAAACGGCGGTCAAGCGCGGGGTCCACCGCAACATAGGTCCTGAATTCGTCCAGTGTGGTCGCGCCGATAACATGCAGGTCGCCCACCGTCAGATATGGTTTCATCACTTCGGAAAGGCCGGCGTAGCCGGACCCCGTGACGGTCGGCATGATCGTGTGAATCTCGTCGATAAAGAGAATGTAGCGCGGAAATTCCGGATGATGGTACCGCTCGGCGATGCCGCGGCAGATCGGAATAAACCGCTCCTGAAATTCTCCGGGGGAATTCGTCCCCGCCGCCATCGCGGGCATATCCAGTTCCAGAACATGCGCGTCCTTTAAATAATCCGGCACGCGTCCGGCCGCAATCGCCTGCGCCAGCCCTACGACCAGCGCGGTTTTACCAACCCCGGCGGGCGCCAGAAGACAGGCGTTCTTTCTGTTTCTTTGCAGAAGGATCAATACGACGTTATCGACCTCGGCGTCGCGGCCCACAATCGGGTCGAACCTGCCCTGCCTCGCCAGATCGGTGAAGTTCCGGCAATACAGGTGCAGCAGAGCATCAAGCTCTTCCTGCGGGACTTTAAAATTATATTTCTTTGACATTTCAAGGCCTTATGTGGGGAAGGGGTCTTCTCCAACATAATATAGTGTACCTATATTGGTTAACAATTCGCAAACAGGCCCTGCACATACAGAACGCCGGTCAGGTCGGCGTATTTCAGAACGTTCAAAAGGGATTCTTCCAGAACAGGCTTCGGGCGGTATCCGATGCCAAGCCCCGCCGCCGTGAGCATCGGTAGGTCGTTCGCGCCATCGCCGATAGCCACGGTTTCGGATAGATCAATACCGAGTTCGCCTGCATATTTTTTCAGGAAAGCGAGCTTCGCGTCTTTGTCCAGAATAACGCCGCTCACCGTGCCGACCAGAACATTGCCGTCATGCTCCAGTTCATTGCCGTGATGATGGTGAAACCCTGCTTGCTCCGCGATGGCGCTCGTGAAAAATGTGAACCCGCCGGACACCAGTACGCAGGTCGCGCCATTCTCCCGCATTCCATGGACGAGTTTATCCGCGCCCTCGCACAGCTCCGTTTCGTCGAGTGTTTCATGCAGCGCTGTCACGGGCAGATCTTTCAAAAGGCCCACGCGCTCACGCAAGGCCGCATGAAAATCCAGCTCCCCGTTCATCGCGCGCGCCGTGATGGCGGCGATTTTGTCTTTGATGCCGGCTTTGCCCGCAAGTTCATCCAATGTTTCGGTGGTCACAATGGTTGAGTCCATATCGGCCAGCAGCAGTTTCTTTTTCCGCCCCTCTCTGGGCACGCACAAAACATCGATCCTGTCCGCAGCAAAAACCGCGCGCAGGGCTTTCATCTGTTCCATGTTTACGCAGTTCTGAACCGGGATATCCGCGGCCTTATGCTGCGCCAGCCACTGCGGCTTTCCGTTCAAACCAATCGCCTTGTCTTCTATGAATTTTTACAACTTTTCGATATGGTTAATCGAAAGCGGAACATCGGAAGCGATCAGGGTGATAATATGCGTCATGCTATGCAACCTTCCTTGTTTTCTGGCCATAGTCGATGGCGGTTAAATACGCGCTCACCGCGCCGTGCCATCCCATCTTGAGCGCGTCCGCGGTGATGGCATGACCGATGGAGACTTCCTCGCAATCGGGCACCGCGGCAATAAACCGCGCGAGATTTTCAAGGCTCAGATCATGGCCTGCATTCACGCCCATTCCGGCGTTTTTTGCTGCAGCGGCCGCCTCGCTATAATCTTTCAATGCTGCAGCATTTTGCGCGTACGGACCCGTGTATAGCTCCACTCGGTCCGCGCCAATTTCGGCGGCGGCGTCCGCCATTGCGGGATCGGGATCGATGAACAAAGACACGCGCCGTCCGGCATTTTGCAATGCGCGTACAGCATCTTTCAAAAAACTTTTCCGCGCAGGAATATCCCACCCATGGTCCGACGTGCGCTGTCCCGGCGCGTCCGGCACCAATGTCACCTGATGGCACGCGTTCTCAAGCGCCAGCTTCAGGAAATCTTCGTCCGGATACCCTTCGATGTTGAA
Organism: Pseudomonadota bacterium; assembly: GCA_963204825.1. GTDB lineage: Bacteria > Pseudomonadota > Alphaproteobacteria > Micavibrionales > Micavibrionaceae > Micavibrio_A. The sequence goes on from CAUJHN010000099.1 coordinate 32,666, forward strand.
TTCCACATCGCCGATTTTTTCCATCATGAAGGACGGGAACGGCGAATTGATATCCGCAATAAACGCCGCCAGAACCGGCACATCCGCCCGCCGTATGTGCCGCTCGTCGGGTCTCGGATGCACGGTGATGCCGTGCGCCCCCGCCTTCAAAACCATCTTCGCGGTTTCGATCAGGTCCGGGTACGGCAAATCCCGCTGGTTTCGCAGCAGCGCGACCTTGTTCAGATTGACGGACAGGCGTGTCATTGCGTATGGTCTAACCCAAATTTCATTAAACGCCAAAAGGTATAGACATGAACAAGCCGACATCCAAGCCCAAAAACCCCTGTTTTTCGAGCGGCCCCTGCGCCAAGCGCCCGGGCTGGAGCTTCGATCATTTGAAGGATGCGTTTCTGGGCCGTTCCCACCGCGCCGCGACCGGCAAGGCGAAGCTGAATGAAGTGTGCGACCGTCACCGCAAATTGCTCGGCATCCCTGCGGACTATCATATCGCGATTGTTCCGGCGTCGGACACGGGCGCGGTCGAAATGGCCATGTGGTCGATGCTCGGCCCTCGCGGTGTGGATTTGGTGTACTGGGAAGCGTTCGGCCTTGATTGGTCGAAGGATGTCACGGACCAGCTGAAACTCGAAAACTGCACGATTCATAAAGCTGCGTACGGCGAAATCCCGGATCTTTCCAAGGTCAACACCAAGGAAAACGATGTGGTCTTCACCTGGAACGGCACAACCTCCGGCGTACGCTCGCCAAATGGCGACTGGATCGCGGCGGACAGAAAAGGCCTTACCATTTGCGATGCCACATCGGCCGTTTTCGCGTACGACATGCCCTGGGACAAACTCGATGTTACGACATGGAGCTGGCAGAAGGTTCTGGGCGGTGAAGCCGCACACGGGATGCTGGTGCTAAGCCCCCGCGCTGTCGAACGACTTGAATCCTTTAAACCGAACCGGGCGCTTCCCAAAATCTTCCGCATGACAAAAGGCGGCAAATTCGCGGACGGAATATTCAAGGGCGAAACCATCAACACGCCCTCCATGATGGCGGTGGAAGACTGCCTCGACGCGCTGAAATGGGTTGAATCCATCGGCGGCGTTGCGGCCACCATCAAACGCTGCGAAGCCAATATGCAGGCGATCGGTAAATGGGCGCACGCCTCCAATACATGGGCGTTCCTCTGCGAAAACGACGCTGTGCGCTCGCGTACATCCATCTGTCTGAAAAACAACGATCCGTGGTTTAACGCCATGGGCGATGAAGAAAAACAGGCTTTCATCAAAACGATGGTCAAACCGCTCGATAAAGATGGGATTGCGTACGACATTGCGTCTTACCGCGATGCGCCTGCCGGTCTTCGTATCTGGGGCGGCGCCACGGTGGAAACGTCCGATATCGAAGCTTTGTGCCCATGGCTCGACTGGGCTTATGAGACCGCCAAGGGCGAAGAACAAGCGAAAAAAGCGGCTTAGGCCGCTTTTTTATACCGATTTCCTTGACTTTATAGGAATAAAAGCATATCGTGTGGGATGTTTGTTACGACATCCACCGCCACCAAGCCCGCCCCGCATATCCAAACTGCGCCCATTGAAATCATTGGGAAATCTGGCGCGATAGAAAAAATTTCGCAAAACGAACTGATAAATCGCAACGCGCCCATCCCCTTAAAACGGAAACGCGGCCAGAGATCCTGGACCGCCGAACAACGGGAACAGGCCGCTTCCCGCGCCCGCCGTCATAAGCCTTGGCGTTATTCCACTGGCCCGAAAACGGTTGAGGGCAAGGCGAAGTCTTCCAAAAACGCCACTACGCACGGCCTCTATACAGGCATAGATCTTGTCTTTCGCTGGTATATGCGCGAACAGGCGAAATTTATTCGCGCCGTCAATTGTTATACGGATACTTACCGCAAATGTTATCTGCTCGGCCTGCCCGAACCCAAATTCGCTTTTGCTTTTGAACCCTACTCCTGCTATCAAGGCCGTCTGTTTTCCCGAACAAGACAAAATCAGGAGTTAAAAATGACCAAACCCAAAGTCCTAATTTCCGACGAAATGAATGATCTGGCGGAAAAAATCTTCCGCGAAAAAGGCTGTGATGTCGATGTCATCACCGGCAAAAAACCAGAAGAACTGAAAGCGATCATTGGCCAGTATGACGGCCTCGCCATTCGCTCCTCCACCAAAGTTACGCCAGAAATTCTGGAAGCCGCGACAAAACTGAAAGTGATCGGCCGTGCCGGTATTGGCGTCGACAATGTCGATATTCCGGTGGCGACGAACAAAGGCGTTATCGTCATGAACACGCCGTTCGGCAACTCCATCACGACGGCGGAACATGCCATCGCCATGATGTTTGCCTTGGCCCGTGACATCCCACAGGCGTCGGCATCCACCCATGCCGGCAAATGGGAAAAGAACAAATTCATGGGCGTTGAACTCTATAACAAAACGCTCGGGCTTATCGGCTGCGGCAATATCGGCTCCATCGTTGCTGACCGTGCTGTGGGACTAAAAATGAACGTGCTGGCCTATGACCCGTTCCTGACCAATGAGCGCGCCGTCGAACTCGGCGTGAAGAAAGTGGAACTCGACGAACTCTTCGCCCATGCGGATTTCATCACGCTCCATGTACCGAAAAACGAAAAAACGAAGAACATCATCAATAAGGATTCCATCGCCAAGATGAAAAAAGGCGTGCGCATCATCAATTGCGCGCGCGGCGGTCTGATCGTGGAATCCGATTTGAAAGACGCGCTTGATTCCGGCCATGTCGCGGGGGCCGCGCTCGATGTGTTCGATGTGGAACCGGCAAAGGAAAACATCCTTTTCGGTCATGAAAAACTCATCTGCACGCCGCACCTCGGCGCATCGACGGATGAAGCGCAGGTGAATGTGGCAATCCAGGTCGCGGAACAGATGGCTGATTATCTGACGAGCGGCGCGATCACCAACGCGCTGAACATGCCGTCCATCTCGGCGGAAGATGCGCCGCGCCTGAAATTCTACATGAAACTCGCGGAACAGCTCGGCAGCTTCGCAGGGCAGATCACGGAGAACGCGATCAAGAAAGTCGACATCTCTTTCGAAGGCTCGGTCACGGAACTGAATGTGAAACCGCTGGTGCAGGTGCTGGTGGCGAATCTGCTGAAACCGCAGATGGAAACGGTGAACATGGTGAATGTGATGGCGATTGCGGAATCGCGCGGCATCAAAATCACCGAAAGCCGTTCCGCGACATCGAAAGAACACCGCTCGCTGATCGCACTCACGGTGGAAACGGATCAACGCACGCGCACCGTGTCGGGCACGCTCTTTACGGGACGCGAACCCCGCATCGTCAATATCGAAGGCGTGCCGATCGAAGCCGCGCTCTCGAAAGACATGCTCTTCATCCGCAACGAAGACAAGCCGGGTCTGATCGGCGCGCTTGGAACAATTCTGGGGAATGCGAAACAGAATATCGCGGACTTCCGTCTGGGGCGCGCGGAAGGCGGGGACTCTGCTGTCTGTCTCGTATCGCTGGACGCGCCGCTCTCCGATGCGCTGTTCAAGGAAGTTTCGAGCCTGCCGCAGGTGAAGACGGCGAAGAGGCTGACATTTTAGGGCTTCTTGCATATACGGATAAAAAAATCCCGCTTCCACCACAGAAGCGGGATTTTTGTCTTTGGGACAAATTACATTTTGTCTACGGCGTCTTTCACCGCGTCTTTGGTCTTGCCCGCGAACTGCTGGGTTTCGCCCTTGCGCTCCTGCGCGATGCCTTCGCCATACAGGCCGGGACTGTTGGTTGCCTTGCCTACGCCCTGCTTGGCTTTGCCTACGCCTTCGTTTACAAGGCCTTTCGCTTTATCGGTTGTGCTGCCCATGGTTATTCTCCTTTTGGTAGGGTTGCATTGTACCCCCACCAACGGTTTGGCCATCACGGCGGTTCCATCGCGATTATTAGGCTTTATTGGCTTCTTTGCCGAATTTCTTATGGTAGTAGCGGTCGCAGGCCTGCCGCAGCTCCTGTTCCAGGTGCTTGCCGGCTTCGCCGCCATCACCCTTCATGCCGCGCACCAGGATCATATGGAGGGACTTGTGGTGGGCTTTGACGATCTCGATCGCGTCGTTGTCGAGAACCAGGATTGCCTCAAGGAAGCTCAGCATGATGTTGGCAAGATTGCCTATGAGCGCATAACCGAAGATTCCGGCATTGGCTTTGAGCTCCATGATCGGCGCGGTCAAAATCGTCTTGATCTCCTGCATGGTGACGCTGGGGTCTTTGGCACGCTCCAGGGCTGCGGCCAGCTTATCCAGAATGGCGACGCCGATGGGTCCGAAATCCACTTCATTGGTTTCGATCACCTTTTGGCATTCCATAACAGCCTTTTCATCGAGCGGGCCGGAACCAACCTTTTGCTGGAGTTTGTAATTGGCCTTAATGACATTGGCCTTTTTTTGTTCTGTGCTCATGCTCTAAGTCCTACACATCCTACTTCTGGCTACCACGCATTTCCAGGTCGAGCTTTCCGTTCTTGCGGTCTTCGTCGCGCCGCAGCGGTCCTGTATAGGTGCTTGTTCCATCGCGTCGTCTGCGGCGATCGGGCCCGAAAAAGTCATAAGTTTCGATAAAATCCCTGGGCTTGTTAATCACATGGGCAATCCGGCGCGCAAGATCATGGGCCGTGAAAGGTTTAACCAGGAATTCAGTCACGCCGGCGTCTCTGGCTTCTGCCACGCGGGGCCAGGCGCTGAAACCCGTAATAAGGATCACCGGGACCAGCTTGTTTGGGGATGCAGGGCTTTTGCGTATGAGACGGGTGAGTTCTATCCCGTCCATCGGGGCCATATACCAGTCGCTTAAGACGATGTCATGGTTGCTGTGACGGAATAAACGGAATGCGTCTTCTCCATCTACAGCGGTCTGGATATTTCGAATCCCGAGAGTTTCCAAGACCGAAACCAGAAGCTTTTGCATGGGTTGTGTATCTTCGACAACCAGCATGCTCAGTTTTTCAAATTTAAACCCCATCGGCCTATCCAGTGTACTTTAAAAATATTAGAAATGTATGAATTTACAGCGCATTACGCCTACTCAAGTATTCATGTTACACGTAAAAGAACCAATGTCAAAGCGTCCATTGCAGTCGTAGACAGTCTCTTATGATCATACTAACCCTAAGGTTAGGCCACAATGCGAATATTAAAAAAGAATGTTTATGGAACAAAATCCTCTGTAATGCGTTTAAGGGTGCTGTGGTAATATTCTGTTCGTTCTTCTTAATAGATAGTTAAAGTCCCGGCATACAATGAACGCCCGAGAAACAAAATATAGTCGCCAGGACAGTCCCATTCCACCGCTTGTGAAAGATGCGTCTCTTGTGGGCGGCAACTGGATCGCATCTTCAGAAGGTCTTTCTTTTTCAGTTTTTAATCCGGCAACAGGATCAAAAATCGCAGACGTACCCAATATGGGGGAGAAGGACGTTGTCCGCGCCATCGACGCGGCGGATGCTGCATTCTTGAAATGGCGCTCCTTATTGCCTTCGGACAGGGCGAAAATTCTCACGCGGTGGGCAAATCTTATCGAGGCGCAGGCGGATGACCTCGCCATGCTTATGACCTGTGAGCAGGGAAAGCCGCTTTCCGAGGCGCGGGCAGAAATTCTCGCAGGAGCCGGCACGATACAATGGTGCGCCGAAGAAGGGCGCAGATTATATGGCGAATTTCTAGAAGGTCCGAAATCCGGGTCCAAAATTATTGTGAGCCGTCATCCGGTTGGCGTGATCGGTGCGATTACGCCCTGGAATTTTCCTGCCAGTATGATCACGCGGAAAGTCGGGCCTGCGCTGGCCGCCGGTTGCACCGTCGTGCTCAAACCGGCGGAAGCGACGCCTTTAACGGCTCTTGCGCTCGGCGCCCTGGCGCAGGAAGCGGGGTTGCCAGACGGCGTATTAAACATTCTGACCTCTGCCCGTGCTTCCGAAGTGGGCAAAACATTAACATCCGACCCGCGCATAAAGAAGATATCCTTCACCGGCTCCACGGAAGTTGGAAAAATCCTTATGTCGCAAGCGGCGCAGCATATCCAAAAAATTTCTCTCGAACTGGGGGGTAATGCGCCTTTTCTGATTTTTCCATCCACCGATCTGGAAAAGGCGGCGGCGGGGGTCATTTCTTCCAAATTTCGTAATGCCGGGCAGACATGCATCTGTGCCAACCGCATCTTTGTCCATGCCGATATCATGCAGGAATTCACAGATATCGTATTGGATAAAATCAAAAAAATGAAAGTCGGCGCGGGCTGGGAACAAGACGTTGCGATTGGTCCCCTAATAGAGGAGAGGGCCATTGAAAAAGTTAAGCGATTGGTCGCGGATGCCGCGCAGTCCGGCGCAAAAATATTAACGGGCGGTTCAGTGCACGCGCTTGGCGGGACCTTTTATGAGCCAACGCTTATCACGGGCCTTAAAGATGAAGCGCCTATCGCCCGCGAGGAGATTTTCGGCCCGGTGGCCTGCCTTTATAGCTTCGAGGACGAGTCGGATGTAATCCGGAGGGCAAACGACACGCCCTATGGTCTTGCCGCATATCTTTACAGCGCAGACCTGGCCCAGGTCTGGCGGGTCAGTGATGGCCTTCATTATGGAATGGTGGGCGTAAACGAACCGCTTCTGGCCACCGATCTTGCGCCCTTTGGCGGCGTTAAGGAATCTGGCATAGGCCGGGAAGGGGGCAAATACGGGCTGCTGGAATATACGGACATCAAATATAGATTGTTCGGCGCATAACTATTTGAAATTAAACAAGGAATCGCATCTCCTGAAAAGATAATAAATATTAACATAACGTTTGACTTTTGTTAGGAAAGGCTGTAAAAACAAGCACCCCATTAATAAAAGATTAATCTTTCAGTGCTGCGTCGCGAGGCAGCCATCTAGTGTACGAGAATTACAAGGAGTAGTCGTATGGCATCTACCAACATCATTCTTGCTGTTCCAAGCGCGAACTCGTCTGTCAATTACGAGCTTCCGCAGAACGAGTCCGCAAAGCTTTCTTTCGCTCCTGAAGATATAGACGGCCTTAAGCTTGATGGCGCGGGCGGTTTGAATATCAGCTTTGTGGAAGGCGGAAATGTTACAATCACCAACTTTCAGGCTTTCATCGATAACGGGAATACGCTCTCGCTTGCAGACGGAACCACCGTTGATCCCAAGCTTTTGTTCAATGCGCTGAAAGGTGAGAATGATAATCCTTTCCCTGCGCAAGATGTCACGAAGATAGGTATTCCGGCAGAAGGCGTGCAAAGAGAAATCACGCTGGAGCCAGGTAAAAAATATTTATTCAACTTTGACCTGTCAGAAACAAAAGGCGCGGACGTTAAAGACGGGAAAATGATTGTCGGCTTCGGAAACGGCAGCCAGATCATCATCGCCAATTACGAAACGGCCATGGCGGATAAAAATCCTCCGGAGTTAAGCCTTGCCAGCAAAACCTGCGTCGTGACGGGCGATGAGCTTATTACGGACATTCAAAAACTTGCCCAGACGGCACCTCTTGAAGAAACCCCTCTTGTCGTAGAAGAAAAGCCTGAGCACAAGCACAAGTCAAAAATCGCTGACGCCGACATGCACGGCAAGGCGGATATCGGACCTGGCGATCAAACAAAATTGGCGTACAGCGAAGATGATCTGGCCAAGAAGCTGGCTGCGATTGAAACCGCCGCTGGTGGCGCGACAGCCGGCGGCCGTCGTTCCGGTTATGGCTTTGAAAGCAGATTCACGCCCGATCCATTCAACGGCAAGCCAGACATCGGGCCAATCAACCCAACCGAGCTTGGCTACAGAGCGCCGCGTCTGACGCCGAGCGAATTCGTTGCGCTCGACACGCCGCCTCCGCCGGCTGATTCAAACCCTATCGCTATAGGTCCCGCAGCCCGGCTGCTGGATGAAACAAATCTGGCGGGCGGACCCATAAGCACTTCCGGCGCCATCACGATTGATTTCGGTGCCGACGGCAATGGAGGCATTCGCCCAAATGGGAATTTTTCTGTTAGTGGCTCCGTCGACAACAATGTGCTGTCTTCGAACGGCGATCCGATTACTGTAACCGTTGTCGGCAACAGCTACATAGGAAAAACTTTCAGTGGTGATGTCGTTTTTGACCTGGTCATAGATACGAACACCGGCAATTTCGTCTTTACGCAATATCTTCCGCTGGATCACGCAAACGGGAACGATCCAAACGATAAAATCGTCATGGATTTTGGTGTCGTCGCAAGAGATGGTGACGGCGATTCCGTATCCACAAGAGTGGAAATCATCATTGCCGATGACGGTCCAAATGCTGCGGGCGGATCCGGCAGCGTAGATGAGACCGATTTCGGAACAGCAATCTCCACATCTGGCAATATCACCGTTGTCTTTGGCCAGGACGGCCCGGGCCGCGTTCAGGCGGACGGCACTTTTTCTGCCGGAGGATCGCTGAAGAACGGTGCCCTGACAACGGGCGGCGTGCCAGTTGTCGTTACATCCACACTCAATGGATATGAAGGAAAAGCCAACGGCGTGACGGTGTTCACGCTTGTTTTGAATCCCGCAACAGGCGCGTTTACGTACACCCAATTCAAGCCGCTTGATCATGGCGACATAAACGATCCTAACGATGTTATCCAGTTGACGTTCGGCACGAATGTCGTCGACTTTGACGGTGACAGCGCGCCTGCGCCGATTGTCATTTCCATCTTTGACGACGTTCCCGAAATCCAATCATGCGGCTGCGGTCCCAAACCCGATGTTGGAATGGAAACGGTCGACGAATCAAATCTTGGGCCTATCGTCGAAACCGGAAAGCTGGATGCAGATTTCGGATCGGACGTTCCGGGATCTTACGTTTTGAAACCAGGCAGTTTTGTATCCACTGGATCCAAAGCGAACGGCGCGCTCACACATATGGGTGTGCCCGTGGTGGTCACACTTGAAAACGGTGTTTATGTGGGCAAGGCGGGGACGCTGACGATCTTCACTCTGGAAGTGACGGCGTCTACGGGCGATTATAAATTTACTTTGTTCAACACGCTGGATCATGCGGACGCAAGCAACCCTGACGATGTCATCGTGCTCGATTTTGGCGTTATTGTTTATGATTACGAAGGCGATTCCGCAGAAGGCCTTATCCGTATCAATGTTAAAGATGATGCGCCTGTCGCAAACGACGACAGCAGAAGCCTGCCTGAAGGCGGCGGCACCGTCACCGGAAACGTGACGACGAATGACGTATCCGGTCAGGATACGCCAGCGGTTGTTACCCAGATTGTTTTCCAGGGCGTTACATATACGCTTCCTGCGAACGGCAATAATGTGACGATTCCGGGCGCGCACGGAACGCTCGTCATTAATAAGGACGGCGTATACACATACACCTCCAATCCTAACGCGACGGGCATTGATCAATTCACCTATACGCTGCGTGATTTTGATGGTGACAGCGATACCGCCATTCTTTCGATCACCGTAACGGACACGGATACTATTCCTGATATCATTAAACCTGCGGACGAGATCGTGGATGAAACGAATCTTGTCAGTGGTGTAATCACGGAGACGGGAACGATTGTCGCAGACTTCAAAGACGACGGTCCCGGCACAATCAGCGGGAACGGCAACTTTGCGTCGTCGGGTTCTAAGCTGAACGGTGCTCTGACCTCGAACGGTCTTGCCGTTGTCGTTACTTACGCAAACGGCGTTTACACAGGAAAAGCTGGGGCAACGACCGTGTTTACACTGGAGATTGCTACAAACGGTTCCTATACGTTCAAGCAGTTTGAACAGCTGGATCACGCCGACGGGGCAAACCCGAACGACGTGATTGCTCTGGATTTCGGTGTCGTTGCAACGGATGCCGACGGTGATATCGCAACGACGACCGTGACGGTACGCGTCCTCGATGACGCACCGGACGCACGCGACGACGGATCAAGCGTTGCGGAAGGCGGCACAGTATCCGGCAACGTTACAAGCAATGACGTTTCCGGTCAGGATGTCCCCGGAAAAGTGACAAAGGTGACATTTAATGGCGTTAGCCAGGATGTGCCTTTATCCGGTCAGCTGAGCGTAGTTGGCACGTACGGAACGTTGAAGATAGACCAATCCGGCGCCTGGACCTACACGGCGAACGCGAATGCGGATGGTATAGATAACTTCACCTATACGCTGCGTGATTTTGATGGAGATATCGATACCGCCATTCTTTC
>CAUJHN010000100.1 GCA_963204825.1 Pseudomonadota bacterium
CTTCCGGGGCTTCAATCTCCGCCACTTTCGCAACATCGATTCCCAATATGTCAGGCTTTAACAGGCCGAGTTCAGCCGCCAGGCGGTAAGCAGTGACAATCCGATCCCGCCGTGCCTGAATGAGGTTCGTTTCAGAATCGATCACATCCTGCTCGGCTTCCAGCGTGTCGAGAACTGTGCGTTCGCCCAGCCGCGCCTCTTCACGCACGCCTTCCCTCGCAAAGCTGCTCGCGGATACTTCCAGTTCGCGCGCAGCGATTTCAGCATCGAACGCCTGCATTCTTTTCCATTCGGATATCAGGCTTTTCTTGACCGATTTTCCTTCCTGAATGATCTGCACGAATTTCTGATTGGCCCGCTGCTTTGCCGCCCGCACACGCGATATCGTGCTGCCACCTTCATACAACGATATCCGGGCGCGAAGGCCGATAGCGCTCGTCTCGCTCTCGTCGACTATACCCGGTTGCGGATCAAATTCTTTTATGTGTGACGCAAACGCCGTCACTTGCGGATAAAAATCGCTTTCGGCGGCGCCTATATCTTCTTCCGCCGCCTGATGCTCATTACGCGCGATGTGCAGGCTGGGATTATGGGCTGCCGCCATTTTTATCATGTCATCTTCATTTTCAGGGAAATTGAATCTAACAACGGGCATTACCATATCCTCTGGCGCGTGCAATCCCGTCACTTCTTCAAACTCTGCTTCACTCTGCTGTAACGCACTTTCGGCGATGGCGTCTTCCGCGACGGCCTTGGAATATTCGGCTTGCGTCTGTTTTACATCCGTCTGCGTAACGTCGCCCGCGTCAAACCGCGCCAGAATGGATTCTCTCTCTTTTCCCAAAACTTCCCTGTTCTTTCTTTGCAGGGATAATAAAAGCCTGTCGCGTATGACATTCATATATGCCTCAACCGCGGATAAAAATACCTGCTGCTCGGTCTCACGCACACGCGCTTCGTCGGCGGCGATTCTGTGCTCCGCCGCTTCCATTTCCGATACTGTCCGGAATCCTTTGAAAACAGGTTGTTCGAAATTGATGGATGCGCTTTTCGTCGTCGCACCGTCGCCGGCGTTAAAATTACCGCTTTCTATGCGGGTGGATGTAATGGACGTTTCCGCGCCTACCGTCGGCTTCCATCCGGCGGCGGCCTGCGGATACAGCTCCTTCGTCGCGCCAAGATTATAACGGGCTGACAAAATTTCTGGATTCTCCAGATATACGCGGCGTAATGTCTCCTCTATCGTTAAGGGCTTTTCTTGCGCCCCCGCATGCTCCGTGAAACACGCTGCAGTGACTGCCAAAACGAACAAGAAAAAGCGCGACATGATCCCTCTTTTTGTGGTGCAAAAGGATAGGTATCCGCATCGCCGGAATGCGAATCAAAAACCACAATCATAGGTTTATTTTATAAATCATAACCTCCTGCCCGCACAAACGATAAACCTTTGGAATACACGCGTATTACGGGGTTTATGTGTGCCTTTATTTAACCCATAATTAAATCGATAGTTGTACTTTTTCATGATGTTCAAAGAACTTAGTGGAGATAAGTATCATGACCATTTCCGAAAACGACCTGGCGAATTCGTCCCTGACCGAAACAATGCAGCCGATGCAGACAACGCTCGACCAATTTAACGCCTTCATCACCGCGCCGCCGCGCAAGCTCGACGCCGATGAATATATGGCGAACGACCTCGACGGATCGACCGAAGGGATTCTGGGCTCCGGTAACCTGAACTTCCTTATGTTGCAGGCAGGGCAGACGGATGAATCCATAGAGAATTCCGATCCGTTCGGCGTGAATGCCGATCAGATAATTTCGAATGCCATCGCCGCCGTCGCCGCAAATGCCATATCCCCCATGGCGAGCAGCGAAAATCAGTTTGATACGGCTATGGACCGCCCCTTCTCCATATCGGGCGATCATAACGGGGGTCTGCATGGCGGCCCCGGCGGCGGACAACCGAACGGCTCCGCCGGCTCTATCGGCGCATCCTCCTATGTTGCATCTTCACATGCCGGCATGCCTTTCGGCGATGTGACAAACTACGCGACGTCGAGCGCTATCAACACGTCCGACATCCGCCCCGCCATTCATGGGACCAACGGCACGGGCGGCGTCAGCGGCACCAATGGCACGAACGGAACAAACGGCGTCGATGGAACGCCGGGCGGCAATACGACAGTCATCAATAACGAAGCGCCGACGAACATCTTCGATACCGTTAACAACCTCACGGAAAATGTATTCGATACCACGACGAATATTTTCGATACCGTGAACCACGCCACAACGAACATCTTTGATACGCTAAACAATATCTTCGACAATATAACGGGCGGCGATCTGGGCCCTGTGGGGATCAGTCTCGATGCGGCGCTGGACGATCTGTCGAACTTGAAACTGGATATCATCAGCGGCGATAATATCCTGAACGTTCTTGACGAAACGTTGGACGCCTCGCCGATCCTGACGCCAGTAGAAGGCCTTCTCGGCAACCTGCTTTCCAGCGTCTCGCTCGATGCGATTTTAAATCCGTTTCAATATGACAGTTCACCGAACGACTACGATCTTCACCTTGGAACAGATGTGCAGTTTCTTGGGATCACCGCTCCACCGATCGCGCTCGACATTCCGCTGGACCCCGTCGAAGGGCTGCTTGGCGACATAGATATCGGCCTGAATCTTACCGACGATCTGCTCAACCTGGGCGGCATTCTTGGCGGCGGCAACGACAATGGCGACCATGACCTTGCGCTCGGCAGTATTGGACCGGTCGATCTTGCTACGATCAATGGCCTGGTCAGCGACGTTATAAACCCCGTTGAAAATCTGATTGGCGATGTCGATGTCACGGGCGGACTTGGCCTTGGCCTGCTCGGCGCGGACTTGGACAATGGCGGCGCGGATACGGATATTCACATACCGCTGGATATTGATCTGGTCGACAGCGAACTGCTGAGCAACGGTTTGAATATCTCTCTGGCCCCTGTTGAAACAATTACCGGGGATATCGATCTTGATTTAACGGCGGCGGCGAACATCCTTGGTAACGTCGCGGATAATCTGGTCGACGATTTGAATGGCGGAACCGGCGAAGACAATATCCTTTCGCAGGCGGAAGACACGGCGTCCGGCATCATGGGCGATCTTTTATCCTTCGGCGGCGGCGATGCGGATCAGGATATCTCCTTCAACGCCGTTCAGGATACGCTCGGGTTTGATCTTCTGGGCAATGCCACCGATATAACGCTCGATCCCGTTGAATCGATAACGGGCGACATAGATCTTGTTGGCAGCCTGGATCTTCTGCATCAGGGTGATTTCAATGCAGCCACCGATACCGATTTACCCATCGATATCGGATTCGCCGATGACGTCATACCGGCCGTTCACCTGGATAACATCCCACTGGACGGCGTGGAATCCATTGTCGGCGATATAGATCTCAACCTTAACGCAAACGAAGATCTTGCAAACGGACTGACGGATACTGCCACGCACCTCCTTGATACTTTGGGGAATGCTACGGAAGATTTATCCAGCCTGCTGGGGAACGCCGACACAGGTAGTTCTCTTCCCGATATTCCAGACATACTCGCCGGCGATTCTACCGGGACCATTAGCGACCTTCTGGGGGGCGTGAATGACGTGGTGAATGGCGCAATTGATCTTCTGGAATCCGTTTCCGGCAATTCTGCGGGCGGTCTTGATCTTGGCGGCGTGCTCTCCGGCGGAGATACCACAAGCGGCCTGGATTCCGTGACATCCTGGACTGAAACGGCCCTTCCCGACGTCGGCGGAGTCCTGGGCAGCGGCCTTGAATCAACGATATCATCGATCCTGCCGGATCCTGTTTCCACATCCCCCGTTGCCGTACTGCCTTCTATTCCCGTTATCCCGGTGGTTCCACCGCTAACGGGAATATTCGGCGGCGGCCACCACGGAGGATTGTTCGGATGACGACGGTTGGCGCTGGCATAGAACGGGATATATTGAATCCTGATGAATACAGGATAAATGTCGGCGATTTGTTGTTATCGACCCTGACCATCAACATCCTGTCCCTTGCCCTGCCGACGATGACATTGCAGATCTATGACCGGATTCTGCCCAATCCCGCGTCTGGGACTTTGCCCGTCCTCGTAACGGGTGTCTGCGTCGCCGTTGTTCTTGAAACGATTATCCGCCTCGGCCGCTCCTACACGATGGGATGGTCTGCGGCGGCGTTCGAACACAGGCTGTCCTGCAAGGCGATGAACCATATACTGCAATCGGATCTGGCCGTGCCGCCCGCTTTCGGGATCGGGGAGCATATGAATCGCCTGGGCGCAGTCAGCCGTCTTTCGGATTTCTACAACGGTTATTCTTTAATGACCGCGTTCGAATTGCTTCTGGTGCCGCTTTATTTGGGACTTATCATTTATATTTCCGGCCCCCTCGCCGTTGTTCCCGCCGCCCTGCTTATGGGCTTCACCCTTATCGCCTTTTTCGAAGGAAATAACCTTAAAAAGGATCTCGAAACACGCGATACAACAGATGATCTTCGCTATAACTTCCTGATCGAAAGCCTGGAAGGAATTCACAGTCTGAAATCTTTTGGTCTGGAAAATATCTTTTCCCGCCGTTATGAAGCGCTCGAAGAAAAATCGACTGTCGCCAATTTCCGCGTCACAGAAAGTTCTGCCCGCACCTTTGACACGGCCGCCGTATTTTCTTCCCTGATGCTGACAGGCGTTATCGGCGCAGGCGCTATGTTCGTCCTCCATGGTACCATTTCTACGGGCGCCCTGATCGCCACCATTCTGCTCTCTGGACGGATTATGCAGCCCGTTCAGCGTGCGCTTGGCCTCTGGGCCAAGTATCAGGATTATCAACTGTCTCGTCAGAAAGTCGAAAGCATCTTTGAAATCCCCCTTCATCCATCAGCACCGGATGAAGGGGCATCCCCCGTGCGCGAAGGAGCATTGTCATTGAACAATGTCTCCTTCCGCCGCACGGACTCCGGGCCGTGGCTTTTAAAAGACGTGAATCTGAAATTGCAGCCCGGTGAATGCATATCCCTTTCTTCCGACCACGCGCCCTCTATAGAGGCTCTTCTGGATATGATCGCCGGCATTTACGCCCCAAAGGCGGGTAGCATTGATGTCGATAAGCGCAATATTCTTCAATTAAACTCGCGTGAGATCATAGATCACGTAGGCTACATACAAAGCGAAGGCCTGATATTTCGCGGCACCATCCGCGATAACCTCACCTGTTTTGGCCAGATATCTGAAGAAAAAGTGCGTGAAATGGCCGCGATGTTTCAGGTCGATAAGGCCATTGCCAGTCTGCCGTCCGGTTTCGATACATTCTTGAACGGCAATGCAACCGATACGATTCCGCCGGGCTTGAAACAGCGCATTGCCATGGTGCGTGTCCTGGCCCCCAAACCCCGCATCATCCTCTTCGACAACGCGGACCGTTCTCTGGACCGCGATGGGTACAATCTTGTCTACAATCTTCTTGCCCGCCTTGTCGGCAAGGCAACGCTCATCATCTCCTCCGAAGATCAGAATCTGACGGCACAGGCCCATCGCTTCTATCGCATTGAAAAGGGAACGCTTCGGGAAACACCCCATAACACGGCCGTTAAACAACCATTCGCCTACAGGGAGCTTAGGATTTGAAGCGTTTTTTTAACCCCAAGGACCCGCAGGCCGAAAAATTACAGCCTGTCGAACGCATGGCCGCCACCATGCAGAAAGCGGGCGTAAAGGCTTTCTCAAATCCCGGCGACTGGGAATACTGCCTATGCGCGCTTGTCCTGGCGTTGGAACCAAAATGCCGCACCTATCGCTTTTTGGAATGCCTGCCTTACAACCGTGATTCCTATTCGGAATCGGACGTGCTCAACACACTGGCGCGCCTCAATTACTTTTCCCGCTCCGTCCCCACATCCATAGGGGAAATCGATACGCGATTGTTTCCCTGTCTTTTTATTCAGGATGACGGGCGGCCGATTATTTTGATTGCGCAGGAAGACGATCGCATCAAAGTCTTCCACAACAACACGCTCACTTATTTCTATAAAGACCAGATCCGCTGCGAGCGCGGCAAAGCCGTACTTTTCGAACGCTACGATGAAACGAAGCCCGCGATTTCCAAATTTGTACGCATGGGTACGAATTATGGGTGGTTCCGTTCCCTCTTGGGGCGCTTTCGCGGCACGTTTGTTCAAATTCTTACAGCCGGCCTCGTAATCAATCTTATTTCGCTCGCCTCTCCTTTAATGATCATGCTGGTTTATAACCGCGTTATCGCGACAGGAACCCCGGACGTTTTGCCGATGGTCATTTTCGGCATGTTTCTGGCCGCGGCGTGCGAAATCATCCTGCGCGCCGTGCGTTCTCGTGGCCTGTCCTGGATCGCCGCACGCATGGACAATATTGTTGGAAATCAGATATTTTCACATCTTATCCGCCTTTCGCCGGCGTTGATCGAGCGGGCCTCGGTCTCTGCCCAGATCGCTCGTATCAAAACCTTCGAATCCATCCGTGATTTCTTTTGCGGATCTGTATTCCTTTCCATTATAGAACTGCCCTTTGTGGTTCTGGCCGCGCTTGCGATTTACTTTGTTGCGGGACCTCTGGTTCTTGTTCCTCTCGCCATGGCGGCAGTTTATGGGCTCTTATTTTGGGCAATTTATAAAAGGGTCCGCAAAACCATCCGCATAGCAGCGAAGGCCAGCTCCGCCCGCCAGCAGTTTACGATAGAAGCTTTTGAAAAAATCCGCGGGGTTCGCGCCTATGGTCTGACCAATCTCTGGCAAATGAAATTCCGCGACCTGTCCGGAAAAGAAATGATGGCGCATTTCCACCTGAATTTTCTTGGCATGGTGGGGGAAACACTGGCAAACGCCCTGACCATCTTTTCTGCCATTGTCACAATCAGCTTCGGCGCGCATATGATCTGGGCTGGCACACTGTCAACCGGCGGGCTTGTCGCGACGATGATCCTTGTATGGCGCGTCATCACTCCATTTTACAGCGTCTGCACGATGGTGCCCCGCATGGAACAGTTACGCAATTCCATCATCCAGGTTAACAATCTGATGGACCTGGACACCGAAGATAAGGTGGGGCAATTCGGATCCGTCATCTCAACCCTGCGCGGTAATATTGCCTTCACCAATGTCGGCCTGAGATATCAGGACGCGACGGACGATGTCTTTTCCAATCTTTCCTTTGATGCGCGCGCCGGAGACCTTATTGCGATCACAGGTGACAACGGCGCCGGGAAATCGAGCATTCTCAAATTAATCAAAGGCCTGTACAAGCCAACATCCGGCGCCGTGCAGATCGACGGCTTTGATATCCGTCAGCTCGACGCCCCTTCTTTGCGCAAGCAAATCGCCTATATTCCGCAGCAGTACGATTTCTTTGAAGGCACCATCGTTGAAAACCTGCGCCTTTGCAATCCTCTTGCTACCATTGAGGATATTGAAACGGCGCTGGAAATGGCCGCCGCAGACGAAGAAATCCGGGCTCTACCAAATGGGTTAAACACTGAAATTGGCCGCTATTCCGCCGGAAAGCTGCCCAGCAATCTTTCCATGCGTCTTTCGCTAGCGCGGCTTTATCTGCACACGGCGCCGATACTTTTGATCGATGAGATTCCAAATGCCATCCTTTCCGGAAAACCGGGCCGTAATCTTCAAAACTATCTCGCGCGCAGCAAGGGAAGCCGTACCTGCATCATGGTCACCTACCGTGAAGATTTCCTGAAAATGTCGGATACGCTGATTTTAATGCGTCAGGGCGCCACGCCGCTCGTAGGCACGCCTGAACGCATGATGAACCTTGTCCTGGAGGCCGCATGATAAAAACATCGAACGAACAGATGCGCTATTTGTCGCAGGCGATTCAACTGGAAGAAGCGGTCAGCCCCGCCATCATCCGTACAACAATGATGACGATAAGCACCGTCATTATTGGCTTTACCGTATGGGCGGGTTTTACCAACATCAACGAAGTCGCAAGATCCCCCGGCGAAGTCGTGCCAAGCGGATATCAACAGATCGTCCAGCATTTTGAAGGTGGGATAGTGCACGAAATCGACGTCAAGGAGGGCGATATCGTCAAAAAGGATTCTGTCCTTTTGCGACTGGACGACACAGGTGTTGCGGAAGACCTGGAACGCGCCAGGGCAAAGAATACCGCCCTTCTAATGCAGGAAGAGCGCCTCCGCGCCTATCTCGAAAAACGCGCGCCGGATTTCTCCCGCTTTGGTGGGAACTCAGGCACGCTTGTCAGGGATCAGCAAAACTTCTTCGACAGCATGGAACAGAACAATGAAGAAGAGCGCAAAATTATCCGCGAGCAGATTGAACAAAAGAAACGCATGGTTTCAAGCCTTGGCAGTGAATTAAAGACGGCCAGAGATAATTTTGAAATCACAAACAGGCTTTTTGAAAAGCGCGCAGAACTGCATAAAAAAGGCTATCTTTCCGATACAAAATTTTTGGAAGCGCAGCAAAACCTGAATTCCATCAAGGGCGATATTGCGCAAATACAAAGCCGTCTTTCTGTTACGCAGGCGGAAACCAGCGAATACAAGAACCGTCTTTCTTCGCTTGGCCTGAACCAGAAAGATCAGGTCAATGAACGGCTGGACGCGATTATCGTGGAACGGGTTCAGAACGAAGAGACTTTAAAAAAGCTACAGGACCGTTATGAGCGCCTTTCTATCCGCGCGCCGGCGGACGGCATCGTAAAAGGGCTTGCCGTAAATACGATCGGCGCTGTTGTAAAACCCGGCGAAACATTGATGGAAATAGTCCCCATTCACAATGAACTCGTCGTTGAGGTCAAAATCCCGCCGCAACATATCGGCCATCTGAAAATAGGCCAGCCCGTCAAAGTAAAGCTCAGCAGTTATGATTTCGCGCGATATGGCCTTTTGAACGGCACTCTGGAACATATCTCCGCAACGACGTTCAGCGCGCAGGATGGAGAGCGCTATTACCAGGGCCGCATCAAGCTCGAGAAAAATTACGTTGGAAGCGATAAACGCAACATGGTTGTTCCCGGCATGACCGTTATGGCGGAAATCATCACGGGCCGTAAAACCATCCTGCAATATCTTTTAAAGCCGATCCACAATTCCCTAACCACCGCTTTCAGTGAAAGGTAGACATGGTACAGCTTGCCGACAATATCATTCCCTTTTTGCGACGGGATGACAATCCATTGACGATCCTGGTTGTGGAAGATGACCGGATTGAACGCATGTTCATGGAAGAGCAGATCAAAGACCTAGGGCATGGGATGATTTCGGCGGAAAACGGGCAACAGGCTCTGGAAAAGATGTTTTCCATGGGTGATAGCATCGATGTCGTCCTGATGGACCGCATGATGCCCGTTATGGACGGGCTTACCGCCGTGCGCCGTATAAAAGACGAGCCCTCCTTGCGCCGCATCCCTATTGTCATGATCACCGGCGCCTCCAGCGCAAAGGAAACGCAGGAAGGGATAGACGCTGGCGTTTTCTATTATCTTACAAAGCCTGTGAACGAAGAGGTTTTAAAATCCGTCCTGTCCGCCGCCACGCGGGAGGCGAAACAAAACCGTGAACTCAACGCAGAACTGGCGCGCCATCAATCGAGCTTTAATCTCATCGAGACCTGCAAATTCCATTTTCGTACGCTGGAACAGGCGGAATCGCTTGCGGCTTTTATGGCGCATTGCTTTCCGGACCCGCAGAGAACCCTTCCCGGCATTGCGGAACTGCTTTTAAACGCCGTCGAACACGGGACATATGATATCGGCTATGGACGAAAGTCGGAATTGATAGAGGCAGGCACGCTTCAGGCGGAAATTCGGCGAAGACAGGAACTCCCGGAATACGGGGACCGCTATGTCGAAGCGATCATCACCCATAAGGACAACGGCATTTACGCCATTATCACCGACCGTGGGAATGGATTTAACTGGAAACAGTATATGACCATAGAACCCGCGCGCGCCAAAGACAATCACGGCAGGGGAATCGCGCAGGCCAATGCGCTCAGCTTTGATAAGCTCACTTATAACGAAAAAGGGAACCAGGCTATTGGCTTCGTGAGCAAGACCCCGCAGCTTCAATGGTGACCACGATGAAAAGACTTTCGCCCGCATTGATGTTTACAGCCGGAAGCAGCCTGTGGATCGCAAGCACGCTGGGCGCGTCCGCTCTTATTCATATAATGCTGGAACCCGGGACAAAATGGCGACTCTTCGATCCAGAAAATCTGACGACCGTTTTGGTTTCCCTTATGGGTTTTGTCGCCATTGCCCTCTTGTTCGTTTATATCTCCATGCTTCTGCGTAAGTCAGAGGTGTTGCAAGACACAACAAAACAGGCTGAAAAAAAGCTTGTAGAACAAACCACGTTTTTTGAAAATTTCCTTGAAAACCTTCCAGGCATTCTTTTCGTAAAAGACGTACAGAACGATTACAAATATTATATGTTCAACAGGGAAGCCGAAGAATTTTTCGGTTATCCCCGCGCGGGAATGCTGGGCAAAACCGACCGTGACTATTTCAGCGAAGAACAGGCCGATTTCTTCCGTTCCATGGACGAAGCCACGATGCTGGGGCGAAAGGTTATAGATATCCCCTGCGAAGTGGTTACCACCAAGACAGGCGAAGCCTTTTTGCACACGCGCAAAGTCCCGATCTACGACGAGCAGGGCAATCCGCGCTTTCTGATAGGTCTTTCGCAGGATATTACGAAACGCAAGAAAAACGAGATGGAGCTTGCGGAATATCGTGAGAACTTGGAAAACATGGTGGACGAACGCACCGTTAAACTTAAGCAGGCGACCAAAAAGGCCGAAGAAGCAAGCCGCTTGAAATCGGAATTTCTGGCGACTATGAGCCATGAAATCAGATCGCCGATGAGCGGCATCCTCGGCATGGCGGAACTGCTCCTCGATACGCCACTAACCTTAGAACAGCGCGGTCTGACGAAAACGATCCTGAATTCCGGCGAAGTCCTTATGAACATCATCGAAGACATACTCGATTTTTCAAAAATAGAGGCCAATAAGCTGGAGCTCGACCCTATCGCCATCAACATGCTGGAACTTGTCGATGACGTCTGCATGCTTTATTCACCGCGGGCGCGTGAAAAGGCGCTGGAACTGGTTGTTCATTATATCCCGGGCAGCGAACAGTTCGTCTACGGGGATCCCGTCCGCATTCGTCAGGTGCTCGGGAATCTCATCGGCAACGCCATCAAATTCACGAACAAAGGCCATATCGTCGTAACAGTGGCGGAAGATAAAGACGAAGCCGTAAAAGATGATCGCGTGAACCTTATTTTTTCTATCAAGGATACAGGCATCGGCATTGAAGATAAGGATAAAGAAAAAATATTTGAAAAATTCTCGCAGGCAAATTCTTCCACAACGCGGGATTATGGCGGCACCGGCCTGGGTCTTTCCATTTCCCGCAAGTTGATTGAACTGATGGGCGGCTCCATTTCTGTCGAAAGCGTTCCGGGGATGGGATCGACCTTTTCATTTAATCTGCCTTTGGAGCGCAACAAAAACGAAGCCTTCACCTACCCTGAACCGCCCATTCTGCAAAACAGACGCGTTCTTATTGTAGATGACCTTCCCGTCATTCGTGAAATTCTTACCGAACAGCTCGGCATGGCGGGCATGGTCTGCGATACGGCCGCAAGCGGTCATGAAGCGCTGGAAAAAATGGTTTCTTCACGCGACGAAGGCATTCTTTACGATATGATGATTATCGATTACCTGATGCCTGGAATGAATGGGGAAATGCTGGCGCGAGCCATCAACGACGAACCGGATTTCCGGCACATTTGCCTTATAATGCTGACCGCGGCAGGAAACCCCCTCGCCAGCGACGCGCTCACTGAGAACGGCTTTTCCGCCTATATTTCCAAACCCATCAAAATGCTCCAGTTGATCGACTCCCTTGCCATCATCTGGAAAAAATATTCCGAAGGCAACACGCAGAACGTCATCCGCATTGACACTTCCGCGCTTGGCCATGGCGAAGACAATGCTGAAAACCTCCGTCTTGATAATTGCAAGATCCTTCTGGTGGAAGACAGCCGCATCAACCAGGCTTTCGTCGAAGAGGTCTTAACGCAGCTTTCCTGCGAGACGATGATCGTTTCGAACGGACAGGAAGCGCTGAACGCGCTGAACGAATCCGAATTCGATCTGGTGCTGATGGATTGCCAGATGCCCGTTATGGATGGATTCGAAGCCTCCCGCCACATCACGAAAATGAAAGAATCCGGCGAAATAAACCATAGCATGCCTGTTATCGCCCTTACGGCGAACGCGATGAAGGGCGATCGGCAGCGCTGCCTTGATGCAGGCATGAACGATTATATCTCCAAACCTGTCAGGAAGCGCGAACTTAAGGAAAAAATCTACTACTGGATCAAGCATGAAAAAATACACCTATCCCAGGAGCCATCGGAGCACGCCGGGCAGGACGCCCCGCCGGAAGACAGATTTGAAATACTCAACGCCGCCATGTTCAACGAAGCTAAGCAGATTTTAAAGGATCGTTTTGACTTCCTGTTGGGATGTTACATTGATGACGTGGAATCCTATATCAATGAAATTCAGGACGCCGTTTCGAACAACAACATCGAAGGCATAGTCCGCCCGGCGCACACGATTAAATCCACCAGCAAGCGCATGGGCGCAATGCGGCTTTCGGATATTGCGATGAGCATAGAACACGCGGCGCGCGAAGCGGCGAACTCCAACATCCATGGCGTGCCGCATAAGGATTTGCTGGATTGTATTCGCAAGATGACGGCCATTTTTGAAGAAACGCGACAGTCATTGACCAAAGCGAAAAGCGCCTAGGCGCAGCTTTTGCACACGCCGTGGAGTTCGGCGTCCCAGCGCGCCACCTGAAACCCCTCTTCTTTTGCGCGCGCAGCAAGATTCGAAGGCACGTTGCATATATGCGCTTCGGTAACCCCGCCGCAACGATCGCAAATCAGGAACTGCGATCCGTGATGCCGGTGATCCGTGTGGCACAGCACATACGCATTGAGGCTTTCAATCCGGTGCACGGCGCCCTGCTCCATCAAAAACTCGATCGCGCGGTACGCGGTGGGAGGCTTGGGGTTATCTATATACTTACCAAGAGCTTCCAGGATGTCATACGCGCCGACTGGCTTCTTCGCCCCCGCAACAATCTCCAGAACATAACGGCGAGGATCGGTGAACCGTATCCCCTTTTCCTTGCAGGCAGCTTCCATCTCCTGCACGCGCTTTGCGATATCGTTTTTACTCATGCGTCTTTTATACAACATCATCGTTGTTTTACCATATTTATATTATTTCTCTGGATTGATAGAAAGGCCGCCGCGTTCTATAGTGGCGCCTTCACAATACATTTTTAAAAAGGCTATATCCATGGATCTGCGTTTTTCCCGCTGGCTCGCCCCTGCCCTCCTTCTTCTGGCGCTTTCGGGGCCGGCCATGGCGGCGGAGGAACTGCGGATCGTCCGGATCACGCCGGAAGGCACGAACGTTTCCGCCACACGCCAGATCGTGCTGGAATTCAACCGCCCGGTGGTGCCGATCGGCCAGATGGACCGGACAGAAGCGGAAGTGGGCGTTACAATAACCCCTCCCGTCAAATGCCAGTGGCGATGGCTTAACACCTCGGCCCTGGCCTGTAACCTGACGGACGCTGACGCGCTGAGGCCGGCTACTGCCTATAAACTCCGCATAGAACCTGTCATCAAGGCCGAAGACGGCGCAAGCCTCGCGGCTGCGCAGGACCATGCGTTCACAACCCTCCTGCCTTCTGTCGAAGATGCCTATCTCAGGACGTGGGCAAAGCCCGGCAGTCCCGTTTTCCGTCTGTCTTTCACCCAGCCAGTAACCAGGGAGTCCGTAGGACAACATATATATTTTGAAGCCAGAGACGCCAAAACCCGCTTCCCCGTCACCGTCATGCCGGACAGAGAAGAAAGCCCGCAGGACGACCCGGAAGACGCCCCGTCCCAGCAACCCCGCGCAGATGAAATGGCATGGCTTGTAACGCCGGCCGCTGAAATGCCTCTGAACACGGCCATTCTCTTAAAACAGGAGCCGGGCCTTGTTTCCACGCTGGGCACGGAACACGGCGATATGGCAAGCGACCTAAAGGAATTCTATACCTTCCCGGAATTCTCCTTACGCGGCATTGCCTGCACGAACAAAGACAAACAGGAAGTCCTCGTCACCCCCGGCACACCGCAGACAGAAGACAAGCTTTGCGATCCTCTGAGCCCTATCAGCTTGTCTTTCACTACGCCCATTCTTCGTTCGCAGGTGGTCAATAACCTCGTTATCTCCCCGGATCTGACGGGTGGCAATAAAGACGTCAAACCCTGGGGGGATCAAAACGACTGGTCGCGGCTTTACGACGATCGCTCCCGTCAGGATGCAGACTACCGTATCAATCTGCCCTACGGCCTAAAAGCCGCGCAGGAATACACGCTGACCGTACCGGAAAGGAAATTCAGCCTGTGGGAGAAGATCAAAAACTTTTTCATCGGCAAAAAATCCGTCCCTGTAACGGTCATGACGGATGAATTCGGCCGCCCTGTCGCTCCACTAAATATCAAATTCGCGACCGGCCACCGCAACCCGAACTATGAAATGGCCTATAAAGACGCCGTGCTGGAAAAAGGTGTGGACAGTGAAGTGCCGCTCTATGTCAACAACCTGAAAGATTTTTCCTTTAGCTATAAGAAAGTGGATTCAACAACCGCGTCCGAAGGAAAGACGGACCCGACCGTTCTGCCGGACGTGCAGGACAAACAATTCGGCGTACCTGCCGGAATCCGTGATCTTCTGGGTAATAAGAGCGGCGCTATTTATGCCAACCTGCAAACCACGCCAACTGTTGAAAAATGGAACGGAGCAAACCGGCTCTTCGCACAGATCACGCCGTACCAGGTCTATGTCAAGCTTGGTCATTTCCGCTCTTCCGTATGGGTTACGGATCTCGCAACGGGGAATACTGTGCCGGATGCAAAAATCACGGTTTACAAAGGGGAACTTGCAAACCTGAAACAACCGGAATCTCCGCTCGCCACCGCGCAGACGGATGAAAACGGCGTTGCCGCTCTTCCCGGCACGGATGAACTTGATCCCGATCAATCCTTGAAACAGGCATGGGAAGACACAGCCACGAAACTTTTCATCCGCGTGGATAAAGGCGAAGACATGGCGCTTCTCCCCGTCTCCTACGAATATGAAGTGTCCCTATGGAATATCGCAACAAACATGTACGCCGATACAAACGCAAAATACGGCCACATGAAATCCTGGGGCATGACCGCGCAGGGCATCTATCGCGCGGGTGACACGATGCAATATAAAATCTATGTCCGCGATCAGAACAACAACCGCTTCATCGCGCCTCCGGACGGGAAATACGACCTAGAAATCACCGACCCCGCAGGCAAAAGCGTCGACAAGATCGAAGGGGTTAAGCTCAATGAGTTCGGCACGCTCAGCGGCGAATACAAAATCCCCGCAAACGCCGCCGTGGGCTGGTACAGCTTTAAACTCACCGCGACGCTCGATATAAATGGACAGGCAACGGCCAAGGAATTCTATCCTTTAAGCGTACTGGTCAGCGATTTCACGCCTGCCCCGTTCCGTGTCACGACGGAACTTAACGGTGACAAATTCAAGGTCGGCGATACGATGAACATCGCGGCGGATGCAAAACTGCATTCCGGCGGCGCGTATGGAAACGCGGCTGTCCGCACGACAATCACATTGAACAGTGGTTACTTCTCTTCAAAAGACCCAAAGGCCGAAGGCTATTCTTTCAGCAGCTATTCGGAATCCCGCGACAGAGAAGATATCTTCCAAAAAGATGACAAGCTGGACGACAAAGGCGAATGGAAAACCGCCTTCACACTGCCCGAAAAACCCATCTACTACGGTACTCTCCGCGTTGAGAGCGCGGTGAAGGACGAACGCGGCAAATCCATCGCCGCCGAAGCCAAGGCCGATTACATGGGCGTTGACCGCTTCGTCGGCCTCAAACCCACCGAATGGGTTTACACTTCCGGCAAACCCGCCACCGTCAAAACCATCGTCGTCGATACGGATGGCAAACCCGCCGCCGGAACGCCGATCAAACTCCTCGTTGAAAAAGAGGAAGTCGTCGCCGCCAAAGTCAAAACGGCAGGCAGCGCGTATAGCAGCGATAACACAACGGAATGGAAACAGGCGGCCGCCTGCGATGTCACCTCCGGCGATGAAGGCGTCGATTGCACCTTCACACCCGCTTCCGCCGGCTATTACCGCATCAATGCGACCATCAAGGACATGAAAGGCCGCGAACATAAATCCGAAGAATATCTCTGGGTTGCGGGTTCAGATTACGTTCAATGGAACGACGGTAAGGAATACGCTCTCACCATCGTCCCGGAAAAAACCGATTACAAAGTCGGCGACAAAGCGCGTTATCTCGTGAAAAACCCATGGCCGGGCGTGACCGCGCTCATCACCGTAGAACGCTACGGCGTGCTGGACTCCTTTGTACAGAAGCTGGAAGGCAGCACCCCGATCATCGAAATCCCCGTGAAACCCGACTACGCGCCAGGATACTATCTTTCCATCGTCGCCGTCTCCCCGCGCGTGGATGCGCCGCTGCCTGAACTCGGTAAAATCGACATGGGAAAACCCGCCTTCCGTGCCGGTTACATTCAAACGCCCGTCACGGATGACTATAAATCCATGGTTGTCACAGCAAAGGCGGATCAGGACGTCTACCGCCCGCGCGATAAAGTCAAAGTCGCTCTGGAAGCAAAACCCCTGCATGAAATGGATCAAAAAGAACCCATCGAACTCGCGGTCGCCGTGCTCGATGAATCCGTCTTCGATCTCGTCCCGGACGGTGAAGGCGCGTTTGATCCGTACTCAGGCTTCTACAGCCTCGATGGGCTGGATGTCACAAACTACAGTCTGCTGACGCGCCTGATGGGCCGCCAGAAGTTTGAAAAGAAAGGCGCGAATGCAGGGGGCGATGGCGGTGTCGATGCCGGCATGCGCAATATCTTCAAATTCGTCAGCTACTGGAATCCGTCCGTCCCTGTCGATAAAGACGGCAAAGCGAGCATTGAATTCGACGCGCCGGACAATCTCACCGGCTGGCGTATCCTTGCGATAGCCACGACGCCGAATGATCGGATGGGATTGGGAGATGCAAACTTCAAGGTCAATCGCCCGACCGAAATCCGCCCCGTCATGCCGAATCAGGTGCACGAAGGCGATACGTTCAACGCTGGATTCTCCATCATGAACCGCACGGATAAACCCCGCACCATAAAGGTCACCATCACGGCCTCCGGCGATTTAAAAGGCAAAGACACGCAAATGAAGGAAGAAACTATCACACTGGAATCCTACAAACGCGCGACCGTCTTTATGCCGCTCGAAACGGAATTCCTGCCCGTTACGCGTGAATTGCCGGAAGGGGAAATTTCGTTCTCTGTCACCGCGGGCGATGAAACGGATTCCGACGGGCTTGAGCATTCCCTACCGCTCCTCAAATCCCGCACCGTTGAAACGGCTGCGAATTACGGCAGCACGACGGAAAACAAAGTGATCGAAAACATCGCCGTTCCGAAAGACATCTACACGGATTCCGGTGATATC
Organism: Pseudomonadota bacterium; assembly: GCA_963204825.1. Lineage (GTDB taxonomy): Bacteria > Pseudomonadota > Alphaproteobacteria > Micavibrionales > Micavibrionaceae > Micavibrio_A. Next base: position 17,708 of record CAUJHN010000100.1, read on the forward strand.
AGCGTCACCTTCTCCCCGTCCGTCATCGCAAATCTCGATGGCGCATTCAAATACATACGTGATTACATCTACCCATGCTGGGAACAAAAACTCACCGTGGCGGCGATGGCGGCGCAGTATAATCAACTGAAACCTTACCTCGATGAAAAGACCGTCTGGGAAGGCTCCGACAAACTGCCGCAGGAAATCCTCGATGCTGCCTCCTCCTATCAGGCGCCGAACGGCGGTATGGCCTATTTTGTCGCCACAGACGATCACGCGGATCCGTACCTCAGCGCCTACACCGCGCTTGGTTTCAACTGGCTGAAAAAGGCGGGATATAAAGTGCCCGTGCAGGTTGAAGTGAACCTACACAAATACCTGCTCTCCTTCCTGCGCAACGAAGCCGCGCCAGATTATTATCAGGAGGGTATGAAATCCACGGTCCGTGCGGTCATCCTCGCGGCGCTGAAAGACACGGGCGAAATCAAGAAAGACGACATACTGCGCTTCCGCCCACATATGAAGGAAATGAGTCTGTTCGGCAAAGCTCATTACTTCGAAGCCGCCAGTGCCTTCCCCGAAACGAAAGACGCGGCGAAGGAAGCGCTCACGCAAATCCTTTCTGCCGGTGTTGAATCGGGCGGTAAGCTCTCCTACAACGAAACCTACGATGATGGTTATGACCGCATCCTGGCGACGCCGCTCCGCGATAACTGCGCGGTGATGGACGCTATGCTGCAAAGCGATTCCGACATGGTCGGCGATAAACCGATGAAGCTGGTCCGCTTTATCACGCAAGGACGCGGCAACCGCGACTACTGGGAAAACACGCAGGAAAACATGTTCTGCATGAACGCCCTCATCGACTACGCCAAAAAATACGAAAGCGTAAAACCGGATATGAAAGTTCTGCTTTCCTATCAAAACAAACCGGTCAGCGAAACCACCTTCAAATCGCTGAAAGACGCACAGCAAACCATCACCCGCCCTTTAAAAGAAGGGGATGAAGGCACGAAAGGAATTCTCACCATCAACCGCGAAGGTGACGGCCGCCTCTATTACGCCACGCGCCTTCGCTACGCGCCGAAGGAACTGAAAAATGCCGTGAACGCCGGCGTCGATATTCACCGCGTATACAGCATCAAGAAAGACGGCAAATGGACTCTGGCTACATCACCCGTATCCATCAACCGCGGCGATCTGGTCAAAGTGGATCTCTTCGTCTCA
>CAUJHN010000101.1 GCA_963204825.1 Pseudomonadota bacterium
TTTCTACACGCGCCAGTTTTCGGACGCCATGGCCCCTACAAATTTCGTTTTAACGAACCCCGATGTACTTCGCGAAACCATCCGCACCGGCGGAGAAAATCTCGTCGAGGGGCTCGAAAACTTGATTGAAGACATGGAACGCGGCCATGGAGAACTGAAAATCAGTACAACGAACTACGAAGCGTTTGAGCCCGGCAAAAACCTCGCCGTCACAAAAGGTTCTGTCGTCTATCAAAACGATCTGATCCAGTTGATCCAGTATGCACCGACAACGGAGCAGGTTTACAAAACACCGCTGCTTATCGTTTCACCATGGATTAACAAATATTACATCCTCGACATGCGCCCGGAAAATTCTCTGGTCAAATGGCTCACCGATCAGGGACACACCGTCTTTATCATCTCCTGGATTAATCCCGGACCCGAACACGCCAATAAGGATTTCAGCAGCTATATGCACGAAGGCGTTCTGGCATCCCTGGATCAAATTGAAAAAATCAGCGGCGAAAAAGCGACCAACGTCATGGCTTACTGCATCGGTGGAACGCTGCTTGCCATTACGCTCGCGTGGCTGAAAGCGCAAAACCAGGAAGCCCGCATAAAATCTATTACCTTTCTCACGACGTTGATCGATTTCAGAAACGCAGGCGAACTCAAACTCTTTACTGACAAGCATCAGATCGAAGCCATGGAAAAAACCATGGAAGAAACGGGCGTTCTTTCGGGAGATTACCTGCAAAAGACGTTTTCAATCCTGCGCGCGAACGACATGATCTGGTCTTTCGTCATTAACAATTATCTTATGGGCAAGGAACCTTTTCCATTCGATCTTCTTTACTGGAATGAAGATTCAACGAACATGCCGTGCGCAATGCATCGTTTTTACCTGCGCAACATGTATCTCGAAAACAAACTGATAGAACCCGAAGGTTTGGAAATTGAAAGCGTAAAGATCGATGTGCGCAAGATCGAAACGCCGGCTTACTTCCTGTCCACCCGCGAAGACCATATTGCGCCATGGAAAGCCACCTATTCAGGCTATAGCGCCTTTTCCGGCCCGAAGAAATTCACGCTTTCCGCCTCCGGCCATGTAGCGGGAGTCGTCAATCCGCCCGCCGCAAATAAATACTGCTTCTGGTCATCCTCCGAAAACACGCCCTCACCCGAAAAATGGCTAGAACACGCGACTGAAACGAAGGGCAGCTGGTGGACCGACTGGCAAAACTGGATCCAGGACTACGTTGGCGGGAAAACAGCGCCGCGCGAACCCCAAAATACCCTGGAACCCGCACCTGGATCCTATGTGAAAAAATCAAGAGACTAGCATATTAGCGATTGCAAAAGTCGCCACAAGGCATTACATAACATCCCCATGGGGGACGATAATACGCCTAAGCTAAAATCTAGCTTTTTGCGCCTGATAGATAGCGCAAATGACTGCCCTTATGCCTATACGCATAGAAGGCAACTTCTTGAAAACGAGCATGTTACCTATGCACAGCAAGAGGTAGACAACACTATAGCGTAATTCAATGCCGCTCTCGTTTACGCGGGCATCAATTCTGGGTACAAAATACTAGTAAACACGTACACAATAGAAATTAGATGTAAAGAAAAGGGAGATCTTGAAAGAATAACTACCGCCTTAAGTGGGGAAACAGGTGAAGTCTGCCCTTATATCGACGTTATAAGCTATCCAACATGCACTCCCAAAAGATTAAAGGCTCTGAAAGACAGGCTGGTCAGCATTTTTAAGGAGACAGAAATTGGCGATAAAATTGACATAGCTGCAGATAAAAGAAAGCGAACCATTACTGTGATATCGGCAGATGTGGGAACTTTTTCCAGGTATCTTGCACTTATGAACGGCAAAGCCGACCTGGTTGTTGCTCCTTATTAATCCGTTATCCGTTTTTATACTCCTTCGACAAACGCACATAATTCTCCGCGCTCACCGGAAAGAAATCCAGATCAGCCTGCGTTAAATCGCGCATCTTGCGTGCGGGGTTTCCGGCCCATAGCTCCCCCTTCGGCACACGCTTCTTCGGCGTCACCACGGCGCCTGCCGCCACCATAGCGCCGCTTTCGACGACAGCCTCGTCGAGTACAATCGCCCCCATACCTATAAACGCATTATCTTCAATCGTGCATGCATGAAGCAGCGCCTTATGCCCCACTGTCACGCCATCGCCGACATAGCATCCCGAAACCTTCCGCGTGACATGAAGGATGGATCCATCCTGAATATTCGTGCGCTTCCCGATGCGGATCTCATGCACATCGGCGCGCATCTGTACGCCGAACCAGATATTGCTGTCCTCGCCAATCACCACATCCCCCGCGATGCACGCATTTGGCGCCACAAACACGCTCTCATGAATTTTCGGCAAAATGCCTTTATAGGGAAGGATTAATCCGCTCATGGTCAGTATGGTATTGGATATTGCCGGTATACAGAATCGATCTCCGCCATCACCTCGGGCGATAACGAAATATCGAACGCAGATATATCCGTCTTGAGCTGCTCCATCGTCGTCGCGCCGATAATCGTCGACGTCACGAAACTCTGCATATCACAAAATTTCAATGCCATCTGGCACACATCCAGCCCATGTTTCTTTGCGATATCGATATACGCCTTTACGGCTGCATTCGCGTCCGGCGTATCGCGGAACGGCGGGCGCGGATCGACCGCCCAGCGTGAGCCTTTCGGCCGCGCGCCGTTCAAATACTTACCGCTGATACTCCCTGCCGCCAGAGGCGACCACGGCAGATACGCAACC
>CAUJHN010000102.1 GCA_963204825.1 Pseudomonadota bacterium
AGCTTCGTCGGCCGCCATCCCTTCCCGGGACCGGGCCTTGCCATCCGCATTCCCGGCGAGATCACCCGCGAGAAGCTCGACATCCTGCGCGAGGCGGATGCGATCTACATCGACCAGATCCGCAAGGCCGGTCTCTACGACGCGATCTGGCAGGCCTTTGCCGTGCTGCTGCCGGTCAAAACTGTCGGCGTGATGGGGGATGAGCGCACCTATGACCATGTCTGCGCCATCCGCGCCGTGACATCGACCGATGGCATGACGGCGGATTACTACCATTTCGATCATGAATTCCTGGGCCGCGTCGCCACGCGTATTATCAACGAAGTAAAAGGCATCAACCGCGTCGTCTACGACATCACCTCCAAACCCCCGGGGACGATTGAGTGGGAGTGAAAGTTAAAAGAACCCAAGAGGACAAAGAAAAAAAATACAGGCAGCAACTGAATTTTTTGAAAAGCTCTTGTCGAGCCTATGATCAAGGAGAGTTATCTGAGGCTATAAGAATTTCTAACTCTCTTATGATGCTGCTTCATCATGATGGAAAGAACTATCATTCTTTAATGAACCAAGCACAAATTCACTGCCCCCCTTTTACAGACACTAGGAAGCCCAGTAACAGCACAAATACTGTAACGGCAGGAGATGCAGCTTTAGCCCACATAGATTTAGTAAGAGGAGTGTATGTACCTCTTTATAATGATAACCCATTTCCTAAGTATCAAATTTTTGATGACTGGTGGAATACAAACGTTTTGTTAGTCCCTGATCACAGTATTATTCTTAGCAGAAAACAAGTTATAGAATATATGCGCAGCCAAGACGGCGGGGCACATTCTGATCCAGCCGTAGATGAAAAATATGCAAAATTTTCTATCGAGAACGGGATTGGAGCAATGGTGGGTAAGCCTGGCAGGGATATCGATATCAACGCACCCCATAACCCAGATGATTGGATGGAAGTTATGGGAGCCGAGTTTGCAACTGTAAGGCAAATTGCACATGAAGTACTGGATGCTTTAGGAGAGCAAGTCGAATTAAAAATTGCCCCAAGGGTGGTTATGCCATCAATACTCACAATTCATGGCACCCCAATAGAGTAGAACTATTAGCTAATTCTCACTCCCCCTTCAAAAACGTCCCTCTAACCCGCCGTCCGTTTTTGATTGTCCCTTTCCGTATCCTCCCGTAAAATTTACAAAAAAGGGAGTTCTTATGACCATCTTCCAGATAATCGGCGTTCTGCTCGGCTTTGCGGCCATAGGCGGTTATATCAACCATAAATTCTTAAAGCTTCCGGCAACAATTGGCCACATGGCCATTGCGCTGGTCTTTTCACTGATCGTCATCGGTACCGGGAAAATGGGATGGTTTGATGTCGATCTGGTGCGCGATATCGTCGCCCGAATCGATTTTTCGGATGTTGTTCTGCATGGCATGCTTTCCTTCCTGCTTTTCGCGGGGGCGCTTCATATCAACCTGGACGATCTGAAGAGCGTGCGCACGCCCGTGGCAATTCTGGCGACGGCTGGCGTCGTGATCGCCACGTTCATCATCGGCACTCTGACATGGTGGATAGCGGGACTGGTCGGCGTGAAGCTTCCATATCTTTACGCGCTTCTGTTCGGCGCGCTGATTTCCCCGACAGATCCCATTGCCGTGCTGAGTATCTTGAAGCAGGTGGGCGTTTCCAAGAGGCTTTACATGAAGATCGGCGGCGAGAGCCTGTTCAATGACGGGGTGGGGGTTGTGATCTTTCTATCCATTCTCGGGCTGGCGACGGCATCGGAAGATTTTGTACCCGGTGACTTCGCCTTGTCGTTTCTGCATGAAGCCGTTGGCGGCTTGTTTCTTGGCATAGCTTTGGGTTGGGCAACGTACAGGCTTTTAAAATCCATCGACGATTACAAGACTGAGGCTTTGTTGACGCTGGGTCTTGTCGCAGGCGGCACGGTGCTGGCCGAACATCTTCATGTCTCTGCGCCGCTTTGCATGGTGGCGGCAGGTCTGATCATCGGCAATCAGGCCAGAAGTCATGGCATGTCGCAGCGCACACGCGAAAATCTCGATGTGTTCTGGGAGATGCTGGACGACGTGCTTAACAATATCCTCTTTATGCTTATCGGGCTTGAAATGATCATCATCCTCTTCACAGGGCAGACAGTAATGCTGGGTATCCTTGTAATAGGCGCGGTGCTTTCAGGTAGGTTTATCAGTGTTGCCGTTCCTGTGACGCTGATACGCTTCAACCAGGAATTCGAACGTGGATCGATTCGTCTTCTGACATGGGGAGGGCTTCGAGGAGGGCTTTCCATCGCGATGGCATTGTCGATTCCGGAATCGGAGGAGAAGGCCACCATTCTTACGCTGACGTATATCGTCGTTCTGTTTTCGATTCTGGTGCAGGGCCTAACGTTTAAGTCAGTTTTGCGCCGCTTAATGGCTTAATAATTTGTTACAGCTAAAAACGCATGCCTTTCACCAACAATGGTGTGGCTTTTGAGTCACAGTTGTGGATTTTATGTTGCCACTTACAGAAAGGGTTTTTTTTATATCGAAAATGAGGTACACTGATTCGCGTGTAACTACTTCTTAACCTTTTCTTGTAATCATCAAGAAAAATATTTCCAAAACCGAAGGAGATGGAGACTACTATGGCTACAACTAAGAAAAAACCTGCCCGTAAAATGGCAACGTCTGTTGTGAAAAAGACAGCGAAAAAAACAGCTGCTAAAAAGAAGCCAGCTGCTAAGAAAAAAACAACGGCTAAAAAAGCTCCTGCTAAAAAAGCAGTGAAAAAAGTCGTTAAAAAAGCAGCTGCGAAGAAAAAGCCTGCTGCTAAGAAAAAAAGATAAGCTTGCTCCTTAGCGAGCTTTTTGCTTTTCAACGCCCGCGCTAGCCGCGGGCGTTGCTTTTTTGGCCTCAAAGCCCATCTTTCTCTTTCTTTCCCTGCACATGTGTCATATTATGACCATAGTTGGCAGGCAGAAAGAGGCCATGCAGGGGACGCCCGTTCCCGCTTTTGCCAGTTTAGGCCAACGTATCGAAGGTAATTCCATATGCCCATCGGCAAAAATTATTGGGACAGAGTCAAAGACTGGGCCGCGGCGCTCCCTTTTATCGGCGGCCAGTTTGTACGTCACGTACAGTCGGTTGACGAAATCCTGCGCCTCCCGCCGCCGCGTACGCCGGACGATGTCGCCAACACAAAGCAGTATGAAGAACACGCCTCCCGCGCCTACATGGATTTGAAAATGGCGTTCCGCGACATCGGCCGCATGAACGCCATCGTTGAGACGCTGGGAAGGGATTTTCTGACCGCCATGCCCGAAGGCGCCTATAAAAGCCGCCTGGGTCAGATCGCTTTCCTGTATCGCCGCATGCATGAAGAGCTGGCGAATGAGAAGATCTCCCGCACCATTGAGGAAGCGCACGCCCATGAGAAAAAATCCCCCGGGTCATGGGACCCATGGGATAAAGCAAACCTGCGTGAAATGGAAACGATGTACCGGCATGTCGCGCAGGTTCCTGCCGACCTCATGGAAAAGAAGGCGCGCCTTGCTTTTGAAGGCCGCCGCAAGCACCGCGACGTTTTGAAATGTGACGACTGGGAAGAGGCTCGGCCTTTTTTAGAAGACATGGTCGATCTGCAGCGCCGTATCGCGGATGCGAAAGTTCTTAAAGACAACGATCACGCAACCGATGCCGCGTATCAGGCCTTGATGCGGGAATATATGCCGGGCTCCAGGCTTGTTGAAGTGGATGCGCTGTTTAAGCGGATGGAAGACAAGCTGAAAGAAATCCTGCCTTGGATTCTGGACGTGCAATCTAAACGCAAAGAGCCGATCCCGTTAACGGGCCCTTTCCCGTCGGCGCAGCAGATGTGGCTTAACAAATCGCTTCTCAAAGTAATGGGTTTTGATTTCAACCGCGGCGGGCTTTATGAAACGGGACACAACCCGGTGGAAGGCGGCACGCCGGACGATACGCGTCTTGTGATCAAGACATCCGATTCCACGAACTTCCTCGATTCCATGAAAAGCGCGCTGCATGAAGGCGGGCACGGGATTTACATTCAGGGTCTGCCGCGCGAAACATGGCGGTATCAGCCGGTGGGGCAGGATCTTGGGGCGGCGATGCAGGAAAGCCAAGCGCTGCTGATTGAAATGATTTTGGGGCGGACAAAAGAATTTTACCGCTATCTCGCACCGCGAGTGGAAGGGCTGTTTCAAAAATTTGGCGACCCCGCCATGACCGCTGAAAATCTTTACCGTTTGAAGACCCATGTGAAACCCGGTGTTGACCGAAAAAGCGCGGATGAAGTCACGTATTTCTTCCATGTGCTTTTGCGGATGCGCATTGAGCGTGACTTGATCGCAGGGCGCTTGCGGGTAAAAGAACTGCCCGATGCGTGGAACGCCGGCATGAAGGAACTGCTGGGCGTAGAACCGAATACATATGCGCAAGGCTGCCTTCAGGACGTACACTGGTTCGTCGGTAAATTCGGCTATTTCCCATGCTATACGCTGGGTCATATGGCGGCGGCGCAGATCCATGACAAGATGAAGCGCGATATTCAGAATATTCCCGAATTGATGGCGTCCGGCGATTTCATGCCGATCCAGATGTGGCTCTCCGACAAGATTTACTCTCAAGGCCGCCTGAAGCGCACGGACGACTTGCTGGAAGAAGTAACCGGTTCAAAACTGACGCCCGGCCCGCTTATCGCGCATTTGCAAGACCGGTATTTGGAAGCGGCATAAAGCCATGCATTACATTTCAACGCGCGGCGATTCCACTCCCAAAAGTTTTACAGACGTTATGCTGGCGGGCATGGCCCCTGATGGCGGGCTGTATGTGCCCACAGTCTGGCCGAAATTGGATTTTAAGGAATTCAAGGGTTTATCCTATGCGGAAGCGGCCTATGCCGTGATTCATCCTTTTATAGGGGGTGAAATTCCGGATGAGGATCTGAAATCCATCCTCAATGAAACATATAAAGATTTCACCCACCCGGCCGTAGCGCCGCTCGTCGAACTCGGCCCGTCTTTATATGTGATGGAACTGTTCCATGGTCCCACGCTCGCGTTCAAGGATTATGCGCTGCAGCTGCTGGGAAGGCTGTTTGGTTATGTGCTGGAAAAGCGCGGGGAGCATGTAACCATTGTAGGCGCCACGTCGGGCGATACGGGGTCCGCTGCGATTGAGTCGTGCAGGCGGTGCAGGCATATCGATATCTTTATTTTGCATCCAAAGGATCGTACGTCCGAAGTGCAGAGGCGGCAGATGACCACCGTTGTTTCCCCGAACGTGCACAACATCGCGCTGGAAGGGAATTTCGACGATTGCCAGAGCGCGGTAAAGGTGATGTTCGCCGATGAAAAATTCCGAAAGGAAATGAATTTATCCGCCGTCAATTCCATTAACTGGGCGCGTATCATGGCCCAGATTGTTTACTATGTAACGGCAGCCGTCGCGCTGGGCGCTCCTGATCGGCGTGTTTGTTTTGCCGTTCCAACGGGAAATTTCGGCAACGTATACGCCGCCTATTGCGCGCTGAAAATGGGACTTCCCATCAACAAATTGATCATCGGTTCCAACCGTAACGATATTTTGACCCGGTTTTTTGAAACGGGGAAAATGACCACCGCGAAGGTAGAGCCATCACTGTCTCCCAGTATGGACATTCAGGTGTCGAGCAATTTCGAAAGATTTTTATTCGACCTTCTGGCCCGGAATGCCGTCGATCTGCGCGCGAAAATGGATTCCTTCAAAAAGAGCGGGGAATTCGAAGTAAGCGAAGACCAAATAAACCGAGCCCGTGAAATTTTTACGGCCCGCCGTTGCGACGATGAACAGACCAGCAAAACAATCGCGGCCTGCTATAAGACCTATAATTATCTGATAGACCCGCATACCGCAGTGGGATTATCCGCTGCGCTGGAAGCGGCGCAGGATCCTGTGATGCCGACAATCAGCCTCGCCTGTGCGCATCCGGCCAAATTCCCCGCCGCTGTCGAAAAAGCCACTGGAATTTACCCCGCTTTACCCACCCATCTTGCGGATCTATATGAAAGAAAAGAGATTTTTAGCGTCTTGCCAAATGATCTTGGTAAGATACAAAGCTTTATAAGAAAGAGTACAGGATCATGAGCATAAAAGTCACTGAATTGGAGAACGGCCTGCGGGTTATCACAGATACGGTTCCAGAGATGGAAACCGTGGCGGCAGGCGTATGGGCGGATGTCGGCACGCGACACGAAGACATGGAACATAACGGCGTTGCCCATATGGTGGAGCATATGATGTTCAATGGCACGCCGACACGCACGTCCCGGGAGATTGCCGAAGCCGTTGAGGATGTCGGTGGACAGATCAATGCCTATACGTCGCGCGAAATAACGGCCTATTATATACATCTCCTGAAAAATGACCTGCCGATGGCGATGGATATTTTATCGGATATTTTGCAGCGTCCGATATTTCCGGATAACGAACTGGAAAAAGAACGCGGTGTCATCATCCAGGAAATCGGCATGACGAACGATACACCCGATGATGTCGTGTTCGATTATTATCAGGAAACCGCCTATCCCAATCAGGCGCTCGGGGCTCCCATTCTAGGCCGCGAAGAAATCATCGCGAACATGAAAAAAGAAACGTTGTATGATTACGTGCACCGCTTCTATACACCGGAAAAACTGGTGATTTCCGCGGCCGGAAACATTGATCACGAAACATTCGTCCACATGGCGCGGACCATGTTCGCTGATTTGCCCAAAGACACGCACCAGACCTATGCGCCTGCGCAATATAAAGGCGGAGAGGTTCGCGTAGAAAAAGAACTGGAGCAAAGCCACGTCGTAATGGGCTTTCAGGGCATAAGCCGTGAAGATCCCGATTACTATTCTGCCGTTATTCTTGGCACGGTCCTTGGCGGTGGCATGTCGTCGCGCCTGTTCCAGGAGATCCGGGAAAAACGCGGCCTTGTTTATTCTATTTATGCAAGTCATTCATCCTATCATGATGACGGGCAGTTTGAAATTTATGCCGGAACCGGTCCGGAATCCTTAAATGAACTTGTTCCTGTTACGTGCGCGGAAATTGTAAAGATCATGCAGGACCCCATTACCGAAGCAGAACTCAATCGGGCGAAGGCACAAATAAAGGCGGGTATTTTGATGAGCCGCGAATCGATGCTTTCCCGTGCAAACCGTCAGGCAAAGTACCTTATCAATTTTCACAGGGCGCCCGACGTATCGCGTCTGATTGCACAGGTAGATGCAGTAACGGTTTACAGCGTGCAGAAAATCGCGCAAAAAATATTTGCGGGAACCCCAACGTTGGCGGCATTGGGTCCCATTAAAAACCTCGTCAGTTACGATAGCATACGTAAGAATCTTGCGGCTTAATCATGTGGCTACGGCGGAAGAAAGAGAGATACTCCGCAATTGACACCCAACTGGTTGCAGACGATGTTTTTTTACGCCCTGCACGGATAGAAGATTGTGACGAATGGATTTCCGTTCGCCGTGAGAATAGGGTTTATCTTAAGCCGTTTGAACCGGCCTGGCCAGAAAACTGCCTGACAGAGGATTTTTTTATACGCCGGCTTGAGCGGCTTAATAATGACTGGCTGCATGACCGGACCTATGCATTTCTTATTTTTGAGAAAAATAGCGGAGAGCTCAGTGGCGGCATTAATATCAACAATATTACAAGGGGCGCCGGGCAGCAGGCTTCTTTGGGTTACTGGATCTCACAAAAATGCCAGGGACGAGGATGGATGACGCAAAGCGCATTGACGGTTCTCGATTTCGCCTTTCGAAGAGTGAGGCTTGCCCGCATGAACGCGGCCACACTACCCCATAACGTAAAAAGTAGAAATATGCTGTTGCGGCTCGGCTTTGCCGAAGAGGGTTTTGCGAAACGCTATATTCAAATCAACGGCGTGCGCGAGGACCATATACTTTATGGCCTGAACAGGGAAGATTTCTACGATTCCAAAAGGCTTGATTTAAGCGCGCCCTGAAATGCCGGAAAGCATGCCGGGATTGACGCCGATCATTGCAAACGCGTTTTCCCACATTTCATCCGTTTGAGAATGGAAAATAATTTCATATGTGGCAGGAGAGGTCATCCAGACATTGTCTTGCAGTTCCCGCTCTAACTGACCCGCGCCCCATCCCGCATAGCCTAACGTGAAAAGCATTTTTTCAGGGCGGTACCCATTTACGATGGCGCGAAGAGAATCAACCGTTCCCGATATAGAGAACAAATCGTCTATATGCACCGTGTCCTTTTGTGAAAAGTCGTTTGAGTGCAGTAGAAAACCATGGGCGCCTTGCACGGGCCCGCCCGACAAAACCTCCATATTTTCTATGCGCGGATCTATTGTTTTATCGGCAGAAACGCCTACCTGCTTTAAAACCTCTCCAAAACTGGGTTGAGGCAAAGGTTTGTTTACGACAAGTCCCATGGCCCCTTTGGCGTCATGAACGCATATAAAAATAACCGCGCGGTGAAAACGTGGATCGTTCATCTGCGGCATTGCGATCAGAAGCTGGCCTTTAAGGGAAGAGAAAGAAGAGGGATGTTCGTCGTTTTTCATGCTATCATAGTTCCAGAAAGATTCCTTGAATACAACGGGGCCATTCTTCATGAAAAAATTCTTCACCATCTTTTTTTGCTGTTCATGCTTGACCGTTTCTGCAACAGCGCAGGAGCAGGAAAAGGCCGAACACATCAGTGCAAGATTATTATACGGACATAAAATTGAAGCAGGGGCTCCGCAGGCGGGTTTTGCGCTCGACGTTGCATTGACGCCGGAATGGTACACGTACTGGCGTATGCCGGGAGACAGCGGCCTGGCTCCCGTTTTTGACTGGAAAGATTCTAAAAACGTAAAAGATGTCAAAATAGAATGGCCGACGCCGGATCGTTTTACGACGGCTGACATGCATAGTTTCGGTTATAAAGACGCGGTCGTATTTCCCATTCTCATAACCCCCGAAAACCCTTCTGCGGGAATGACGCTGGATCTTTTGATGGATTTTGTGGTCTGCCATGACATTTGCGTTCCGCAAAGGCTTCATGTGCTTCGCACTGTTGCTGCAGATGAAAAACCGTCCTCTGAAGGAACCGCTCTTCTTCGGGCGGCACAGGAAAATCTGCCTTTAAAGGAAAACACGCAAAAGATAGGCATGGAATCCGCTGTCCTTGGCAAAGATGCGGTCGTGGTCGCGGCCTATGCAAAAAAGGGGTTCGCGCCGGATGCGGATCTTATGATCGTTACGCCCAACTCCCTTTTGTCCGCGCCGCCCGAAATTATTTTGGATGAAAAGGATAAAACCCGCGCCCTTTTGAAAATAAAAGCGCCTGCAGGAATGGATTTGGCCAAAGAACTGTTTGGCAAAACAACAGCCATCATCTTCATCAACGGTGATAGCGCCGTAGAAAAGAATTTCACTTTTTAATAAAGCCCGCCTGTTCCGGTGAAATCAGACGTCCCTTCTGACGGAGTCACCTGTTGCGGTTCCGGATAAACCGGCGTCGGAACAGATTCGTTCATGTCGCGTTCGTTGCTGAAGCTCGTAAAGGAATCGTTGGCAGGCGCTGCATAGTCGGGTTTTTGCGGCGGTGACGGGGCTGGAACAACATCGTTGTTAATTTCAACGGAACTGCTTACCGAGGGGGTTTCGGGATAATTTGTGCCGTACGGATCCACCGCTTCGCCGCCGCCGATAACGTTTGTATCCAGAACATAATCGTCCAGATTGGGTTCCGTTCCAGTAACGAAGGCTTCCCAGATCACATGCTTATCGCCTGCCTGCGCGGCGCGACCTGTGTCGGCGTTGATGCGCACGTTTTTAATACCGGGCGGTACGCGGAAAGGCGTTGGCGGCGTGTCTTTCAATGCTTCTTGCATAAATTTGCCAAAAATAGGGGCGGCCGTACTTCCGCCTGTTTCCCGCTTGCCAAGGGATTTTGGATCGTCGAACCCTACGAAAACGCCGACAACGAGGTCGGGCGAAAATCCTATGAACCATGTGTCTTTTGATTTGTTGGTCGTTCCCGTTTTTCCAGCGAGCGGACGGCCTAATGCTGCAAGCTTGGCCGCAGTGCCGCGCTCGACGACGCCTTCCAGAATGGAAACCATCTGATAGGCCGTGCGTTCATCCGCGATCTGTTCGCGCCCATCCGGCACTTCGGGCGTAGATTGGCCGTCCCAGCGGATTAAATCGCCGCAATTTGGGCAAGGGCGATTGTCGTAGGAATAGATCGTTTTCCCGCGTCTGTCCTGAATCCGGTCGACGATGGTCGGCGTGATCTTTTTACCGCCGTTCACCAGCATGGCGTAGGCATTGGTAAGTTTTAGAAGCGTCGTCTCTCCCGCGCCCAAGGCATAGGAAAGATAAGGTTTCATATCGTCGGCAATGCCGAACCGTTCCGCATATTCGACAACAGTCTTCATGCCCAGATGGTCTGCAAGTCTTACGGTCATTAAATTTCTGGATTTTTCCACGCCGATGCGAATAGGAGTCGGCCCGTAGTATTCACCTGAATAATTGACAGGGCTCCAGAAGTTTCCGGGCGATTGCTCCATTGTGAACGGCGCATCCAGAACACGCGTCGCCGGCGTAAATCCCTTATCCAGGGCGGCAAGGTAGATAAAAGGTTTAAAGGCGGAACCCGGTTGGCGTTTGGCCTGTGTCACGCGGTTGAACTGATTGATCCCGTATTTCCATCCACCCTGAATGGCGAGAACGCGCCCAGTGTGCGGATCCATTGCGACCAGCGCGCCCTGCACTTTTGGAATTTGATGCAGTTTATAATCTTTGCCTGCTTTTTCGACCAAAATTACATCGCCTGGTTTCAATACCTGATTGACGCCCGTGATTTCGGGGCCAAGCGCGTAACATTCATCAAGGCAAGCGCGCGCCCACTGCACGTTCGCCAAGGGAACCGTTCCTGTCTCTTTATCGCCGAATCCAATTTTTGCGCTGTTTACGCCGCTTTCCAGCACCATGGCCAAACGCCACTCATCCGGCATATCATCCGGCTCATTGATGGCAAGGAGGCTCGTCGCCCAATCGTCGAGGGAATCAAGATGCGTCACCGGTCCGCGCCATCCGTGGCGATGATCATACTCCATTAATCCTTCACGCAAGGAGCGCACAGCGATGTCCTGTAACCGGGGATCAACAGACGTGCGAACCGTAAGGCCGCCTTTATAAAGGCTCTCTTCGCCATACTGGACTTTCAGCTGCCGGCGTACTTCTTCGGCAAAAAATGGGGCGCTCACAACGTCCGATTCATCTTTCAGCGTCATGGCAAGCGGTGTCTTTTTCGCAAGATCCGCTTGCGAAAGGGTTATGTATCCATCTTCGGCCATGCGGTCGATCACCCAGTTGCGGCGTGTGACGGCGGCATTGTGCTTGCGCACTGGATGGTAATTATTCGGGGCTTTCGGCAGGGCTGCGAGATACGCGACTTCAGCGATGCTCAGGTCGTCAAGTTTCTTGTTAAAGTAAGTCTGTGCAGCCGCCGCAACACCATACGATCTCTGCCCCAGATAGATCTCGTTTAAATAAAGCTCAAGTATCTGGCTTTTCGTCATGGCTTTCTCCATGCGCGTGGCAAGAATGGCTTCCTTGATTTTCCTGGAATAGGTTCGTTCGTTGGTTAGAAGAAAGTTTTTGGCGACCTGTTGCGTAATCGTTGATGCGCCGCCCATTCTGCTGCCGCGGTGCAGGAAATTGGTGATAACGGTACGGGCAATGGCCATAAGATCCACGCCCGGATGCGTGTAAAAATTCTGATCCTCTGCGGAGATAAACGCCTGTTTTACCATGGCCGGCATTGCGTCGACCGGTACGAACACGCGTTTTTCCTGGGCATATTCGGCAAGGAGACGCCCGTCTCCTGCATAAATCCGTGTGACTATGGGGGGTTCATATTTCTTGAGCTGGGTATAATCTGGCAGATCTTTGGCATAATGGCTGTAGGTTAACCAGGCAAATCCGCCTGCGGCGACCCCTCCTAAAAGCCCTATATAAAACAGAATGGTAAAGAGATATCCGAGCCAGCGCATGGGGATTTATGGCACATATTATGGATGAGGGTAAAGGGCGCAAATGGATTGATCATCAGAGTTTGTTGTTCTGCGGTAAGCGATGCTATACTTGAATATGCAAGGTCTCTAAACATAGTATTGGTAGCCATAATGAATGGAACGTTTAAATCTCGTCGCGGCTTCACCCTGGTGGAATTAGCGGTTGTTATGATTCTTATCGGCGTGCTCTTGGCAATAGTCTTGCAGGCCGCAGAAATGATTAATATGGCACGGGTCAAGGCAACAGTAGCTCAAATAAAACAGATCCAGTCCGCCACGCGGAATTTTTGGGATGTCTATAACGCGCTGCCCGGAGATATGCAAAACCCTGGAGCTTTCTTGAGCAATTGTACCGCGGCGCCTTGCACCGATGGGGGAGATGGTGTGACAGATAACCCCCAGTGGGTCGGCGGGCAACTGGCAAGTGAGGGATTTGTGAACCTAAACAATAAACCTGCAGGAAACCCAATTGGCACGGAAGGCGGGCGTTTCTTTGTGCATTTGAGAGCCGCCGGGTTTATGGACGGTATCAACCCAACTCCCGGCAATGATGACGTATGGGGCAGTTTGTTCCCGGCTACTCCTATACCGGATAACGGGATAACGGTCGGTTCTTATCAGACAGGCGACACGGTTGGGGTTTTTGGACCGGAGTTGATCGACGGAACCAATCTGCCCTTTGGGGTTTACATGAATGTCCATGGGGGGACTCCCTCCGCCAGCGCGGAGACTATGCAGGCATCCTATGCAGGCATGATCGACCGGGCGCTCGACGACGGGTTGCCGAACCGCGGGTTGACCCGGGCGAAGACCAGCACAACTCTGGGACCGGGCGTAGGGCCGGGCCAGTGTGCCAACAACGGGCCGACCGATCTGTATAATGGTGACGAAGGGTTGTGCGGGTTGTTTGTTTATCTGGGAGAATTTACCCGCGACTTTGACGACTGATAATCCAATCACTTCCCAATGGGGCCTTCGGCGCGGCCGTGGATGAATTGATCCACATACGGGTTGCCGGAATGATCGAGTTCAGCGACCTTGCCATACCAGATAATCTTTCCGGCATAGATCATCGCCACATGGTCCGCGATTTTACGCGCCGAGTGCATGTCATGCGTGATAGATAGAGCCGTTGCGCCCAGATCTTTCACGCAGTCCACGATCAGGTCATTGATGACATCCGCCATGATGGGGTCCAGCCCCGTCGTGGGTTCGTCGAAGAAGATGATGTCGGGCTTCGTTGCGATGGCACGCGCCAGCGCGACGCGTTTTTGCATCCCGCCCGAAAGTTCAGCCGGAAAGAGATCCGCGACCTGCGGTTTCAGCCCCACCTGCGCCAGTTTCTGGATGGCGATATCGTGCGCGTCCTTGGGGTTCATATGCTGCCCCTGTATCAGCCCGAAGGCGATGTTCTGCCAGACGCGCAGGGAATCGAACAAAGCCCCGCCCTGGAACAGCATGCCGAATTTATGCATGAGTTCGTCGCGTTCGCGGGCGTTCAGGTCCGTCGTTTCCTTCCCGTCGATCTGGATGGAGCCTTCGTCCGGTTTGATGAGGCCCAGAATGCATTTCAGCGTGACCGATTTCCCCGTGCCCGATCCGCCGATGATGACGAGGGATTCCCCCGGATTGACGGTCAAGGTAACGCCGTCCAGAACGACTTTTTCGCCAAAGGATTTTTTGACATCGCGCATCGCGATCTTCGGCGTGATAGCCATCTGATGTCCTTCGGGTGCGTTCATTGGAAGAATACTTTCGTCAGCAGGAAGTTGGAGATGAGGATCAGGATGGATGCCGATACGACGGCATAGGTCGTGGCGGCGCCGACGCCCTGCGCGCCCCGGTCCGAATTGAAGCCGTGATAACAGCCCATGATGGTGACGACGAAACCGAACGCCGCCGCCTTCACGAGGCCGGAGAAGACGTCGTTGAATTCAAGTATGTCCCATGTCTGCGTCAAGTAGCTGCCTTCGGAAAAACCGAGCGTGTATATGGAGACGATATAACCGCCGTAGATGCCGATGATATCGGCGATCAGCACGAGGGCGGGTAGCATCAGCGTGCCCGCGACGATGCGGGGGACGATGAGATATTTATAGGGATTGACGGAAAGCGTCGTCAGTGCGTCGATCTGTTCCGTGACCCGCATCGTGCCGATCTCCGCCGCGATGGAAGCGCCGATACGCCCCGCGACCATGAGACCCGCGAGAACGGGCGCGAGTTCCCGCGTGACGGACAAGGCAACGACGCCCGCAATCGCGCTTTCGGCGTTGAAGCGGGTGAAACCTGTGTAGGATTGAAGCGCCAGCACCATCCCCGTGAAAATGGCCGTCATGCCGACGACGGGCAGGGAGTAATAGCCGATATCGATGATTTGCCGCAGCAGCAGCTTCGGATACCAGGGCGGCGTGAAGACATGCACGATGGATTTACCGACAAAAATCGACATCACGCCGATGGACTGCAGGGATTTCAGAATCGAATGCCCGACGCCCTGACACATATCGAGAAGGAGACTGCCGTTCAGGGCGGGTGCCGTTTTGTCGCTCATATGAGAATGCTTTCGAGAAAAATCCAGACCGATCAAATTCTTAACCTTTTTACGCCCGTCTGAAAAGCCCCTTCCGGCAGGCGCAGCATTTGAAGGAGGGGAGAAGGGCGTCCCTGCCGCATATCATGGTGCAGCAAATGGGCGAGCGCCAAAGTCAGCTGTTCTGTCGCGAGCGCACCCATGGCGTGAAGCAGTCTATAAGGCAGGCGTCTTTTGTTTACGGCGGCGATATAGCGTTTTTGGAGGGCCAGAGCGCAGTGGAGATTTCGATCAAGCGCCTGTTCGATCGGATCATGGATACGGGCGTTCTGGCAGCTGCGCAATTTTCCGGCGGCGGTTTTGGGACCGCACGCATACCGCCAGGGCTTATGGATCTGAATCAGCTTGGCTTTTTTGGCGCGGGCGGCACCGGACCAGCGTTTCATATAGGTGATTTTGTTTT
>CAUJHN010000103.1 GCA_963204825.1 Pseudomonadota bacterium
GTTGAAAATCCAGGAAACACGAAACTGCATGATGGCGCGATCCGTCTGGCAGCTGGCGGCGGTCTGTTCGCTCTGCCTATCGTGTACGAAGCGATGCGCACAACTATCGGTGATCAGGGCGCGACTGTCACTGCTCCGAAAGTTAAGGCTCTTACGCTGGATTCACAATAACGCATTCAGGGCTGTATGAAGCTTCTGCCAATAACACTGGGCATTGTCCGATCGTCGGGCAATGCCCAAGCCAACGCTAACGCGGCGCTGCAACTGCAGGAGATCCGCCCAAAAATCTTTGAACGTGACGATCATACATGCCGCTTTTGCGGGTTCCGGTCGATGAAGTATCAGGAAGTGCAGGTACTCAACGGCAATCCCGAAGATCTGCGCCTTGAAAACATCGTTACCGCCTGCATTTTTTGCCAGCAGTGCTTCGACCTTGAAAAAACCAGTCAGATGAACTCCGGCGTCCTCGTCTGGCTTCCTGAAATCGGTCAGGCGGAATTGAGCAACATTGCGCGCGCTATCTATGTTGCGCGCATTTCGCAAGGCACGATGGCCGATTCAGCGCGCTCAGCGCTCGACGCCATAATGGCGCGCCGGGAAGACGCAAAGGCACGTCTGGCCACGGACGATCCCTATTTTCTTGGCGTCGTGATGAGAGATTTCCTCGGCCCGAAACACTATGCCGCCCGTGCGGAAAAACTGGACGGTATACGGCTTTTCCCGCTTGATCGCCGCAACATCACGGAAGGCGAATTGAAATTCAACCAGTTTCCACAGATCCTTGCGTACTGGCGTTCCAAGGATGGGCCATTCGGTGAACGCCCCCCTGCGCAGTGGAAAGTGCTTTATGCAAAAATCAAGAACGCCGCCTGATCCAACCCAAAGCATTTGATATGGATTGAAAAATCCTACGAAGGCTAAGGGGGATTGCGCCAAATTTCCTCTATATTATCAAGGCATAGTATAATACCCTGATCCTTGTAATATTTGCGAAACACCCCGGGCACGCTCATGCGTTTTTTAGACAAACTACTGGCCCCTTTTCAGACGGCTCTCAAACAGTCTCTGGAGAGCTTCATCCGTCTGGAAACGGCGGATGACGATGTCACGTTGGCCGCCGCCGACGGCTCGCTGATCAGCTACATCCGTATCGATGGTTCGCGGCAGATCATCGGCGACGAAGAATATAAATTCCTGATCGAAGGGGCGACCATCAAAATCGGCGCGCGGTTTGACCGGCAGGGGCATGCGTTGCAGGTGTATTTCGTGCGGGATCCCGGGCGCATCACCCGATATCTTGAAAACCTGCTGCTCCCTTCACGCGTGTCCGCGCAGGAAATAGGTCTTGATGTTGCCGATATTTTCGATGAAAGAGTGCGCCATTTATCGCGTTATCTCTCTTATGAGGAATGCTACTATGTTCTATGGACGCGTCCGTCCATTTTGACCAAAAACGAATTAAAACGTGCGAGCATCGAAAGCCGCAAAAAAAGCTGGATCAAGGCGGCCTATGCGCAAAACCCGCTGGCATCGCTCGATGCGTTGCGTACGAGACACAAAAGCTATGTTGCATCCATCATGTCTTCCCTGGATGAACTTGGCATTCGCGCAGAAGTCATGCAGGTTCATGATGCGCTTTTGGCTGTAAAAAATAACCTTTATCCATCTAAGTCCCATGAAAACTGGCGCGCCAATTTGCCAGGAGATGTTATCCCACCGCGCACGCCATTATCCCGCGCGGACCTGTCGGACATTGTCTGGCCGACCTTAAGGCAGCAGCTTGCCCTTGCGGATTGCTATGTTTTGAATGAATCGATTGTTCGGATTGGTGATCAGCTTTGGGGCGGCGCGGACATTACGCTTGCGCCGATGGATCCCAGCGCTTTTCCGATGCTGCTCAACAGGCTCTTCGAAGCCAAGGTCCCCTATCGCATTTCGTTTCTGATCGAAGGCGGCGGCGTGTATGCAACGCAGTTCAGATCCTTCGTGGCAACCCTCATGGGCGTCACAAACGCTTTGAACAAGCAAATCAAATATTCGCTTGAAGGGCTACAGCGTCTTGCCCGCAAGGAGCCCGTGGTTCGGCTTCGCATATCCCTTGCCACATGGGCGCCTCGGGATAATTTGCGCCTGCTCCAGGACCGCCTGTCGAACCTTATTCAGGCGGCTGAATCCTGGGGGTATTGCCAGGTATCGGAATTTTCCGGCGACCCGCTTGATTGCGTGATGTCTTCCGCGCTTGGGATTCACTGCGCCGGAACCGCGCCAAGCGCGATCGCGCCGATGTATGAAGTTATGAAACTGATGCCATGGCAGCGGCCATCGTCGCCGTTCCAGACGGGAGCCATGCTCTTCCGCACGCCGGATGGAAAAGTCTGGCCCTATCAAACAGGAACGAATGTAACGACGACCTGGTTCGATCTGATCTTCGCCCAGCCGGGGGCCGGTAAATCCGTTTTGCTGAACTCCACCAATATCGCGACATGTCTTACGCCGGGACTTTCCCAGCTCCCTTATATCGCCATCATAGATATCGGCCCGTCTTCGGCAGGAATGATCTCGCTCATCAAGGAAGCCCTTCCCGAAGACCGTCAGCATGAGGCTGCCGCCTTCCGTATGCAGATGACGCAGCAATATGCCGTCAACCCGTTCGATACGCAGCTTGGCTGCCGTTACCCGATGATCGATGAGCGCAGCTACCTCGTCGAACTTTTAACGCTGCTGTCAACGCCGCCCGGAGCGGACAAACCCTATGACGGCATTCAACAGCTTTGCGGCCTTGTCGTTGACGAAATGTTCCGCTGGCGCGACGATAACATGGCAAATGCGGAGCCGCGCCCTTATCTGCCGCGTCTGGATCATGAAGTTGACGAAGCCATAGCCAGACATAATCTGCACCTGCCCACGGATCCATACTGGTGGGACGTTGTTGACCGTATGTTCGATCTTGGTGAAACGCATGTCGCCATGCTGGCGCAGCGCCACGCCTCGCCGACCTTATCCGATGCCATTACGGCGTCCCGTCGCCCGCAAATCAGAAATCTTCTGGAAGAAACGGGAATCGGCAGCACGGCAGAAACGGTGATCAATGCGTTTGAACGTATGATCACGTCGGCCATTCGCGAATTCCCGATTTTAGCGGGCATAACAAAATTCGATGTTTCTCAGGCCCGTGTCTGCGCGCTGGATCTGATGGATGTTTCGCCGCAGGGTGATGAAAGCGCGGATCGTCAGACATCGATCATGTATATGCTGGCGCGGCATATACTTGTTCGCGCATGGTGGGTCGGCATGGAAATGATCGATCACATGCCGGAAAAATACAGATTTTATCATGAAATGCGTCTGCAAAACATAATCGAAACGCCAAAGCGTCTTTGCTACGACGAATTTCACCGCACCAGCCGCTCCTACTCCGTGCGCTCGCAGGTGGTGCGCGACGTCCGTGAAGGGCGGAAACGCGGTGTGCAGATTGCCCTGTCGTCACAGCTTTTGGATGACTTTGATGATGATATGGTGGATCTGGCGACAGGGATATGGGTGCTGGGCGCGGCTATATCCGATCAGGCGGTTGAAAATATTCGCGCCCGGTTCGGTTTGACGCAGACCGCGCGAAAAATTATCCGTCACAACCTCACCGGCCCCCGTGCCGGGGGGGCGCCCGCGCTCCTCGTGCTTGGCACGGTGGAAGGGCGCTACGAGCAGCATTTGATTAACACGCTGGGGCCTATCGAACTTTGGGCGCTATCCACGTCCGCAGAAGACGTGGCGATCCGCAACCGGCTTTATAAAAAACTAGGCGCCGGACGCGCGCGCCAGATGCTGGCTGTAAATTTTCCGGGAGGATCTGCGCGCGGGGAGATTAAGCGCCGCGTTATGATGCTGGCGGAAAAAGGCGAAATGCGTTCCGCGGCCGTCAGCCAGGTGATCGAAGACATCGTCAAGGAACTGATCGACGCCAGCGTGACAAGGCTGGATAAAAATCCTGAATCCAAGGATTAAGGGTAAAGTCATGGCAAATGACGAAGACAGCAAAGAAATAAAGGATCTCAGCGACATTCAAAATACGGACCCCGCTGAAGAAGCCGGACAGCCGTATGATGTGCCGCTGGATATTCTTCTTGCCGACGAGGCGCACAAAATGTCGCCCGAGGAAATGAAGCGGCTTAAGAAAAACCTGGCCGTTGCGGGCGGCATATTGGCCTTTATTGTCCTCTTTATTATCTACGCCATTCAGCCCGCAAAAGGCACGATAGCATTCGGTCTTTGTTCAACGTTTTTAGAGCTTAATACGCCCTATCCGCATACCTTGTCCTACACGGGCGTTATAGAGACGCGCACGGCCACGCGTATTTACTACAGGCAGATCGACCCCTTTGGGCAGTTTCGGGAAGAAATGATGGAATGCACCTATGGACCAGATGAAAAAATGGGCATGCGTCTCGTAAAAGTGACAAGAAACAGGCAGCCTATGGATAAGGCTCTCATTGAGAAGTTCAATTTGACCCTGCCGCTGATAGGCGCCAGCGATCCCTATCTGGTTTTACCGCCGCTCTGGAAAAATCAATTGCTGGAAGGCGTTCCCATGTACGAGGTACAGGAACTCCCGTCGTTCCTGCCGCAAAAATAAACCCTATTTTTTTAGGCCGGAAAGTCCGCCTATTCCCATTGCCTGCTTCATGAAGAAGCGGCGGGCAGGGGGGATTTGCTGTACCATTGAAAGCCCGAGAGTGCGCAGCATGCGCACAGGGCCGATATCATTAGAAAATAGTTTATTCAGCGAATCCGTCGCGCCAGCCATCGTCATGTTATCGAGCATTCTTTGGCGTTTGTATTCTTGCAACAATTCAGGCGCTCCTAAATCCTGCCCTCTCTTTTTTGCATCAATCAAAAGGCGTGAAAGAACGGCGATATCGCGAAGCCCGAGGTTGAGCCCCTGTCCGGCGATTGGATGGATTCCGTGCGCGGCGTCGGCGACAAGCGCCATGCGGTCGCCGATATAATCATGCGCGTGAATAAGTGTTAGAGGATATGAGAATCGTTTTCCGCTGAGGCGAACATGGCCATAGAAGTCCGGAAAGCGTTCGTTCAGGGCTATGTTGAAGACTTCTTCATCCCAATGCAGCGCGGATTCTCTTTCTGTGCCGTGTTCTGTCCAGACGACGGAAGAACGATGCCGTCCTTCTTCGTCATCCATCATGGGCAAAATGGCGAAGGGACCTGCGCTTCTGAAATCTTCTATCGCAACATTTTCGTGCGGGTTTTCATGTGTGACGACGCAAACGATAGCGCGCTGTTTGTAGGACCAGCCGCGCGTTTCAATCTCCATGCTCTGCCGCGTAAAGGAAGCTCTGCCGTCGGCTCCAATCACAATTTGCCCGCGCGCAGTGCGGCCGTCTTCTAAAAGAACGGATACGCAATCCTGATACTGTTCAAATCCGCCAACTTTTGCGGGGGCGATATGGCGCGCTTTTGGCAGCGCCGCAAGGCGTTTATAAAGGCTCAGCCGTAGCAACCTGTTTTCAACAATCCAGCCGAGAGCAGGGCTGCGGACTTCTTCCGTCAGAAATTTCAGCAAGGTCGGAGAGCCGGACTCCGTGATACGTATATCGCGGATGGGGCAGGCATCGTCTTCCAGGTCGTCCCAGGCGCCGGCATCTCCTATCACGCGTCTGGAACCAAAAGAAATCGCTGTCGTCCGCCCATCGAAGGCGTGTTTCAGGGTTGCGGCGGGATCGTCCTGATCGATGCATATAACCGAAACGCCGTTTGCGGCAAGAATGGCCGCCATCGTACAGCCCGCATGTCCCCCGCCGACAATGACGACATCGGCTTCCAGGCCATCTTGCGCGTTCTTTGTCTTTGCCATGTCCGTCCTTTACGGTTTCTTCGAAACTTGATAAAGCTATAGACCTGCTGGTGTTTTAAGACAAGAAGGAGAAACCTTTCATGAAAATGGTCATGGCGGTCATTAAGCCGTTCAAACTGGATGACGTGCGTGAAGCGCTGACATCCCTAGGTGTGGAAGGTCTTACGGTCACGGAAGTCAAAGGTTTTGGCCGGCAGAAAGGCCAGACGGAAATTTACCGCGGAGCCGAATATTCCGTGAATTTTTTACCCAAAGTAAAAGTTGAAGTCGCTATCCCTGACAAACTTTGCAAACCTGTGATCGAGGCCATTCAAAGCGCCGCCAACACCGGACGCATTGGCGATGGAAAAATCTTTGTATATGAACTGACATCCGCGTTGCGCATCCGTACGGGCGAAGAGGGCAACGATGCCCTTTAATCAACAAAAAAGAAGGGGAAGCCGTTAAGGCTCCCCCAGTTTGTTTTTTACCAGGGAGGTAAAACTCTTAAAACTTGATGCTGGGCGCGGTAATGCCGACCGTGGCCTGAAACGCTGAGATAACTCCGCCAAGGTTAATCGCGAGCACGCCGCCAATCAAATGCGAGATGGCGGCCATCATGGAGGCCTTTGATTGCCCTTCCGATACATCACGGACGATGAAAAGACCCCGCGCGACGCTGATCCATCCGAGAATAACGGCAAAACCTATGATGGCGCTGATGACGGCGTGGGAGTGATCTACGGCGGCGCTGCTCATGCCCGCCGTATATTGCAATATCCCCTTTGTCCTGAAGACAGGGTAGTCAAACATCGACGAGTTGATAAAGGTTATGATCGAGTTAAGGGAAAAAAGGGCGCCGGCGATTAAAAACGTCGTTATGGTGCCAATTCCCGTAGGGCCCTTTGGCCCTTGTTGTTCCGTTTGTATGATGCGGGAAATTCCGATGAAAACGAAAGCCAGCCCGAAAAGCCAGGAAACCCAGCCGACGCCCCAGACAATAGGTTCCATCACGTTGGAGACCAGCTTGACGATCATGGAATCAAGACCAATGCCGGAGGATTTTCCGGCAAAGCCCGTCCCGGCGGTGTAAAACATGCCGCCCCCGTCTATCGTTGTCGTCACAACGTCTGCGATGTAAGGCAGGCAGAAAAAGGCGCCCGCGGCGGCAAATCTTTTGATGGCGTCGGATAGTTTGTGGTGGCCCGGGCTTTCGACATGGTCGCGGAGTTTCGCGATTCCCACAACGCCCCAGATCAGACCGGTTACATAGGCGAGGCCGCTTATAAGACCGGCAACGCCTGTTGTGCTGTTGATCATGTTGCAGATCATGCCACCCAGGGTATCGGGCAGACATTCATCGCCGATGGCCACCGGCATTCCTCCCGCATAGGCCGGAAACGCAGCGAGCGCCGCCGTGCCCATTGCAAGCGTAAATATCAGAAAAGTATTGATTTTTTGGTTCATATACCCACTTCCTGCCCAACTCCTAATAGAAGTATAACACAGGCGCCCAGCGGAAATAAAATTTAGCGTAGATGGCAGCGACACAGTGCTTTTACATTATTTTTCAATTGGTTAAGATACAGGCGCATCCACTTTGACGGAGAGGTCAGCAGCGATCGGGTCATCGTCCAGCATTTCAATCATGCCACCCGGCTGGACGGCAAAATTGGCTATGAACAGGGCGTTGGAATAAAACACGACGGCATCGCACAGGAAGAAGCCTTTATCGTTCTTGCCTTCGTACGAGGCCGGACGAATCGTTCCCTCTATAACCGAACGGGTCCGTTCATCGACATTCTTGGGCAGATAGGGGTCATTCGGCGATTCTGCAATCAGGAACGGGCCCTCATCGCCGCGGACGAAAAAGCAGAAGAAACGTAAATAATCGAGAACATTGTCATCCGTGATACGAACGGGCGCCTTGGCATTGATTTCGTGAATCGGCGGGGACGTCCCGTTGAGCCAGTATAAATTGCCCTGGTGCGTGATGTAGTAAATAAACAGGTTTGCAGGGGTCCACGCAGGATCCTTAACGCGGATCATCGCCACTTCTTGGTCGTAAAACGGCAAGAATCGGTAATCCACCTTGGTCGTTTGTGGATTGGTCTTGTATTTGCCACCGGCGATAGGGTTGGCCATCTCCAGAAAGCCAAGCAGCTCGTCGCCCGTGACGGGTGTCCAATTATTATCTACATACATTGCCGTATACCCTGCGTTTTGTGTCCCTCAGACCCGTTATCATAGCACAGTTAAGTGCCTGAAATACAAGCTTGACTGTTGAATACTATGGGGGTAGCCACCCAAAATCGCAAGAAAAATTGACAGACCGGCCTTTCCACGTTAAAACACCCCTCGAAATTCTTAAAAAGACAAAGAAAAGCAAGGACAACAGCCATGGCTATGAAACGCCCTTATCAACCAAGCCGCCTCATCCGCAAGCGCCGCCACGGATTCCGTTCCCGTATGGCAACGGCTGATGGTCGTCAGGTTCTGGCCCGCCGCCGCGCCAAAGGCAGAAAGCGTCTTTCCGCTTAATAGGCCTGCCTTGCGGGCCTTGGGCCCGAGAAGTGTAAGGTTTGAGCCATGAAAGCCACCAAAGAAGATTTAAAGGAATTGGACCGCCTGCTAAAGCGGTCCGATTTTTTGCGTCTGAACGCAGGCGCGCAGAAATGGGTCTCGAAAAGCTTCATCCTCCTCGCGGCCCCCAACGATCTTGAAAAGCGCCGCTACGGCATCACCGTTACCAAGAAACTCGAAAAGACCGCCGTGGGCCGCAACCGGATGAAACGCCGCCTGCGCGCCGCCTGCGCCGATATACTGCCGCACAACGCAAAAAGCGGCATGGACTATGTTTTAATTGCGCGGGACGGTGCGGCGACACGGCTTTATGCGGATATTCAAAAAGATCTGCGCTGGTGCCTCGACAAAATGGGCCTTTCATTATGATGCGCGCCGTGCTTTTGGGCTGTATCCGCTTTTATGGCTATGTCATATCGCCCATGTCCGGCGCGAAGTGCCGTTTTTACCCGACCTGCTCCCACTACGCGGCGCAGGCCATTGAACGGCAAGGGGCGGGAAAAGGCGTCCTTCTTACCGTTAAAAGGCTTTGCAAATGCCATCCCTGGCATAAAGGCCCATTCCTGGATCCGGTGCCCTCTCTCATTGATTGGCGGGGGATCATCGGCTATAAACGCGGTCATTGCGGAGAGGATACATCCTGCAACGACCAACACCACACACAGAAAGAATAAACGACTATGCACGACCGCGATTCAATGCATCCGCAAGACATGCGCAATCTGATCATTTTCGCCGTGCTCTCAATCTCCATGTGGCTCGGCTATGATTATTTTATTGCACGCCCGCACGCGGAAGCCATGCGCCAGGCTAGCTTGAAAGCAAAGGCGGTTGCCGAAGCCACGGCGCCAGCCCAAATTCTGGATACCGCCATCGTCAAGCCGCGCGAAGAAATCATCGCCGTGACATCACGCGTGAAAATCGAAACGAAATCGACATCCGGCAGCATAAACCTGCAGGGCGCGCGCATCGATGATCTGATGCTCAAAGATTATTATAAAAAGGCGGACAAGCAGGAACATGTCACGGTCCTCTCCCCAGCGAAGACGCCGCATCCGCGCTACGTGGAAACGGGCTGGATCAACGGCAAAGACACTGCTGTCCCCAATCTTCCCGATAGCGATACAAAATGGACGGTAAAGGGCGCAAACACCACGCTGGCGCCGGCCACGCCCGTAACGCTTACATATACGGCTGGCGGCGTAACATTTGAAAAGACCTTCACCATCAACGACGAATTCGGCCTGTCGGTCGAAGATCGCATCGTCAACAACTCAGGAAAAGAAATAACGCTCTATCCTTACGCGCTGGCGACGGAACACGGTCTGCCGGAAGACTTCCTCAATCAGGGCGTGATTCACGAAGGCCCTATTGGTTATATCGGGGAAAAGCTGGAAGAACGCAAATACAAAGACTTTAAAAAGAAACCGGAAGAAAGCTTCACAGCGCAAAAAGGATGGATCGGACTGACTGGTAAATACTGGCTGACCGCGATGGCGCCGGCGGCCCAGAACGAAGATACGAAGTTCCGTTTCATTTCTTCGCCCGCCATCAATGAAAAAACCAAAGACCGCTATCAGGCCGATATCATCGGCGCCGCGCGCAACATTCCAAACGGCGCCGACGCTTCCTATAAAATCAACGTCTTCTCCGGCGCGAAAAAACTCTCCCTGCTGCAAAAATATCAGGGAGAATGGGGGATTCCGCACTTTGACCTGGCCGTGGATTTCGGATGGTTCTATTTCTTGACGAAACCCTTCTTCCTCGTGATCAACTTCCTTTACCACCTGACGGGGAACTTCGGGATCGCGATCATCATCTTCACCTGCTGCCTGCGCATCCTCGTTTTCCCGCTGGCGAACACGTCCTACAAATCTTTCGCGAAGCTGCGTCAGATATCGCCGGAAATGTATACGATCCGCCACCAATACAAGGATGATAAACAAAAGCTGCAGGAAGAGCTGGTCAAACTCTACCAGAAATATGAAGTTAACCCCGCAGCCGGCTGTGTGCCGATTTTGGTCCAGATTCCAATTTTCTTCGCGCTGTATAAAGTGCTCTCCAACACGATTGAAATGCGTCACGCGCCATTTTACGGCTGGATCCACGATCTTTCGGCGCAGGATCCGACGACGATCTTTAACCTCTTCGGCCTCATCCCATGGACGCCGCCCGCCGCCCTTATGATCGGCGCCTGGCCGCTCTTCATGCTGACGGCGATGATCATCCAGAAGAATATCTCGCCGCCGCCGGAAGACCCGATCCAGGCCCGCCTTGCCGCGATCATGCCGTGGTTCATGACCTATGTGATGGCGAAATTCGCCTCCGGCCTTGTCATCTACTGGACGGTGAATAACATTCTCGCGATCATCCAGCAGGTCATCATCATGCGCTCGATGGGAGTGCCCATTCATCTCTTCAGCGCAGATGCCGACAAGAAAAAACTGGAAAAGGAAATCGCCGAAGGTCCGTCTGTGCACCCCAGCCTTGAAATGATCGAAGAAGAAATCGAAGAGGCGATTGACGGGGAGATCAAGGGTGTATCAAAACCCAAGCCCAAAAAGAAAAAGAAGAAGTAATGGAAGAATTTTCCCCGGAACAGAAGGAGCAGGCGCGGCGGATCTTTGCCGGTCCGTGCGACTTCATGTGGGGGTCGGCGGATCTTAAGCAGCTGCCGCCGCCCGAATTTAACGAAGTCGCCTTCGCAGGGCGTTCCAATGTCGGTAAATCATCGCTGGTGAATGCGCTGACGGGGCGCAGCACGCTCGCAAAAACATCCAACACGCCGGGCAGGACGCAGCAGCTCAATTTCTTCAATTTAGGCGGGCTTCTTTATCTCGTCGACATGCCGGGCTATGGCTACGCGAAGGTTTCCAAAGAGGTGCGCGAACAATGGGATCATCTTATTTTTGAATATCTGCGCGGCCGCCCAAATCTGCGCAGCGTTCTCATCCTGATCGACTCCCGTCACGGTTTGAAAGAAAGCGATATCCATTTGATGGATCTTTTGGACAAGGCCGCCGTCAACTACCGCATCGTTCTGACCAAATGCGATAAGGCTTCTCAGAAGGAACGGGAAGCCATGATCCAGAAAATCACGCAAATTCTGGTCAAACATCCGGCCGCATTCCCATCCATCGCAATAACCAGTTCGGAAACGGGCGAAGGGATGGATGTTTTAAGAACCGTCCTTATAAACCTTTAAGAATAAAATAAGCCGTGTAGACAGGCGTCGCTGCTGAATCTGCAACGCAAAAGCTCGGTATGCCCGAACAGCTGGCGCATAAGGCCGCCGTAAAATTGGTATGTGTGCTCCAGTCAGGTTCAGGCACAAAATAATCCGCGGCATCGCCGGATACAGTCGGTATCGTTGCGCTGCCGGATATTTTTTTATTGATGTTGGCGCAAATGGATTGCTTGATGCAGTAGGCGGTCAGGATGACATCGTTCGTCGTGGTCGGCGTCCATTCAAAATTATTGGCCGCGCCGATATACCATCCCGCATTTGGTGCTGTGCAGGTGCCGAAAATATCGCTTGTGGCGGCATTATAATTCAAACCGCCCCCATTCGGGTGGTAGATTTTATTAAGGTGCGGGGCCGTATTAAACCCCGCATCTGCTGGGCGCAGATAGCTTAAATTGGCGGCAAGGGTTCCCGTCATGAGCATCCGGTCCAAAACATTTTGCGCCGTCCCGGCATAGGCAATAACCCGCGTGGTCAAAAGTTCAGAATCGTCCACCTTGTCGCTGGTATCCGAGCTTTGGTCCGCCACCATCATGGTAATGGCCGCAAGAAGCGCCAGTGCTATTAAAATATACACCATCGCGTTGCCCCGGGTGGAATTGGGCCTATGTTTGTCAGAATTCAATTGTTCTCTCCCCAAACTGCGTTTAATGTCAATCCTATCATGAATAATGGCCTTGGTTTACAGGAAGTTGCATTCGATCCGCTCTCTTTCGGGGGCGGGCTTTTGGTCGGCGCCGCCGTTTGTGGACTTATCTTGGGGTTAAAGCTGGCCGCCTCCGCTGCCCGCCGGGCGACGCTGGAAACAAAACTGGAAAGTGAACGCGAAGCGCTGGGGGACCATTTTA
>CAUJHN010000104.1 GCA_963204825.1 Pseudomonadota bacterium
ATGGAAGGGGCTGCCGAGGTGAATGTTAAGGGCGTAAAAATAGCTTCGGTCGGTGTGGGTGATATCGTGGGCGAGGCTGCGCTCTTTAAAGGATCTGATTACGGGGCGAGCGTAAAGGCTATAGGACCTATTTCTGTTCAACCCATTCCCCCATCAGTGCTGGACGAAAAGATTAAGCAATGCGATCCGATGCTTCGGGCGCTGATCCGTATGTTAATGATACGCCTGCGAAAAACGAACGCAGCCCTTGCGTCTGGGCATGAATGAGGCTTATTTTCTTATGGAAGCCCCATAGGCGCTGGCGTATCCTTTCACAAGTGATTCCCTTTTTTTCGGTTCTTTGATGTTCGCAGAATTTTTATTTCAGCTGCTTTTTCGTGCCAGTGAGGTTTTTTAATGACCTCCATGTCTTTTCTTAACGTGAATCGATCCTTAAAGGATTTTCGTTGGGTATTTCCTGCGGTAGAGCAGGATATTGTGGCGCGGATATCGCAGCTGCACGGCTTGCCAGATTATATCGCGCGTATGCTCCATATTCGCGGTGTGGGGCCGGACGACGTAGAATCTTTTCTTTATCCAACATTACGCAGCCATTTTCCAGACCCGTTTTCATTGGCGGGCATGAAAGCATTTGCGGAAGATATTGCCGCTAAGATAATGCGTGGCAATTCTATAGGAATTTTGGCGGATTTCGATGTGGACGGCGGAACGTCCGCGGCGACCATGATCCGGTTTTTGCGGCATTGCGGTGTTAATGCGCCGGTATACATTCCTGACCGCTTAAGCGAGGGGTATGGGCCAAATTTAACGGGGCTGCAATTTTTAAAAAATGCGGGCGCGCATTGTGTCGTTATGCTGGATTGTGGAACGACGGCGTTCAAGGCCGTTGAAGAAGGGCGCAATCTCGGCCTGGAAATTTCCATTTTCGACCATCATGAGACGGAAGGAAGCCTTCCGAACGCAAATCACGTCATTAATCCCAAGCGCATCGATGACACATCGGGATTGTCCATGCTTGCGGCCTGCGGTGTAACCTTTTTGTCATGTGTGGCCATCAATAATGTTTTAAGGCGCGAAAAATTTTTTGAACAAAAAAATATCGTGGATGCGCCGATGAAAAACTGGATGGATCTGGTCGCTCTTGGAACCGTATGCGATATGGTGCCTATGACCGGACCAAACAGATTGTTTGTGCGTGAAGGTTTTCGACAGATGGCGTTAAAGACAAACGCTGGCATCCGGGCCTTGTGCGAGGTCGCAAACCTTGAAACGGCGCCGCGGCCCATTGATGCGGGATTTACGCTGGGGCCGCGTATCAATGCAGGCAGTCGCGTTCATAAATCTGATCTAGGCGCGCGGTTGCTTTCGACCGATGATATGGACGAGGCGAGATCCATCGCGTTTGTGCTGGATGATTGCAACGAACAGCGTAAGAAAATCCAATCCCAGATGATGAAAGAAGCCGTTGAGCGGGTGGAGCGCGATGGTCTGGATCAAGGCTCTGTGATTATTGTATCCGATCCGGAATGGCATCCGGGGCTCAGCGGCCTTGTGGCGGGTCGTTTAAAGGAGCGGTTCGGAAAGCCTGCGATTGTTGTGACCTTTGCCGAAAACCCGGATGGGGTATTAGAAGGGCGCGGTTCCGGACGTTCTATTATGGGCGTTAATCTGGCGAAGGCCTTTATAGAAGCGCGCAACCAAGAAATCTTGATCAAGGGCGGTGGGCACGCCATGGCGGGCGGATTTACAATTATGCCGGATCGTCTGCCGGAATTCCGTGAGTTTTTGAATGTAAATATAACAAAGCAGAGCGAGACAATCGATTTAACGCCAGAGACGGTCATTGACGGGATTGCGACGATACGGGGTGCGGAGACGCAATTCGTTCGTCTGGTCACGGATCACCTCGGACCGTTCGGCCCGCAAAATACAGAGCCTGTATTTGCGCTTGCCAATGTACGTGTTCAAATGGCGGATGTGTTGAAAGAAAAGCATATCCGTGTGCAGATTAACGATTGGGAGGGCGGACGCCGAATGAAGGCTATGTTCTTCAATGGGGTGGGCACAAAGCTTGGACAGGCGCTGCTAAACCATAATCAATCGCTGTTTCACCTGGCCGGTCAGTTTCAGATTAACAATTGGCAAGGCCAGGAAAATGTGGAGTTTCTTATTTCCGATGGCGCGCATGCGCAGGAAGCGCGAGCTGTTGCGTAGCTCCCTAAAAAATAGCCCCGCATAGAGCGGGGCTATTTTTTTAGCGCCGGTTTTCCCAGCCACGTCTTGCTGCTTCAGCGTGCCCGCGGGGATCGCCCTGCCAGCCACGATTACCGCTGCTTCCGCCATTAGAGCGTCCACGGCCGTTGCCATAGCTTTCGCGGTCGTCATAACTGCGTCCTCGGGAACGATAGCCCCGGTCGTCGTCATAGTTGCCACGGCCTTGCGACCTATAGCCCCGCTCATCGTCACGGTTGCGATAGTTTGAGGAGCGGCCACGTTCGTCCCATCCTCTGCGCGATGCTTCCGAATGACCTTCAGGGTCTCCGTACCAACCGCTCGGGCCGTGATCTTCGTTCTCCCATCCCCTGCGCGATGCTTCCGAATGACCTTCGGAATCTCCGTACCAGCCGCTGGGGCCGTGATCTTCGTTTTCCCATCCTCTGCGGGAAGCTTCCGAATGGCCTTCAGGATCGCCAAACCAGCCGCCACGCCCATGGCCGCGGCCTTCGCCTTCACGCTGATAATTGCGTTCGTCGTTATAGCGTGCCTGCTGGCGGCCTCTCATCGATTGTTGTCCGCGTCCACTCCGTCCGTAGTCATTGGATTCATAACGTTCATCCTCTTCCTCGTCATATCCCGAGTCGGAGTCGGATGAACTCATGAAGCGGCCTTCCTCATCTCGTTCCGGTGTGCCGTTGCCGCGTCCACGCCGTCTGGACTCCTTGTTGTCGTCTTCGTTATCACGCGAAGATTTTGTAGATTTCCGTGCCATGTTTTTTCTCCTTTTCTATGTGGGAAATTGTCACTTCACAAAGGAATGGAAGGAATGATGGTTCCTTAAATTTTCATGTTTATTTCATGTGCGCTGGACGTATTTTTCCTCAGTCATAAAATAAATCGCGCATGGTGCGACAGTGCGCATGTAAGGACGTGCGCGAAAGTCCTCTCCGGTATCTGCATTATGTTTGGCTTTGTTTGGATTCTGATATATGGTCTCAGAACGCTGGAGGGAAGCACTTGGGGCATTTTCTGCAATCGGCAGGCAAGAATATAAAACATGCGCAGATAATCTGCGCGTTTGTCGTCCTTGCCTTTCTGCTTCAGTCGTTCATTCCTACCGGGTTTATGCCGGGGACGACGAGGGACGGCAAGGTTGCCGTCGTTATATGTTCTGGTATGGGTGAGAAAACGGTTTACGTGGATCCTGGTTCTATTCCGGGTGACCGTGAGTCAGATCATCCTCAACACCTAAGCGTGAAGGTTTGCCCCTATTTTTCGACGATCTCCTGGAGCACGATAGATTCGGGGCAGGCGAATATCGCTATCCCTGTGAATGTCGTCGTCACGCCTGTCTTTGCGTTGCAGGTATCGTTTGCATCTGACTTCCATTATTCCGGTCACTCCCCCCGTGGACCGCCTGCGTCCGTTTAATCCAATCACAATTGCCAAATTTTATCAGGATTAAATGGAGAATTTTCATGCTCATAGCCATGCGCGGTGCGCTTTGTGCCGCCCTTGTAACTTTATCGCTATTACCTCAACACGCAAAAGCTGACCCGTTGGAAATAAACGTACCTATTGGGCAGGCGGGAACGCGGACAGCGCCCGGAACGGCTATTGTAGAGGAGCGAATGCGGGCCATTCCGGGAGGGGTGAGTTTTGTGCCCGCGAAGAAATTCCAGAACGGCTATGCCCTCTCGATGAAGGATATGATGGCCGGCACACCTGGTATCCTGGCTCAGCCGCGATGGGGGGAGGAATCCCGGCTTTCAATCCGGGGGTCCGGATTATCGCGATCTTTCCATTTGCGCGGTGTAACGTTGTTGCAGGATGGGATCCCCTTTAATTTCGCGGACGGAAGCGGGGATTTTCAGGAGATTGATCCTCTTATGCTTCAGCATGTCGAGGTATATAGGGGCGGGCAGGCTCTAAGATACGGGGCGGCGAGTTTAGGGGGCGCTGTGAATATGGCGTCGCCGACTGCATGGACAGCCGGCTATAACACATTGCTTCGTGCGGAGGCAGGTAGTTTTGGAACGATCCGCACGCATGCGGCGGCGGCAAAAATATTCGATGGTTTCGATGCTTTTGCTGGCGTGACGAAGACTGTAAGTGATGGATATAGAAAGCAGAGCGATCAGGACAATCAAGGATTTTCCGGCAATGTTGGTGTGCCGTTAAGTGACCGGGCCGAGACACGTTTTTATGTGTCATGGAACGATATAAAGCAGGAGGTGCCGGGAACGATTACAAAAGAGGCCGCGCTGCATGACCCTAAATCTGTTCCGGATGTAAATCTGTACAATAATTATGCACGTGATATCAGGTCGCTTCGCGTTGCCAACCGTACTGTGTTTGATCTGGACAACGGCGTGCAGATCGAAGCGGGCGGATATATAAACGATAAGTCGTTATACCATCCGATTTTCCAGGTGGTTGATCAGGCGTCTTTGGATATTGGAGGTTTTGCCCGCATGCACGGCAGCGCTGAAATTGGCGGCAGGAAAAACGATGTAACCGTGGGTGTGAATATAGGTCGGGGCCGTAATGATGCGAAGCGGTTCGTCAATATGGCCGGGCACCGGGGTAATGCCACCGCAAACGGGGAACAGGTTGCGCAGAATGTTGAATTCTATGGGGAAGATCGTCTGCACATCATTCAAAACTGGAGTTTGATAACGGGGTTGCAGGCATCCGTTGCGGACAGAGACTACAAAGACTTCCTGAATCGTGCAAACGATGATGGAAAGACTTTTTACAGTCTCAACCCGAAAATTGGCGTTATGTGGAATATCACACCACGCAGCGAAATGTACGCGAGTGTAACGCGCAGCAGTGAGGCGCCGACTTTTTCCGAGCTGGTGCAGGGGGCGTACGCTGGATTTGTTCCGGTTGATCTGCAAACAGCGTGGACTGTAGAGGCGGGGACGCGTGGCAAAGAGGGTGATTTTTCGTGGGATGTAACGCTGTATCATGCGCAAGTGCGCGATGAGCTGCTGAATTTCGCGGTTACGTCCGATGTGCCGGCGTCCACCTTTAATGCGGACAAGACGATCCATCAAGGGATAGAACTTGGGGCTGGGTGGCGGTTGAACGACCGACTGTCGCTGTGGGGTATTTATAATTTGAACGATTTTCAGTTTGATGGCGATAATCAGTATGGTGATAACGAGCTTGCCGGCGCTCCAAAACATCAAATCAATCTGTCTATGCGATATGAAAAAAAGGGGGCGTCTATCGAACCCAACATCGAATGGGTGCCCGCGGCGCCATGGGTTGACTACGCAAATACAATGAAAGCCGATAGCTACATTATAGCGGGGGTAAAAGCAGGATA
The DNA here is from genome assembly GCA_963204825.1 of Pseudomonadota bacterium. Taxonomy (GTDB): domain Bacteria; phylum Pseudomonadota; class Alphaproteobacteria; order Micavibrionales; family Micavibrionaceae; genus Micavibrio_A. The sequence continues at coordinate 5,555 of CAUJHN010000104.1, forward strand.
TGACATAAATGAAAATATGTCCTTGTTTCTGGATGCCCGCAACCTGACCGATGAGAAGACAATTACAAGTTTTAGCACTGTTACGGATGCAAATGCCGCGGCAACAAATGTATTTTATCCTGGGGAGGGGCGAAGTGTATACTGCGGCGTAACGATAAAGTTTTAAACATGTGAGTGCGCTGCACAATGCACTATACAAAAGCGCGGTTTGCTTACATACTATAATTTCTGCATGCTATTTGGATCATCCATAATAGTATGCAGGGATTGAGTGTCTTCCTGCGTTTTTCTAATCATTCATTAACTATCGCTGCTATAGGCTAAAGAAGCCGTCATTTTTTGTCAGAGGTCATGTATGTTCAAGCTGCTGAACAATTTATCCATTAACGCCCGTCTTGTACTGAGTATTACCATCCTGCTTGCCACGCTCTTGGCGGCATTATCGCAGACGTATACGACCATTGAAGCGAATATAAAATTTTCCGCCTGGGAAATGAAAGGCAACAAGTACGAACGGCCGCTGGCTATTATGCTGCGCGATGCGGGTATGTTGCGCGTTGGGTTGATTCTCGAGCAAAACAAAGCGCGGTTCAGTTTATTGGATAAAGACGCCCTCGTAAAAAACATTGACGATCAGATGGCGGTTTTAAAAACGATCCAGGATGAAATCGGCGTTGATCTGCAGTTTACGGATGAGGGGCTTGCCAAGCGAGGCCGTGAAGCTTTGAAGTATGAAACCGTTCTTGCCAAATGGAAAGAAATTGAAGCCCTGACGGCAACGGATGCTCCTGCCGCTGAAGAAAAGCTGGTGACATTCATCGCTGATCTCCGCGGGATGATTGCGCATGCGGGGGATATTTCAAACCTGATCCTCGATCCGGACCTTGATAGCTATTATTTGATGGATGTCACACTTTTGGCGATGCCTCAGACGGTCGATAGATTGTCGGTGATCGGCTCTACGTTTGCGGAGCAATTGACTCCCGGCAGAGGGTTGAATCAAATGGAAATGACGGAAGCCGCTGTGTTCTCGCGGATGCTTACGGAAGCGGATATTGGCCGGGTCGTGGCCGATATGGATGTATCCTTTAAGGAAGATCCCAATTTTTATGGCGAAAGCGCGACCCTGAAAACAAATCTGGAACCCGCGCTGGCCGCATATAAAGAAAAGAATGACGCTTTTTCTGCTATTATCACGGGTATAGCAGGGGGCACTCCGGTGTCACAGGCCGATATGCTGAATTCCTGGCTGGCGGCAACGAAGGCCTCTTACGACTTCTGGAAGTCGGGTTTTGATGAGCTGGATGCCTTGATACAAATTCGCATAGACACATACAGGCAGCAGCAAATGCAGGTACTGGAAGTCTCTGCTATTGGAATTCTTATTTCTTTGCTTGTGTTTTTCATTGTCTCAAAAAGTTTAACAAAACCGTTGAACAATCTTACGTCTTCCATGGACCGCCTTGCGAACAACAATCTTGATACGGATGTTCCATACACGACGGCAAAGTCTGAAATTGGTAAGATGGCGCGTGCATTGCAGGTGTTTAAAAGCAATGCTCTGGCCATAAAGCAGCTGCAGGAAGAGCAGGAGCTTGCGAAGATTATGGGTGAGCAGGAGCGCCGCAAGGCCCTCGTCGATATGGCGGACCGCTTCGATTCCTACGTACAGGACTCTCTGCAAAATCTCCTTTTATCTGCTGACAATATGAAAGAGGCGGCTGCAAACTTGAATACAGCGTCGCAACAGACGGCCGAAGCCAGTAACTTCGTGGCCAATATTGCGAATGAAACGGATGCCAATGTTCAGACCGTTGCCAGCGCGACGGAAGAGCTGTCGGCATCTTCGCAGGAAATTGCCTTGCAGGTAGGCGCGGTCGCCCAGAAAGCGGGCGTTGCCGCAGATGAAGCCAAGAAGGCTTCCGAAACGGTGGCGCATCTTAACAGTTTGACGGGTTCTATCGGTGAAGTTGTTGAGGCGATTAAAGATATTGCGGATCAGACGAATCTTCTTGCGCTCAATGCCACGATCGAAGCGGCCCGCGCGGGCGAGGCCGGGAAAGGTTTTGCCGTTGTTGCGGATGAGGTTAAAAAACTCGCCATTGAAACAGCCAATAAAACCGAGCAGATCAACGAGCGGGTTCAGGGTATTGAGAAAGCCATTAAGAACAGCGTCGATGCCGTCGAAATGATTATTTCTAACGTTCGTCTGATAGATACTGCGGCATCGAGCGTGTCGGCCGCTGTTGAGGAACAGAACGCGGCGACGGGTGAAATCGGTCGCAATGTCACAGAAGTGTCTTCGGGAACGCAGCAAGTGTCTGAGACGATCAGGCGTGTTAGCAGCAATGCCGCCCAAACGGGCGAACAGTCCCGAATGGTTCTTGAAGCTGCCAATGATGTGGCAAAATTAACAGACTCCCTTCGTGGGCAGATTAATAGCTTCTTGTCAGGTATTCGCAATTAATATTGTTATATTGTAACAATGAGCTTGATTCTCTTGGGCGGGATGAAGTACAACTTCTTCCATGAACGACAAGTTGCATAAATCCCTGATGTGGGCGGTCATCGCCTCTGAGACGAGCCATGTTTTTTGCTGCGTTCTCCCGACTATGTTTAGTCTTTTCAGCCTCTTAGCAGGGCTTGGGATGGTCGCGGCCCTGCCTCCCTTTATGGTCAGGTTTCATGAGTTTATCCATCATTGGGAAGTTCCGATGATTGTAATTTCAGCCATAATTCTTGCGCTTGGCTGGGCTATTACGCTTTACAGCGAGAAGATGGATTGCCATAGCACGGGCTGCGCCCATGGGGCTTGTGCCCCGCGGAAATCAAAGGCTCACATGGTTTTAAAGGTGGCTACGATCCTGTTCGTTTTTAATGTATTCATATATGTCACAGTGCACCGCTCTCCTTGGCTGCTGCATTAATAAGACCTTGCGGAAAGCCGCGGAAATCTGCTAAAGATGCGCCCGCATAGGTAGAATATTACATGAAATTTGAAGATCTGGGTCTTAGTCCGGAAACGCTTAAAGCGGTTACCGAAAAAGGCTACGAAACACCAACGCCCATTCAACAGAAGGCAATCCCCATCATCATGATGGCGCGGGATGTTGTCGGTCTTGCGCAAACGGGGACAGGGAAGACGGCGGGTTTTACGCTGCCTATGATTGACGCTCTCTCTGGCGGCAGAGCCAGGATGCGGATGCCGCGTTCGCTGGTCTTGGAGCCGACGCGTGAACTGGCGGCGCAGGTTGCGGAAAATTTCAAGACATACGGCAAGTATCACAAGCTTACCATGGCGCTGCTCGTTGGCGGTGAATCCATGGGGGATCAGACAAAGCTTCTGGATAAAGGGGTCGATGTCCTTATAGCGACGCCGGGCCGCCTGCTGGATCTGTTCAGCCGTGGCGCGATTCTTTTGAACGACATCAGAATCCTTGTCATCGATGAGGCGGACAGGATGCTTGATATGGGCTTTATTCCCGATATTGAAAAAATTGTTTCGCTGATCCCGCCGACACGTCAGACATTATTGTTCTCTGCAACGATGCCGCCAGAAATCAAACGGTTGACAGAAAAGTTCCTGTCTAACCCAAAAGAAGTCTCCGTGGATGCTCCTGCTTCTACCGCCGTGACTGTGGAGCAGTTTCTGGTGCATACCAGTACGCGTGATAAAAAGCGCGTTCTTGGCCGACTAATGAAACAGGAGGCTCCTAAGAACGCATTTATTTTCTTAAATCGCAAACGCGATATCGGCGATGTGGCGGGTTTTCTGCAAAAGCAGGGATATGCCGCGGCGCCCTTGCATGGCGATATGGTGCAAGCAAAAAGAACGGAGACATTGCAGGGTTTTCGGGATGGGACTATCAGCTTTCTGGTCTGCAGCGACGTCGCCGCGCGAGGGTTGGACATTTCCAATGTAAGCCACGTATTCAATTATGACGTACCGATGAGCGCGGATGATTATGTTCACAGGATCGGCAGAACGGGGCGCGCAGGGAAGAGCGGGCGGGCATGGATGATCGCTACGAAAGAAGATGAAAAATTCCTTGCAAACATCGAAAGACTAATCAAAAAACCCATTCCTGTCTTTGAAATGGAAACATCGAAAGACACTTCTGAACCGGTCCAAAAGGATCATGCGCCAAAAGAGCGGGCCGAACGCCGTCATGATCGTCCTAAGCGTGACGAACCGCGTTCCGCGTCGCATCAGGATGGCAAGCGCGCTGGGCATGCGCCTGCGCGAAGCAAAGACGAAGACGGCCATGACGGCCCTGGATTCGGCGATGATTTGCCTGCGTTTATGCGTTAATGCGTAAGCCTTTTCACGATTGACTTTTTCGTAGATTCCTCAAGAATTACAAGGCCTGAACGGGCGTGCGTAACTATGTGATTCGCGGGAGAAATCTCATTTTTAAAAAATACGGCCTCACTCTTCTAACCTGCACTTTTCTAACGGGAACTCTAACACCTCTTTGTGTGTTCCCGGCGGCTGGCCGTGCCGCTGCGGTAGATACTGAGTGGGGTGTAAGAAATCCGTATCTGCAGAATTTTCCCGCTACGCCTCCGCCATCATCACAGACTGCGGATCCTTTACCGCACATGGAATCCGCGACAGACGAAGCGCGCCCCATTAATTCGGAAGATGTGCCGGTTGATCTGGAAGCGGAAACACTTATTAACGACGAAGAGAATCAGATCGTCACCGCATCCGGCAGTGTAGAAATGGTGCAGAATGGACGAATCCTGAAAGCTGACCAGGTATCTTATAATCTGCGCACAGATCAGGTGAAGGCCAGCGGCAATGTCGTTGTGAGTGAAGCGGACGGCACGACGTATTTCGCGGATGACATCGAATTAACGCAAGATATGAAGGACGGCTTTGTTCAAGGCTTGCGAATATTATTGAACGATGGATCGCGCTTCACGGCCATGGAGGGTACACGCACGGGCGGGACGGTCGTCATATTAAAGAAAGCCACCTATACGCCATGTGAGCCGTGTAAGGAAGATCCGGAAAATCCGCCGCTTTGGCAATTGCGCGCCGACAAAATTACACATGATGAAACGGAAAAACGCATATCCTATCGCGATGCATGGTTTGAATTTGCAGGCGTGCCTCTTCTTTACACGCCATATTTTTCGCATCCCGATGGATCGGAAAAGCAAAAGAGCGGATTCCTTATGCCTACGGCAGGATATGACAGTGAACTCGGCGCATCCTATCAGCAGGAATATTATTGGGCTCTGGCGCCAGATAAGGATGTTACGGTTGGGGCGATTGTGCCAACGAATGTAAACCCCGTTGCGTTGGCCGAATACCGACAGCGTTTTGACAATGCAAGGATACAGTTTAATGGGAGTGCTACTATTTCGGACCATGCTGACCGCGTAAATGGCCGTTCTCGTACCATTCACGACGAGGCCCGAGGCCATTTATTCGGTGAAGGGCAGTGGGACATGAATGAAAACTGGCGATCCGGGATGAAAGTGGCCGTTGCGTCGGATGATCAATATTTGCGTCAGTATAATTTCGATTCTGACGATGTCCTGGAGAATGAATTGTATGCCGAGCGTTTTTCGGGGCGCAATTATATGGTCGGTCGTATGATGGCGTTTCAGGATGTGCGGATCAGTCGCCGGCAGGTGGACCAGCCTGCGGTGCTGCCTGAAGTTGTCGCATCTTTCTACGGCGCGCCGAATGACACATTGGGCGGTAGATGGAATGCTACGATGTCGGCCTTGGGATTGTATCGGGATGGCAGCGGCCAGGACGTTGCCCGCGGTTCTGCAGAGGTGGGGTGGCAAAGACGTTACATCACAGGATTTGGCCTTGTGAACAAACTTGACGCATTAATCAGAGGTGATGTTTATAACGTGCAAAGCCGTGATGAAACCCTCAGCAATCCTAACGATGATCAAAGCACGCAGACCCGGGGGTTTGCGCAGGCGAATTGGGAAACAAGCTATCCTTTTGTCAAACGCCTTGAGACATCGCAAATTACTGTTGCGCCGGTGGTGTCTTTTACTGCAGGCACAAATGTGGATTATGACGAAAATCAGGGTATCCCCAACGAAGACAGTCAGGATTTCACTCTGGATGCGTCAAATATTTTTGAATCCAATCGTTTCCCAGGATACGACAGAATTGAAGATCGCAGCCATGTGACCTACGGTATTCGTACTGGGTGGTACGGCGACAATGGATATCGTGGAGAATTGTATTTTGGACAAAGTCACAGAGTTGACGAAGACGATAATCCATTTAATGAAGGATCGGGCCTTTCGGGACAAGACTCCGATTATGTAGGCCAGCTTTCGCTCACGCTGGCTGAATATCTGACCTTGGATTATAGGACGCAGCTGGATAACAACAATATGAGTTCCCAGCGACACGATCTTGACGGGTATTTCAGCTGGGATCCGCTGCAGCTTGGTGTTCGTTATTTTTATGCCGATGCTTTGAGCAATACGGATTTAACCGAGGCGAGGGAGCAGATACGTCCGTCGGCCAGATTAAGGTTTTACGACCATTGGTATGTTTCCGGGGACGTTTGGTATGACCTGAGCGACCGGCAAGACGGGTTGCGGCAGGCAGGTTACGGCATAGACTATGATGGCCAGTGTATGACATTTGCTCTGACCGCACAGCGGACGCTCACAGACGATTCCACAGGGGATAGCGATACGGAAATCATGCTGAGAGTTGGCTTCAAAAACCTGGGCGAATTTGAGAGTTCGGGGATAAGTCTGCCTGGAAGCGGCATGAAATAAGAGCCGCTTTACGCCTCTTGTTCTTCCTTTGCATGCTCGTTATATTAGTCCGATTTTCCGGAGATACACCCATTATGATGATTAATTCCTACAATCCTCATACACGGTATCGCGCACGCGCGATACAAAAGGCGAATAACGCTATTAGTATGATCCTTGTCATTGGACTGTCCGCCTCTGTGGGGTTCTGGCTGGGCAAACAATTCAGTATGGAAAAATCCATATCAATGAAAGAACAGGTTGCTGAATTGAGCAAGGAACGGGATGCGTTGCAAAAAAGCGTTACCGAGCTTCGCGCCGAAGCGCAAACGGCTAATACGCGCTATGAGCAGGTCAAGGCCGAATACAATGCCGTAATGCCGGAAGGTCCCATGCAGGATCTGACGAAGCTGGTACGGGAGCAGCTAGAGCAGGGTATGGCGCCGGAGCGGTTATCTTTTGTCATTAAATCCTCCCGCCCGCCGACAGATTGTACGGATCCGGAAACGAAGCGCTTTGTCGTTTCAACGCCGAGTTATACAGGACCTGATTCCAGCGCTTCAGTGGCGGACGGAGCCATAATAATAAAAGCAAAGGGCGCAAGCGCGTTTAGCAAAGACGGTCAGGCAGAGGCGTGGTTCGATCCGGCGCAGAATGTCGAAATTTCCTTTATTACAGCGGACGCAGGAACGGAAGTGAAAAAAGGCACGTTTCCCATTCGTCACTCTATTGTCGTTGGGGGGCGCGAATACAGATTCACGGTTGAGGAAGGCGCGAAATCTTTCGCCAAGGTCGTGTTTGACTCCTGCGCTTATCCTTAATTGGCGGTTTGCTCTTTGCTCTGTAGAAAATGGCGGGAGTCACCGTCCAGCCTTATGAAGTTTTGCTTTATGTTTTCCGATGGGATTTTGAAGTAATCCTGGAACGCCATTGCCAGATTCGTGTCCGTTTCCAGAGAGCCGCGGACATCCATTGTGTCTGAATAAAAGAGAGCGTTTCCTTCCATGACATCGCTTCCATCCGTGTTTAAAGAAATGGAGAATGGAAGCGGACCGCCGACAAAACGGCGGTCTGGCTGAAATGTAATGGTGAGTTCAAATCGTCTGCGATTCAGTAACGTTTCCGGGATAGTCTTATTCTTGGTCGTCGTTTCATCTATATAATCCAGCAGTCCGCCAAAATTGTCGCCTTTTAATATGGCTGTGAAGGATTCCTGCTTTTCGTTTCTTGTTAAATCCGCGGTAAAAAGAACATCCTTCATTCCGGAAATGCCGGAACGGGCAGACAAAACGGTTTGTTCCGGCGTAATCTCGCTTATCACAGAAAGCTTTTGCAACGGAACATCCATGAAAGCTGCGCTGCCTGCTTCCAGCTGCGTTTGAAGCTTATATGCTTTCCCATCGAAACCGGTCCCGGCCCAGCCATTAAAGCGGGAAATGCGCAACGGCCCCATGTTCATCCGGCCATCTACGATGTTGCCCGTCAAATCAAGGGTGCCGTCCTTATTAACAAGGCCTTCCCATTCGCTGCTGAAACCCAGCTGGTATTGGTCGGCGGTCAATTTCGCTTGGATCTTTCGGACGTGGGGATTGTCTGCGTTTTCTACAGATGCATCCAAGCGCACGCGTATATCGCCAAATATCGTGGAGATATCAATCACGACGTCCGAAAGATTGAGACGAAAATCGGGAAGGGTCAGGATTTTTTCCGTCAGCTTGCGGCTGATTGCGCTTATGTCGTCGATATTGCTGCTGATTGTCGCATCCTTTATTCGGAGACCCTTAATCTCACCCGTTACTATAAAGGACGGCCAGCTCAAATCCACGTCGAAGGTCTTTATGATATCCAGGCCTGAGGCATCGAGTTTAATGTCCGTTGCGCGAATTCCCATGGGGCGCAGATAAACGCTTTCTACGCTTGCTTCGCCAAAGCCTGCGGATTCCAGCATGTTTAAAACACGTGTTCTGGCCATTGCCGGGACTTGCACTATCAAAAGGTAAAAAGCGAGGGCTGTGCACGCCAAGGCAAGTATCGCTTTCGGCCTGGCGTTGAATAAGCCTGAGATAAGGGTGGGGATCGGCATTTTTATTCTAGATGTCTATATCCTGGACGAATTCAGCATTCTCTTGAATGAATTGGAAGCGTGCATCCGCGTTCTTGCCCATAAGTCGCTCTACCAGATCGTCTACTTCGGAGTTACCGGCTTTGCCTTCTTCTTCGGTGATGCCGAGGGCGGCCATGGCGTCAGGGATTGTTACGCGCAGCAGCGTACGGCTTTCCGGCGACATTGTGGTTTCCTTTAGTTGCGCTGCCGGCATTTCGCCAAGGCCTTTGAAGCGGGAAATATCGACTTTCTTTTTATCTTTGAAGGTCGTTTTCATCAGTTCTTCTTTGTGTGCGTCGTCCCGCGCGTACTCTGAAAGGGTTCCGGCTGTGAGGCGGTAAAGCGGCGGTTGCGCCAGATAGAGATGGCCTTTTTCAATAAGTCCGCGCATTTGCGTATAGAAGAAGGTGACGAGCAGGGAGGCGATGTGTGCGCCGTCGACGTCGGCATCCGTCATGATGACAATGCGTTCGTAGCGTAGTTTGTTGACATCGAAATCTTTTCCGGCGCCACAACCAAGAGCGAGGATCAAATCCTGAATTTCCTGGTTTGCACGTATTTTATCGGCGGTGGCGGAAACAACGTTCAGGATTTTACCGCGCAGAGGAAGCACGGCCTGGGTTTCACGCGAACGGGCTTGTTTGGCAGAGCCGCCAGCGGAATCCCCCTCAACCAGAAAAATTTCAGTATCTTCCGCATCGTTTCTGGAACAGTCGGCAAGTTTGCCAGGCAGGCGCAGTTTGCGGGTCGCGGTTTTGCGCGCCATTTCCTTATCTGACTTGCGGCGCTGACGCTCTTCTGCTTTTTCGATGATGCTTTCGAGGAGCATTTTAGATGCAGCCGGGTCGGCGGTAAGCCAGTGGTCGAAATAATCTTTTATAGCAGAATCAACCCATTTGGCGGATTCGTTGGTAACCAGCTTTTCCTTCGTCTGACCCTGAAACTGCGGGTCACGGATGAAGACGGAGAGCAAAACAGCGGCGCCGTTCATAACGTCGTCTGAAGTAATCTGGTCCGCTTTCTTGTTGTTGACGAGAGAGCCGTAGGATTTAATCCCGCGCGTCAATGCCGTGCGCAGCCCCTGTTCGTGTGTGCCGCCGAGCGGGGTCGGGATAGTATTGCAGTAGGAGTGGCTGATCGGGTCGCCGTCTTCGGGCCATGCGATGGCGAATTCAACTTTTCCGGCCTTGTCAGGCAAATTCAGTTGCCCATGAAAGAATTTGTCCGTGATGACGGGGCGGTCATGTAGCGAGGCTTTCAGGAAGTCGAGAAGCCCGTTTGGAAAGTGCAGCACATCTTGCTCTGGGATATTCGCGTCTTTCAGAAGCGAAGGATCGCAGGACCAGCGGATTTCCACGCCGCGGAACAGATATGCCTTTGACCGCGCCATCTGGTAAAGCCAGGACGGTTTGAATTTCAGTTTCGTGCCGAAGATTTCATGGTCGGCCTTGAAAGTCACTGTTGTCCCGCGCTTGTTGCTCACGCTGCCGAGTTTTTCCAGCTTGGAAGTAGGAATGCCGCGGGCGAAGGATTGTTTATAATGCGTCTTATCGCGAAAAACTTCCACCGTCATCCATTCGGAAAGGGCATTCACAACCGAAGAGCCGACACCGTGCAGACCGCCGGAGGTTTCATAGGCTTTTCCACTGAATTTTCCACCGGAGTGAAGGGTGGTAAAAATGACCTCTAGGGCGGATTTCTTGGGGAATTTCGGGTGGTTGTCCACAGGGATGCCGCGGCCGTTGTCTGTGACTGTGATCGAGCCATCGGCGTTCATCGTGAGTTCAATCCGGTTCGCGTGGCCCGCGACCGCTTCGTCCATCGAGTTATCGAGGATCTCAGAGGCGAGGTGGTGCATGGCGCGCTCGTCCGTGCCGCCTATATACATGCCCGGGCGTTTACGGACCGGTTCAAGGCCTTCTAAAACCTCGATATCCGCCGCGCCGTAGGAGCCTGCTTTTGCTGTGTTGCCCTCGCCGAACAAATCCGCCATGATATTTACACCTGTTAAAATTCTTACCGCCTTATCAATAGACAATTCACACGCCTTTGAAAACTTAAAAACCCCATGGATCGGACTAAATTTAAGGAAATGGAGCCGGAGCTCCCCGAGGAACTAAAGGGACGGGTGCCCACCCTGAAAGTAATTCCGCTTTTGCATGATTCAAACCCGAGTGGGGATATCTTTGGCGGGTGGATCTTATCGCAAATGGACCTGGCGGGCGCTAGCCGCGCTCATCAGGTGGTCGGTGGCCGGGTCGTGACGGTCGGGGTGGAGACTATGGCCTTCCACAAGCCTGTATTTTTGGGGGATCAGGTCAGTTTTTACACCAAAGTTTTTAAAGTGGGTAACACTTCCATTACAATAAAGATTGAGAGCTGGGCTCTGCGCCATGGTTCCGGCGGGAAGTACGCATATATTAAAGTTACAGAAGGGCTTTATACCTATGTCCATATTGATGAACACCGCAAGCCTGCGAAGATCAAGGATGCTTAGGTTCCTCTTATTACTCATTGCGGTGGTGTATATGCCTGTTTCCGCCGTGGCCGCTGGGATTGATATTAAAAGCCTGCCTAAAATTAAGGCCTATGAATTCGGCCCGCAGGCGGAGTTTGAGGCCATAACAAAATCCGTGAAAGTCGATAAGCCGTTCGGTGATGACAATCTTTCCTATACATTGCGTCTGCCCAAAGAGTGGTCTGAAAGCGGGCAAGGCGGAACTCTTGAAGGTATAGACGGGGTTATTCTCAGTGACGCTGTTTTGAACATTGTGGCCCGTTATGTCGGGCCCCCAAAAAACCTGATGCGCAGCTCTATTTCGGTTGAGGCGCAGAGTCTGTCCCATGAAATTACCGCGCAGAACTGGTTTATAAACTTTATTATGAAGAACGGGTTCAGTTTGAGCGCGCTCGACGTCAAGTCAAAGCGGGAGGTTAATGCTCTCTACGTTCAGGTGATCGACGATCAGACATATGTCGTATATTCGCGGCTTTTGATCAATGGCGCCCGCCTTGTACTGATACGCTATTACTTGCCGCAGGAAAATTATGATTCGGAAAAGATGGATCAGGCGAGGATCGTGCAATCTTTTCAACTGGCCAATCCTACAAAGGCGGCAATCGAAAAACAGGAAACATACGGGTTTTTGGATCAATCCTATTTTGATTATCCCGTTTCGTGGACGCTGGAGGCGAAGCCAATTCTTTCTATCGAAAGGATGAGTGCGCTGCTCTATCAGGAAAGCAAAGATGGCAAAGTCTCTATTTTGGAAGGGCATATACGCATAAATGTGATTTCCAGGCTTCTTAATACAACGTTAGAGCAGGAAATTGCCACGTTCAGGAAGGCCACTAAAATTGACGGGTATACAATAGGGCCGGTCATTGAAAATATCGCATATAGTTACGGTCCGGACATAAAGTCGGGCAAGGCGCAAATATATAAATTAGTGCCGTCCGATCCCGTCAATATGAAGGCATATGAATTTATCGTGTCTGTTATGGAAGGCGCGGATTATTACTATATAGCGAGTATGATAACGCCTTCGCGCGAGGAAGATTTTTATACCTGGGCGCAGAACACGGAGACATTCCGGGTGATTTGCGAAAGCGTTCGCCGTCAAAAGACTGCCATGGAATATGATCCGAACGACCCGTATTACGATTACATGAAGCAGTAAAAAAAACCGGCCATAGGGCCGGTTTTTCTTTTTCTTACGAGGAATAATACATCATGTATTCGATTGGATGCGGCATCGTTTCATAGGCGTCTATTTCTTCCATTTTCAGGTCAATATAGGCTTCGATGGCATCCTTGGTGAAAACATCGCCTTTAAGCAGGAAGGCGTGATCTGCCTTGAGCGCTTCGACGGCTTCACGCAAAGATCCGCAAACCGTGGGCACTTTCGCCAGTTCTTCTTTAGGCAGTTCGTAAAGGTTTGCATCCATGGCGCTGCCTGGGTGGATTTTGTTTTCGATTCCATCGAGGCCCGCCATAAGCATCGCGGAGAAGGCGAGATATGGGTTTGCTGTTGGATCGGGGAAACGGACTTCCACGCGTTTTGCTTTTGGCGAATTGCCGAACGGTATGCGGCAGGACGCGGAGCGGTTGCGCGCGGAGTAGGCGAGCAGAACCGGCGCTTCATAGCCAGGGACCAGACGCTTATAGGAGTTGGTGCCTGGGTTTGTGAAAGCGTTCAGCGCGCGGGCGTGTTTAATGATTCCGCCGATATAAAAGAGAGCGGTATCAGACAGGCCTGCATATTTATCACCTGCAAACATTGGTTTGCCGCCAGCCCAGAGCGATTGGTGCACGTGCATGCCTGATCCGTTGTCGCCGAAAACAGGTTTCGGCATGAATGTGGCTGTTTTCCCGTAGATGTGGGCGACATTACGAACGCCGTATTTATAAAGCTGCATATTATCGGCGCAGTCCACAAGCGTGGAGAAGAAAATGCCGAGCTCACATTGCGAAGCCGCGACTTCGTGGTGATGCTTTTCAACGGGCACCCCCATAGAGGCAAGCACGGTCAGCATTTCCGCGCGCAGATCGGAGAGAGCGTCGACAGGGCCTTCCGGGAAATAGCCGCCTTTTACGCGCGGGCGGTGACCGGAGTTGCCTTCTGGGTAAACGCGGCCGGTGTTGTATGGACCTTCAATGGAGTCGAATTCGAATCCCACGCGGTTGGGCTTTACATCGAAGCGCACGTCATCAAAGATAAAAAACTCTGCTTCCGGACCAAAATATGCCGTGTCGGCGAGGCCGGTTTTTTTGACGTAGGCCTCTGCTTTCAGGGCGATCTGGCGCGGGCAGCGGGCGTATGCATCGCCGCTTATCGGTTCGAACACGATGCAGAATACTTTTACCGTTGGCTGCGCCGCGAAGGGGTCCAGAAAGCATTTTGTCCAGTCGGGAACCAGGCACATGTCGGATTCATTAATGGCTTTCCAGCCGGAGATGGAAGATCCGTCAATCATGATCCCGTTTTTAAAGATATCTTCATCGATGGTGGTAATATGCTGGTCCGTGTGATGCAGCGTGCCGCGTGGGTCCGTGAATTCGAACCCGACATATTGGATATCGTTTTCATCGGCATATTTTTTGAATTCTGCATGGGATTTAAATGAAAGAGCTTTTGGGGAAGTGGGCATTACGCGGATCCTTAGTTGGTCTGTTATACGAAAAATGAATAAGGCTTATGCGCCTCGGTCATAGCTAGTTAGCATATGCAACATGGGGCGTCTAGTCAGATTTGGCCAAATTTGCATGAAAAACGAGCATGGAAAAGACCTTGACCTAAACAAGCCTTACACTATACAAAAAGCAAACTTTATGGCGGACGTAGCTCAGTTGGTAGAGCCCCTGGTTGTGGTCCAGGTTGTCGCGGGTTCGAGCCCCGTCGTTCGCCCCATTTCTTATCCTTTACGTGCTGTGTTGCTCTACCTTAATTTCTGGTTGATGATAGGACATGGCCGTATCAAATAATCCTTCTCTCTGGCGTAGCAAAATGCCTGTTCTTCCGGCGGACGGGCACAAGTATGAGCGCGGATGCGCGGTTGTGTTTGGCGGGGAGATGACGGGGGCTGCGCGATTGGCGGCGGCCGCGAGCATGCGCATGGGGGCCGGGCTTTGCGTCCTTGCCGTTCCGCCTAAATTTGCGCCAGTCTATAGCGCGGCCGTTCCGCCGCATATTATCGTTGAGTCTTTCAGAAACGTGCGCGAGACGCTATCGGATGAGCGGCGAAACGCGGTGCTGATCGGCCCTGGGCTGGGCGACGGCAAAAGGGCGATGATTTTATCCGTCATACATTCGGCGCGTCCCGTGGTCGTTGACGCTGATGCTATCACACGGTTTGAAGATGATCCTGGAAAATTGCTGAAAACGATTCCGCCGCATTGCGTTTTGACGCCTCACGAAGGGGAATTCGCGCGGCTGTTCCCCAATATAAAAGGCGGGCGGGTTGAAAGGGCGGTTGCGGCGGCGGGGCAGGCCGGATGCACTGTCGTTCTAAAAGGGGCGCATACGGTTATTGCCGCACCGAATGTAGAGCCTGTCGTGAATGAGATCGAAGCGCCGATGCTGGCCACCGCGGGGAGCGGGGATGTTCTGGCAGGAATGATCACGGGATTGCTGGCGCAGAGGATGGAGCCTTTTTCCGCTGCCTGCGCTGCCGTTTATATGCATGCCATGGCTGGCCATATGTTCGGTCCGGGGCTGGTGGCCAGTGATTTGCCCGATATGATACCGGCAGTGTTCAGAGAAGTTTTACGATAACGCGTACATCTGATCAAAAGCGGCTATGAACGGAGTTCTGTGTTGTGCGTTTGTAGGAAGGCCGTTGTAAGCAAAATCTCCCAGCATACGTATAGCCTGCGCGTAGTCGCCCTTCATTGAAAATGTCATTTCAGGATCGCGGCCCATGTCTTCTTCCGGGCAATGCGATACGCCGCTTTTCTGAGCCACAAAAAGCATGCTTGATGGAATTTCGGCTTTAGCAAATACGGCTGTGTCATGTCCGGCCCCTGACGGCATGAGCATGTGTGGAATATATTGGTTTTGCGCGGCGGCGCGTAAGGCTTCAATAATGTTGGTCGACATTATTGCAGGGTCCGAATAGACGGATGGTCCAAGATTTATTTTTACCTTCTGTTCCTTTTCTAAATCTTGTGATACGTCCGTTATTCTTTCTGTGAAGTCTGCTAGTATAAGCGGGTTAACACTTCTGAATTCCATTGCGGCGATTGCCAGATCCGGTATGTGGGTTAGCTTGTTTGGCGATCCGGCCGCCATATGGGGCGCGGTGAATACGGCATCATAGCCTTCTTCGTTCAAGGATGCGCAAAAGCTATGCATGGAGCCAACAAGCCGGACCAGTGCGATGGCGGCATCTTGCCTTTTGGCGAAAGATTTTGCACCGGAATGCCCTGTAACACCATCAATCCTAATATTCGGATATCTTCCATTGCCGCGGATGGCGGTGACAACGCCGACGCCCAGACCGTTATCGCGCAGCTCGCCTTCCTGTTCGATATGCACTTCGACGGTTGCAACGAAGGATGAAGGGGGGATCAGCAATCCATGCCTGTTAAAAGTATGTGTCAGTCTTTCGGGAGACAATCCGCACTCTATCAAATGGTCACGAAAAGGGCGGCCCGTTATTGTGTGTTTGCGATCCATGAAGTCTGATGGATCTATTTCTCCAAGGGCAATTTTTGCGCCGACCGAAACTTGTTTGAAGGCGGGGCTTTCTTCGTTGCGGTAAATTCCGACAACGAAATCATGGTCTGGTTGTATGTTGGCGTCTTTTAATGTTTTGGCAACGACCATGGCGGCGATAACGCCGGCGGGGCCGTCATAGCGTCCACCGCTGACGACGGAATCAAGATGAGAGCCGGAAAGGATGGCGCCGCGTTCAGGCTTTTTGCCCGGAAGAACCATAAAGACATTGCCGACAGCATCCTGGCGAATTGTGAGGCCTAGGGCGTTGCCTTCAGCAATCATGGCGTCCACCGCTCTTGTCTCTTCGGCGGTGTAGCCCAGGCGGTTCATGCCGTGTCCGTCCTTCCATTCTGCTTCGAGCAGGGAAAAGAGGTGTTCGGCATAGGCCATGGATTCAGAAGACAACGTAAACATAAATCACTTGGTACCGCGCTGCCATTTTTATGTCAACAGCCCTTTAAATTCCCTTTGTTTTTCATGGGGCTTCAGGTTAAATCCCGTGGCATGACTCTGCCGGTAGAAGAGATAATCTATAAATATTGCGAAGGGCGCCTGTTCCCGAACCCGGATTATTACGAGGGGCGGGGGAATAATCTGCACGATTTAAATTCTCCGGTTTTAGAGCTGGTTTATAAAGGCATCCACACGGAAGTCGGGCCGGAGGCGGCGCGGGCCTTCGTTAATATGGTGAAAAACCTTAAGGACACCAATGCTGCCAGCTTTTTGCACGGGGTCTATAAGCTTGAGAAAAAGGAATGGGTCTATAAGGCGCCGGTCCTGAAGGTCAGGGTGAAGGATGTTTCATCCCCAACGGCGGAAACGCCCCAAGCCCCGACCGAAGCGCCAAAGCGGATGATAGAGGTTTTAAACGCCTTCCGCCGGAGCGGCTCTTCCTTCGGCCATGACAAGGGAATAACTGACGCATTTCTTGCCAAACATAAGGATGAGATCGACGCCTCGCTCATCGCGCAGAAATACACGGATGTCGCCGGGTAACGTAACCCGAAAAATCCCTTGGCTTTCCTAGGGGTTTGGGTTAAAACCGCCCACTGGAGCGCGGGTATGGCGAAATTGGCAGACGCACCAGATTTAGGTTCTGGCGGGGAGACCCGTGGGGGTTCAAGTCCCTCTACCCGCACCATATTGTTGCTTAAACAAAATTATTAGGAAAACCATGCAAGTTAAAGATATCAAGTCAGAAGGTCTGAAAATCGAACTGGAAGTCACCGTTCCTGCGAACGACATCAAAAAGAAGCAGGAAGTTCGTCTGAAAGAAGTGGGCAAGACTGCAAAACTGCCTGGTTTCCGTCCCGGTAAAGTGCCGATGGCCATGCTGGAGCAAAAATACGGCCGCGCCGTGATGGGCGAAGTTCTTGAACTCGTCGTCAATGACGCGACGGCAAAAGTCCTGAAGGATAAAAACATTCGCCCTGCGATGCAGCCGAAAATCGAAGTGAAAGAATTCGATGAAGGCAAGGATCTGGTTTTCAAAATGGAGCTGGAAAAACTGCCCACGGGTGAAGTCATGGATCGGAAAGGTCTGAAACTGACGCGTCCGGTTGCCAAAATCGATGAAAAGACGATGAATGAAACGCTGGAGCGCATCGCCCAGAACAACCGTGTTACGAAGCCGGTTGAAGGTGACCGCGCCACGAAGAAGGGCGATATCGCCGTTATTACGTTCCATGGCCGCACCAAAGACGACGGTGTTCAGCATCAGGGCATGCATGCGCACGATGTTGAACTGGAACTTGGTTCGGGGCGCTTTATTCCCGGGTTTGAAGATCAGCTGATAGGCAAGAAGGCCGGTGAGACTGTGGAAGTTAATGTAACCTTCCCGAAAGATTACGGTGCAACCGAACTTGCAGGCCGTGAAGCGATTTTTGATACGGTGATTGAGGCCATTCACGAAGCCGCGCCGGCTCAAGTGAATGATGAGCTTGCTAAAAAACTGGGCATGGAAGATGAAAAAGCGCTGCGCGCCGCGGTTGAACAGCAGATGGGCGCCGAATACGAAATGCAGAGCCGCATGAAGCTGAAGCGTCAGCTTCTTGACATACTGGATGAAAAGCATGACTTCGAAATTCCGGCGAATATGGCGGAAGCGGAATATAAAGGCATTCTCCAGCAGATCGAAGCAGAGCGTAAGGCGAACCCTGCGGAAAACGGCCCTGAGCTGACGGAAGATGAAAAAGAAGAACTTAAGCTGATTGCTGAGCGTCGCGTGCGTCTTGGCCTTATTTTGTCCGAAGTGGGTTCCAAAAATAAAGTGACGGTGACGGATCAGGAAATTCAGCGCGCCGTGATCATGGAAGCGCAGAAATATCCGGGCCAGGAAAAGATGGTGTTCGAATATTACCAGAAAAACCGCGGTGCGCTTGATATGCTCCGCGCGCCGATCTTCGAAGAAAAGGTCGTTGAGCTGATCTTTAAAGACGCCACCATCACGGACAAGGAAGTTTCCATCGAGGAGCTGACGAAGGAAGAAGACGATATCGAGCTGAAAGGCGCGAAGAAGGGCTCTTCCAAGAAAAAGGCTGATGATGGTGAAAAACCCGCCGCCAAGAAAAAGGCGAAGAAAGACGAATAAGGAAATCGGGCCGCAATGGCCCGATTTTTTTTGCCTCTTCAGAAAACACGCGGGCGGCGTTTTATGTATATTTTTGGTAGGGAAGATGGGCCTTGAATATTATTGCCTCGGGCGATAGGTTTATTCTTACGATTCAAAACCCTGATCAGAGAAAAGTTCCACGCCATGAGCATGTTCCCCAAAGACCGCGACCCCGTCGATATTTATCAGAACTACCTTGTCCCTACCGTTATCGAGCAGACGAACCGCGGGGAGCGGGCGTTCGACATTTATTCGCGCCTTCTGAAAGAGCGCATCATCTTTTTGACAGGGCAGGTAGAAGACGGTGTTTCCGCCGTAATCTGTGCGCAGCTTCTGTTCCTGGAATCGGAAAATCCAACGAAAGATATTTCCTTTTACATTAATTCCCCCGGCGGCGTTGTGACGTCTGGTATGGCGATGTATGACACTATGCAATACATCAAGCCGGAAGTTTCGACCGTTTGTATTGGTCAGGCGGCCTCTATGGGCTCTCTGCTGCTGACGGCTGGCGCCAAAGGCAAGCGTTTCTCTCTGCCGAATTCCCGCATCATGATCCACCAGCCATCGGGCGGTGCGCAGGGGCAGGCGACGGATATCGAAATTCAAGCGAAGGAAATTCTGCGCCTTCGCGCCAACCTCAACAATATCTATGTGAAACATACGGGCCGCAAACTGGGCGATATTGAAAAGGCGATGGAGCGCGACAATTTCATGTCAGCAGAAGAGGCTAAAAAGTTTGGCCTTATCGATGAGGTTGTCGAAGAACGTACGGCTATTGCCTCTGAAAAGAAGTAATCTAAATCGCTGCCTTGGCGGAAAAGGTTAACGAGATCGGCTCAAAAATGCCAATGCCTGGCGGGGTTTGGCCGGTTTCCGGCGTCTGTGACGTTGAATTCTTAACCAAATGCCACCATATGTTATGGTAGAATGGTATTTCGCAGTGCAGAAAATCAAGAACAAGGGATAAGACAATGACGGGCGCTATCACACGGGATAAGGATATTTTCGCGGTTTTACCGCTTCGGGATATTGTCGTTTTCCCCCATATGATTGTACCTCTTTTCGTGGGGCGGGAGAAATCCGTCAAGGCGCTCGAGTCCGTGATGCTGGATTCAAAAAAGATCCTGCTTGTTACCCAGAAATCACCTTCTGAAGACGATCCGACGGCGGAGGACGTTCACCGCATAGGGACCGTTGGCTCCATTCTGCAGCTGCTGAAACTGCCCGACGGAACCGTGAAGGTTCTGGTTGAGGGGATAGAGCGGGTCGAAATCACGTCCTTTACGGAGCGTGCGGAATTTATCGAAGCGCGCGTTAAACAGATGCACGATGAAAGCGTGAAGGGTGAAGAACTGGAAGCCCTGGCGCGCGCCGTTGTTGCACAGTTCGAACAGTATGTGAAGCTGAACAAGAAAATCCCGCCGGAAGTTATCGTTTCAATCAACCAGATCGAAGAGCCGTCTAAGATGGCCGACACTATAGCGTCGCATCTTACTTTGAAGATTGAAGAAAAGCAGGAATTGCTAACCATTTCGAACTCTGCGGACCGTCTTGAAAAGATTTATGGGTTTATGGAAGGCGAGATCGGCGTATTGCAGGTCGAAAAGCGTATCCGTAACCGCGTCAAGCGCCAGATGGAAAAAACGCAGCGCGAGTATTACCTGAACGAACAGATGAAGGCGATTCAGAAAGAGCTGGGTGAGGGCGAAGATGGCCTGGATGAGCTTGGCGAGCTTGAAAAACGCATAAATGAAACGCGCCTTTCAAAAGACGCGCGTGAAAAAGCGAAGGCAGAGTTGAAAAAACTTCGTCAGATGTCTCCGATGTCGGCGGAAGCGACGGTTGTGCGTAATTACCTTGACTGGGTTCTGTCTGTTCCATGGGACAAACGCAGCCGTGTGAAAAAGGATATCAAGGAAGCCAAGAAAATTCTCGATGCGGATCATTACGGTCTGGAAAAGGTCAAAGAACGTATCCTTGAATATCTTGCCGTGCAGCAGCGAACGGGCAAGGTGAAGGGCTCCATTCTCTGCCTAGTCGGTCCTCCGGGGGTTGGTAAAACATCTCTGGGGCAGTCGATAGCAAAGGCGACGAACAGGAATTTCGTGCGTATGTCGCTCGGCGGCGTGCGTGATGAGTCTGAAATTCGCGGTCATCGCAGAACATATATAGGCGCGTTGCCGGGCAAAATCATTCAGGGCATGAAGAAAGCCAAAACCAGCAACCCGCTGTTCCTTCTCGATGAGATAGACAAGCTGGGTTCCGATTGGAGGGGCGATCCATCGTCCGCGCTTCTGGAGGTTTTGGATCCGGAGCAAAACGAAAAGTTTAACGATCATTATCTGGAGCTGGATTACGACCTGTCCGACGTGATGTTTATCTGCACGGCGAATAGCCTTCGTATGCCGCAACCATTGATGGACCGGATGGAAATCATCCGCATCGGCGGTTACACGGAAGATGAAAAAATCCAGATTGTCAGACAGCACTTGATCGCCAAACAAATGAAGGCCGCTGGCCTTAAAAAAGACGAACTGGTTATCAGTGACCATGCGATACGCGATTTGATCCGTTATTATACTAGAGAGGCCGGGGTGCGTTCGCTGGAACGCGAAATCGCCAATCTGTGCCGTAAAGCCATCAAGGATATTTTGATGAAAGGCCGGGGTAAAGTGAGCGTCACGCCGGGTAATCTGGAGAAGTACGCAGGGGTTCGCAAATTCCGCTATGGCGAAGTGGATGACCAGGACCGCGTGGGTATTGTGTCCGGCCTGGCCTATACGGAATTCGGTGGGGATCTTCTTTCCATCGAAGCTGTTACCATGCCTGGCAAAGACGGGAAGGTTTCTACGACCGGTAATTTGAAAGACGTTATGAAAGAATCCATCACGGTTGCGGAAATGCTCATCAAATCCCGCGCCAATAAATTCGGCATAGATTTCGAAAAGCTGAAAGAAACAAACGTGCACGTGCACGTGCCGGAAGGTGCGACGCCGAAAGATGGTCCATCTGCGGGCGCGGCGATGACAACCGCGATTATTTCTGCGTTGACCGGCATTGAAGTGCGGAAGGACATCGCCATGACCGGTGAGATCAACCTCCGCGGCTATGTAACCGAAATCGGGGGCCTGAAGGAAAAGCTTCTGGCGGCGCATAGGGGTGGAATACGGAAAGTTCTGATTCCCAAGGACAACGCCAAGGATTTGCCGGAGATTCCCGATAAAATTAAAAAAGGTCTCCAGATTGTTCCGGTCAACACGATCGAAGAAGTTTTGACGCATGCATTAGTCAGAATTCCTGAGCCAATTCAGGAGGATAAGACCAAAATCGACCCGATTGCGCCGGAATCTGCAGAAAATAAGGGATCGGATGTAATTCGGCATTGAGTATTAACCGAAAACAGCCTAGAACAGATTGGTCCGGATTGCCCGAAACCCTAGGGTTTCAGCCATAAATGGGTATAAAATCCGGTGGTTTTTTCGAGGAATTTTTCTTCGGATTTATATCTGTTCAAACACAACTAAGGGGACTCCCAAATGAATAAAGCAGAACTCATCGAATATGTTGCCAAAGAAGCCGAACTGACCAAAGCCGACGCGCAAAAAGCCGTTGAAGCTGTTTTCGGCGGCATCACGGCAACGCTGCAAAAAGGCAATGAATGCCGCTTCGTAGGCTTTGGCACGTTCGCCGTGACCAAGCGCGCCGCGACAACGGGCCGCAACCCACGCACAGGCGAAAGCATCAAAATCCCGGCATCCAAATCCGCGAAATTCAAAGCGGGTAAAGAGCTGAAAGACGCCGTTAACAAATAGTCTCTGGCTTATAGCCGTTCAAAGCCCCGCAGAAATGCGGGGTTTTTTATATGATTTTAGGGTTGCAAAAGCCATTGTCCCTATGTATCAATACGGCCTTACGCGAATAGCGGGCGTTTAGCTCAGTGGTAGAGCGCTTCGTTTACACCGAAGATGTCGGGAGTTCGACCCTCTCAACGCCCACCATTCTGTGGTATCATCCTTCCATGAAATCTTTGCTTTTAAGCTTTTTCCTTCTGCTGTTGACTTTGCCCGCGCATGCGCAAAACGCGCCGCCGGAAGCGCGGCCTTTCAGCAAGGAGGAAATGAAATCGACATCGCTCAGCGAGCTGATGGAGCAGTCCAAGAAGAAACGTTTTGCCATTGAAGACGAAAACGCCCCCGAGCCGCGAAAAACGAAATCGGGAAAGTTGTATCAGCCGAATGTTGAAATCTGGCTGCCTCCCGAATTTCAGTCGACGGAACAGAAGTGGCCGTTGATTATATTCTCACATGGCTTTGGCGGGTGTTCAAAGCAATCAACGTTCCTTACGCAATATCTGGCCGATAACGGTTACATCGTGATCGCGCCCGATCATGCGGATGCTGATTGCAGGAAGCGGCTGGGGCTTGATCTGGGCTTGCAGGAAATGCGCGCTGGAAAATCCTTGCGGCCTGAAAAACCATTCCGCAATCCTGAATTATGGACCGATCAAACCGAAGCGGACAGGAAGGACGATATTTTATTTGCGCTCTCGTCCATGTTGGATGATCGCCAATATGCGTCTTATATCGATAAGGACCGCATTGGCCTGATGGGGCATTCGCTGGGCGGCTACACGGTTTTAGGAATGGCCGGGGCCTGGCCGTCGTGGAAGGATAAGCGATTCAAGGCTGTGCTTGCATTATCACCCTATGTAGAGCCGTATTTGCGTATCGGCGCCATGCGTAAAATCGGCGTGCCGGTGATGTATCAGGGCGGAACGCGCGATGTCGGGATTACGCCGTCCTTGAAACGGGCGGGCGGCGCGTATGCGCAAACGCATGAGCCGAAATACTATATTGAGTATCTGGGCGCCAATCATTTCGCCTGGACGGAAATGGAAAAGAGCTTTCAGTCGGTCATTCAAAAAACGGCGCTGGAATTCTTTGATAAATATCTAAAGGAAAAGCCGGTGGAAATAGACGAGGCAAAAACGCCTAAAGTAAGCGTGTTCAGGAAAGAAGAGGGAAAACCCTAAACCGCCTGCGCGGTTCGGGGTTCTTTAGGCTTTTACTGTAGAGCGCGCTGCTTCCAGATCGCGGATCATGGAGATGATGTGCGCGTCGTGTGCGAGGAATTCGCTTTCGGTGAGGTCGATGGTCATGGTGTCGTTCCTTATATCTATGATTTTTGGTCTATGGTGGGCAGTGTGAGAGTGAAAAGCGGCGGAATTTCCATCAGAATGTGGAAATACCGGGGCATTTCACAGGCATGACAATGCCAGACCTTGGTTAAAGATCCGTAAAGGAACGTCTGAAATTTTTAAAATAGGTATGCCGGGATTATTTCACCCGGCATAAAATTGATTATAAAGCGCTTGTGGGTGCAAGCCATTGAGGTCTTGCTGCGGAAGGCGCCGCTGCTGCTGCCGGGGCTGCTGGGGCTATCGGTGTAGGGCCCAGGCTTTCCGTCAGTGTTTGCAGTGGGTTTGCTCCGTTGCGGCCAAGGTCGACAGCTCTGTAATTGCCTTGTGCGTCTCTCTTTTCCATCTGGCCATTGTGAATGCGTACGCCTGCGCGCTCTGCTTCGGCCATACGGACGGCGAAGGCTTCTGGGCTTTGGGCTCTTTCCGTTGCCAGACGTGTGTGCAGATCCGAAGACACGGATGTCAGACGGTGCGCATCGCCGCGGGCCATAAATTCGCTCAATGTTTCAGCAACTTTAATTGTTGTGCCGTGTTTGATGATGTTTGGATTCGCTATGCCGTTAATGGCGGCAAGTTCTTCTGCCGTTTTCATCGCGCGGCCCTGGGGATTGACGGCAAGGCCAATATAGCCAAGCTGGTCGCCAGGTCGGATCGTGTATGTGTTCGCATTTGGATCAAGTTGTACGGGCTGAGGCCTTGCGGCGGCGTGTCCGAAATTTGTCGTCGGGCGATGTGCCGGCAGAACAGCTGGCGCAATAGGAACTGCAACAGGTTGTGGTCTTTCGGGTGCTCTTTGTGCTTCATAGTATGGTGTACGTCCGGAACCGCCCGGGCCTTCCTGCCCGCCGACTTCGGATGGCGGCAGGTTGTTAGAGCCTCTATAATGTGCATACAGCTCCGCCTGGCTACGGTTCGGGTTCGGCGGCAGTGCTGCTGATTGTCCGGCATAGCCTGAAGGAATAATTGCCCGCTGGGCTTGGTAAGAGACAGCTGGCGGCGGTGCTTGAATGTAGTTAGGCCCCATATAAGCTGGTGGCGGCGCGTATTGTACAGGCGGTGCGTAGTACGGCGCGGGTTGCGGTTGCGCCATCGCGGCGATCGTTTCTACTGTGCCTACGCCTATGGCTGCTGCCGCGAACGCTCTGCGTGTGCCGTGGTCAGGCATAACCGCGCCCAGGGTGCCTAATAAGGCGCCGACAGGGCCTGTGCCATATCCGTAAGCCGGAGCATAATAGCCCGTTTCATAAGGGAAACGCTTGGATACCGTAAGATTGGGGGCTCCGCCAACGAGCGCATGGCCGCTTCTCGAGTGCGTCGGGCCGCCCCAATAACCGCTGAAGTTTTGATGGGGAAAGCGTGGCGCATAAGCCGGCATATTCGGATTGTAATAGCTGCCGCCGCTGCTTGTTACGTGTGGATATCCCATAATAAAAACCCCTGAAATGTTTCAACTATTATAAATATGAGACACTAATCGAGGGTGAAGATGCAAAACGGCAAATTAACTATTTGATTTAAATAGAAAAAAGTGCTTTTATTGCATCTTGGTTAATTTGGCAGAAAAGGCAGGTTTTCTATGATCATAGGCGTACCCAAGGAAATCAAGGCTCAGGAGCACCGTGTGGGGCTGGTCCCGGCCAGTGTGCGGGAGTTTACGGCCCACGGGCATAAGGTTCTGGTCGAAAGCGGGGCCGGAGCCGGGATCAACTTTATGGACGCGGATTATGAAGCCTGCGGGGCCGAAATAGCCAGGGACGCAGCGGATATATTCAAACGCGCCGACATGATCATAAAGGTGAAGGAGCCGCAGGCGGCTGAATGCCAGATGCTGCGTGAAGGGCAGGTCCTGTTCACCTATCTGCACCTTGCCGCCGATCCGGCGCAGGCGAAAGGGTTAATAGATTCTAAATGTATCGCCATCGCCTACGAAACCGTAACCGGCGCAGGCGGGCGTGGTTTGCCGCTGCTGGCGCCTATGAGTGAGATTGCAGGCCGTCTTTCCATTCAGGTGGGTGGGGCTTATCTGCTCAAGCATCTCGGTGGACGCGGTCGCTTGATCGGCGGATCTCCCGGCGTCGAACCGGCGAAGGTCGTCGTGCTCGGCGGCGGCGTATCCGGTTTTCATGCCGCGGAGATGGCGGTGGGCATGCAGGCGAATGTGGTGATACTGGAGCAGAATCATGACCGCATCCGCGAACTGGACAAACATTTCGGCAACCGCGCGCGCGTCATTCAGGCATCGCGCGATGCGATTGAACGCTATGTTCTTGATGCCGATCTGGTTATCGGCGCGGTCCTTATTCCGGGCGCGAGTGCGCCGAAGCTTGTCACGCGCGCGATGGTAAAGGCTATGCGGCCAGGTTCCGTTCTTGTCGATATCGCCATAGACCAGGGCGGCTGTTTTGAAACCAGCCGCACGACAACGCATAACGACCCTGTTTACAGGGTGGACGATGTCATACATTACTGTGTGGCCAACATGCCGGGGGCGGTGCCGATGACATCGGCGCAGGCGCTAAACAACGCCGTTCTTCCTTACGCGCTTGCACTTGCAGACAAGGGGTGGAAAAAGGCATTGTCTGACGATGTGAACCTGCGCGCAGGGTTGAACGTTTATAATGGCCAGATCACGCACCGGGGCGTGGCCGAGTCGCTAGGAATGCAATTTACGGAGCCTGTTTTATGAACCAACAGAAACTTGATCAACTTGCCGAAGCGTATATCGGCGGCTCGCTGGAGATGCAGGCCGGCGAGAAGATCTGGCTGGAATACCAGGGCAGGGAATCCAAGCCCCTTGCCGATGCATGCCTTGCCGCCGTACAGCGCCGCGGATGTTCCGCGCATGTCGTGGAATCGGGCAGCGAGTATCTCAATAAACTCCTGGCCCATGCCACGGATGAGCAGCTGCGCACCATCGATATGCGTGATCTCAACGTCATGAAGACGATGGATTGTTATATCCGTATCGGCGACGTGGGCGATGAAGCCCTGATCACGGCAAGCACCGAAGACATGATGCGGTATGGCTCTCTGGGCAGTCATGAGAAGACCCGCTACCGCGTCGAAAAGACGCGCTGGCTCGTGGTCCGCGCGCCTACCGCCGCTTTCGCAAGGTCCTGCGGCATGGCGCTGCCGGTGTTCGAGGATTTCTATGCCGATGCATGTCTTTTCGATTATGCGAAGATGCGCGCGCCGGCGGATGTGCTGACGTCCATTCTCGCCAACGGGCGCGACGTGCGCATCGTCGGCAAGGACACGAATCTGACGTTCAGCGTTGCCGGCATAGACGCCAAGCCCTGCGTGGGCAGCCGTAACATCCCGGACGGCGAATGTTTCACCGCGCCGGTCAAGGGCTCCGTCGAAGGGCATGTTTTATATGGGCCGTCCGTATACGCCGGTAAAAAATTCAGCGAAATTTATCTGACCTATTCCGCGGGAAAGATTATCGAAGCGCGGGGCGGGTCCGACGAAGAGACCATCAACCTCAACAAGATCCTCGATACGGACCCCGGCGCGCGGTATCCGGGGGAGTTCGCCATTGCATTCCATCCGCTCATCGAAAATCCCGTCGGCGAAATTCTGTTCGACGAGAAGATCAAGGGCAGTTTCCACATTGCCAGCGGCGCCTGTTACAAGGGCTGGGCCGATAACGGGAACGAATCCGCGGTCCATTGGGATATGGTCCAGATCCAGACCCCGGCGCATGGGGGCGGTGAAATCTGGATCGATGGCCGCCTGATCCGCAAGGACGGGGTGTTCGTGGTGCCGGAGCTTTTCGGCCTTAATCCCGATCGACTGCTTTTGGGGGCGAAAACCATTTGACAGGGCGGGGGTATACCGCTATTTAACCCCCCTAGTTGCGCGGGTGTAGTTCAGTTGGTTAGAACGCCTCCCTGTCA
>CAUJHN010000105.1 GCA_963204825.1 Pseudomonadota bacterium
ACGCAACATTAAGCATAACCGGTAACCGCGTTGTGGATTTAAGTGCGCCGGCAGCAGGCCAAACCAACGAAGGCATGCTTGTATGGCAGGATCCATCTGCCCCGTCATCCGGTGAAAACTCTATTCTAGGAACGGCCGACATCCTTCTTGATGGGGTTCTATATTTCCCGGAACAAGAACTCAATCTGGGCGGCAACAGCACAACGCACAGCAACGTATGCACAAAAGTCATTGCAAGAACGGTCATTCTGCATGGTAACCCGTTCATCGGAACGGACTGCTCAACAAAACCCATTCAACCAATTACTGCACCACGTGTAAAATTATCGGCATAGACATGAAAAAATTAATTAGAAAATTTTATAAATCTCAGGATGGTGTGGCAGCAACAGAGTTTGCGCTTATCAGTCCGGTCCTCGTTGTCATGCTTATCGGCGTTATTGATGTAGGATTTTATACGAATGAAAAAATGAAAGCCGAAAGCGCGGCACGCGCCACCGTTGAATATCTTCTTAGCAGCGGGGAAGAAGAAAATATTTTAGAAGACGTTTTATCCCTCTTCTTTCAGGATCGGGATGAAAGCAGCAATGAAGATATCTCGTGGAGTAACGATCTGGCCGTTGAAACAGGCTATGTTTGCGAATGCAGCGATGGCGAAGAAATTTCCTGTACCGCCTCATGCGACAGCGGCGATTATCGCAGAAGATATGTAGAAGCCACCGTTACCAAAAATTATCATCCCTTCATGGCCTATCCAGGATTGCCGTCCAGCATGCCCGTGGAAGGATATGCGCGCCTGCAAAAGGATTAAGCCATGAATTTGAATTACGCCCTGAATGAGTATCGTAACGATGAAGGCGGTGCGACAGCCGTTGAGTTTTCCATTATTATCATGGCGTTTCTTATGCTTGTCATCGGCATCATGGAAGCGAGCCACGCCTTATGGGTTTATAACGGCGTTCGTAACGCCACAGAAAAAATATCCAGGGAAGCGTTGGTGCAGCCGGATCTTTCCGACACCGCTCTTGAAGACATGGGAAAAGAATCGCTTCAGGCCATGCAGATTTCACCGGAAGGTTTCACCATAGAAACCGAAACGGTTGAACAAGGAGAGGTCACCTTTAAAAGAGTGGCGTCAACATATGAATACACATCTCTCGTATCGGTCTTTCTGCCAGAAAGCATGGAGAGCTTCACTATTCGGGAAGAAACATCGCGCCCACTCAACTGGGGCGATTAATCCCTGCATAGACAATCAATAGCGGCTTTCCATCCCTTATATAGGCGCGTACGCTGCCCTTCTATCATCTCAGGATCGTACCACCGCGCGCGCGCCCATTGCTTTGTAATGTCTTCAAGCCCGTTATAAACCCCCGCATCAAGTCCCGCCATATAAGCGGCGCCAAGCGCGGTGGTTTCGGCCACGATGGGAATCTCGACAGGCTTGCCTATCATGTCTGCGAGGAACTGGCACATGAAATGGTTGGCGACGAGTCCGCCGTCCGCGCGAATAACTTTCGGATCATATCCGCCGTCCGCCATAAACGCTTCCATCAGGTCACGCGTCTGAAAACCTTGCGCTTCGAGCGCCGCGCGCACGATATGCGCCGCTGTCGTCCCGCGTGAAAGTCCAGTTATCATTCCGCGCGCGGCCGGTCTCCAGTACGGGGCGCCAAGCCCTGTAAAGGCCGGAACGAAATATACACCCCCGTTATCGGCGACGGAGGTTGCAATGCCTTCCGTCTCTGCGGCGCTTTTGAAAAGATGCAATCCGTCGCGCAACCATTGAATTGCCGCGCCCGCCACGAAAATTGCGCCCTCAATCGCGTAGGTCGTCTTCCCGTCTATTTTATATCCGATAGTGGTAAGCAACCTGTTTTGTGACAGCCTGAATTTTCCGCCAATATTCATCAACGCGAAACACCCGGTGCCGTAGGTGGATTTAACCATACCTTCTTCGAAACAGGCCTGTCCGAACAGCGCCGCCTGCTGGTCCCCCGCCATGCCGCCAATGCTATGGCTTTTACCAAACAGGGATATATCCGTAGATCCGAATGCGCCGATATTATCGCACACTTCCGGCAGCAGTGACTTAGGGATGTTTAACAAGGATAAAAGATCGCCATCCCATTCATTCTTCTGGACATTATAAAGCATAGTGCGCGATGCGTTCGTCGCGTCTGTGGCATGCACTTTCCCGCCCGTCAAACGCCAGAGAAGAAAACTGTCAATCGTCCCGAACGCCAGTTCGCCCGCTTCCGCTTTCTTGCGCGCGCCGTCCACATTGTCCAAGATCCAGGCGATTTTGGTTCCTGAAAAATACGGATCGAGCAACAGCCCCGTCTTTTCTGATACGGCCTTTTCATGCCCCGCCGTCTTTAAAGCGCCGCATAAATCCGCGGTGCGCCGGTCCTGCCAGACGATAGCATTATAAACCGGCCTGCCGCTTTTGCGGTCCCATAAAATGGTTGTCTCGCGCTGGTTCGTAATGCCTATGGATGCAATCCGCGCCGCTTCCTCCGGATAATCCTTTATCAGTGATTGAATGCACCATAGTGTGTCATTCCAGATGTCTTCTGGGTTTTGCTCCACCCATCCGCTCTGCGGCGTGTAGAGCTTCAACTCCTTCTGCCGCAGCGCCAGGACCTCGCCTTTCGCGGAAAACAACATGGCGCGGGAACTCGTTGTCCCCTGGTCTATGGCAAGAAGAACGGGGGATGTCATGACGCTTCTTTCCGTCCGTCTATATAAGTGGACCATGAAGCTTCCAGCGCGAGAATACTTTTCTTTTCAAGCGTCAGGCCATATTTCGTGCGTCTCCACCATATGTCTTCAGGCATTTTCACAAACTCATGATCTATGAGGTATTTTACTTCCGCCTCGAACAATCCGCTGCCGAAATCGCGGCCCATGGATTTTAGGGACTTTGCCCCCTTCATGATCATGTCCATGCGCGTTCCGTAACACATCGCATAATGCTTCAATACGTTTTCCGGCAAAAAGGAATAGGCCTTTGCCTGCTTGGTTATAAACGCCGCCATATCGCCGTTCGGAATATCGCCGCCCGGGAGTAGTGCCTTCGCTGTCCACCCTGAATTATTCTTCGCGCCTGTGATTTTATCGACGGCGTGCTGCGCCAGAACACGGTAAGTCGTCAATTTTCCGCCAAACACGGATAACATCGGCGCGCCATAGGACAGGTCAAGATCCAATCTGTAATCCCGCGTGACCTTACGGGCCTCCGCCGTGCCATCATCGTATAACGCGCGCACGCCGCTGTAACTCCAGACAATCTCTTTTGCCGTTATCGCGCGTTGAAAGAAACGGTTTACGGCGGTTGTCAGATAGTCCTTTTCCGCCGCGCTGATCATTGGCTTTGCGGCATCGCCCGTATAGGATTCTTCGGTGGTGCCGATCAGCGTATACTCGCCCTCATAAGGTATCGCGAAGACGACACGCTTGTCCGGCTGCTGAAAAATATAGGCATGATCCCCATCGTAAAGGCGCGGCACGACAATATGGCTACCCTTAACCAGCCGCACTTTTGGAGTCGCGGGAGACGCAAGGTCAGACGCTTCCAATATGGCCCGGACCCATGGGCCGGCTGCATTGACCACCATCTTTGCGGAAATTTGAAATTCATCTCCGCTTTTCAAATCCTTCAATTGCACGTACCAGACGTTCGTTCCATGCGTGCTCATCTGCATGCAGGCCGTCCGTGTTAAAACCTCGGCGCCCCTGGCTTTCGCATCTACCGCATTCAAAACCACCAGCCGTGCGTCATCCGTCCAGCAGTCCGCATAACGAAAACCATCGCGGCATGTCTTTTGTAAAGACTCGCCGATCAGGGAATCGTAAAGCGATACCGCACTCGACCGGGATAATTTCTGCGTACCGGCCAGGTGGTCGTAAAGCCACAGACCCGTTGATATCACCCATTTGGGCCGCAATCCCTGTACGTGCGGCAAAATAAATTCCATCGGTCGAACGATATGCGGCGCGGCGTTTAAGAGAATCTCGCGCTCTTTTAAAGATTCCCGTACCAGCCGGAACTCCCCCTGCTCCAGATAGCGCAATCCGCCGTGTATCAATTTCGTACTCGCCGAAGACGTCCCCTGCGCAATATCCTGCGCATCGACGAGCAATACAGAAAGTCCGCGCCCAGCGGCATCGCGGGCAATGCCCGCGCCGTTAATACCTGCGCCTATCACACATAGATCGTAATCCGGTTTCATCCTGTTTTGACCCTAATATATTAGAGTAAAGTGATTCTCCGGCCTCGCAATCGAGGCAGATGATTCTTTCACAGGAGTCTGAAAGGAAATCAGGCCGTTTTCCACTGCCCCGTCATCTTCTTAAGACGCTCTTTCATATAATTATTCTGCTCCATAGCCATCGTCTTGATAACCACACCCAGCTTGTGGAAATCCAGCGGCTTCGGCATTAAAAACGCCCCTTCCGGAACCTGAACCCGTGACATTTGTCCCCGCGTGGGGTATCCGGACATAAACACAATTTTTGCAGACGGACGAACGGCCTCGAACATCTCGGCAAGCATGACCCCGTTTACCTCCGGCATGACCACATCTGTCAAAAGAAAATCTATATCCCCCTGATATTCGTCCTGTAAGGCCAGCGCTTCCGCGCCGTTTGTCGCCCTTAAAACCTGCATCCCCATATCTTCCAGCATGCCGGACAAAAGATTGAGGAGGTCCGGCTCGTCTTCTGCGATCATCGCCGTAAAACCATTTAAGGTGACGCTGCCATCCTCATGCTCGATCACTTCATGCACGGGCTTTTCACGAAGACTTATGGGTAGGCGTATGGTGATAGCGGTACCGCTGCCCGGTTTCGACACAACCTCTATATCCCCTTTCATATCCTTCACCAGCCCGTAAACCATCGAAAGCCCCAGCCCCGTCCCTTTTCCCTGGTCCTTGGTCGTGAAGAAGGGATCGAACATCCTGGCCCGGACATCGGGCGTCATGCCTATACCGGTATCAATGATTCGCAGCAGAGCATTATCGCCGTCCTGGGATTTGGTCGCCTCTATTATCAAGTTGCCGCCACCCGGCATCGCATCGCGCGAATTGATGCATAGATTCATCAAAATCTGGCAAATATTATCCGGCGGCACTTCGACCATGATGTCCATATCCGCGTGTAAGGATAAAGATATCGATGCATCCATAAGGGGGCGCAGCAACGCTTCCTGATCCCGCACCAATTCACCAAGATCGAACACGGAATCTTTACGCACCTTATGCCGTCCGAATGTGAGCAATTGATTGGTCAGGGCGGAACCTCTCTGCACCGCCTGCCCTATACGCTCCAGGTAATTCAGCGCATCCGGCACGTCCGCGACGGTTTTACGTGCAATCCGCGCATACCCGTCGATAATGGACAGGATGTTGTTGAAATCATGCGCTACCCCGCCCGCCAGCTGACCCAGCGCCTCCAGCCTTTGCGACTGGAAATAATGCCCTTCCATAATCTTATTTTCGGTCGTGTCTTCGAAGACTATCAGACAGTGCCGCCCTTTTTGGCCGTATGGAATAAAATGCAGCCTGTACCAGCAGATTCGCTCCCCAATTTTGCCTTCATGATCATAATGCGAAATATCTTCCCCTTGAATACAGGCAGACAAATCTCCCTTGATCCCGGCGACGCGAAGCACTTCGCCGATCGAATGGCCACTGATGTTTTCAGAAGGCGCCTGCAAAAATTTTCCTGCCATCTGGTTGCAAAACAAAACCGGCCAGCCTTCGCAGGACAGATCCAAACTCATCACCCCCCAGGGCATAACGGCCAACGCCTGCGACATGCGCAAAAGATGCACATCCTCCTGCAACGGGAAAAAGCGTAATAAAGTCCCGTCCGCGAACGTCTGGTTTTCCCGCCTGTACCGTGTACCGGCCAGCTCTACCACAGCGCCGTCCTCAAACGCGTTGGTCGCTTTTATGAAATCATCATACGTTAGGGCATTCTGCACAGGCCCATATCCCATGATTTTCAAAAGCTCCGATCCCGCCTTATTGCCATATCGAAACGCACCCTGAGGATCGAACACAAATGCGGGTTCGTGCAAAGCATCAATCAGCGCATTATGAAATTTTGGTTTTTTTATAAAGAGCATATTTTCTATCTAAAAATAAACACAACCTATGGTTTATATTACAGACGCAAATATTGGCTGCAAGCAGCTATCTCTCGCCTTTGACATGCGCGCGTATTTACCACACACTGTAAGCGACTGATTTTATTCCCTTACGGCAGTTTATTCGAATTGTTCCGTTTTTATATATGTCATGCGCTGGTATTAATGGCCGCTCTTGCGAGTTCGGCAAAGATGGCGCACGCCAACGAACAATCACGCTCCACGAATTACCTTGGCATGGTTGGGCTCAACACCATACCCTCGGCCCGTATGGATAAAGAGGGGACGGTCCGCGCCGGAGCCTCTACGCTCGATCCCTACAACCATGCGTTCCTTGGTATGCAGATTGCAAAACCGCTCTATGTCAACCTGCGGCAAAGCATGCTCATCTCTTCTGTCGGTGACAAACCCATGTATGTTTACCCCGGCATGGATTTCAAACTGCGCTTAAAGGAAGAAGGCCGCTACGCACCGGAAATTGCGTTCGGCATGGATTCCGCGCTCGGGCATAAACGTTTTTCATCCGAATATTTCGCCTTGTCCAAACGCGTTTACGATTTTGATTTCACGGCAGGCTTCGCCTGGGGACGCATGGGCAGCGCGGGCCACATTCCCAACCCCCTCGCCCGCATATCTTCCCACTTCGACAAAGACCGGGATTACAACGATGAAAACGCCGCAGGTCCGCGCGACTGGTTCACAGGGAAAGATATGGGTTTTTTCGGCGGCGTCGAATATTTCACCCCCATCAAGGGCCTGTCCTTAAAAGCCGACTTCGGCGCGGACAGCTATCCCGGTGAACAACGCTCTTTTGATTTCGACGCGCCCGCCACCTGGAGCGCGGGAATAAACTATTCCCCCAAACCCTGGTTCGGTTTTGGCGCGGGCGTTGTCGGCGGCGATAAAGTCATGGTGCGCTTATCGCTGCAGGATAAAATTTTCGACTGGTTCGGCAAATCGAACAAAGACAGCAAGCCATTCAAATTCGATGCGAAGCGACCGGATCACACATGGCGCAACCTGCCCCGCGAAATGGCGGCCGCCGAAGATATCTATTTTGGCAAAACGCGCGTGAAGGACGGAAACTTCAGCGGCGTCCTGCACATGAATGACTACACCCCGAGCGCACAGCAGATAGGCCGCGCCGCCCGTCATCTCGCCGCCAACGCAGGCCCGGAAATAGAAACCATCACCGTTATCCCCGTCACCAGCGGCATTCGCGGCAAAGCCGTAACCTTCAGCCGCCGGGATCTGGAACAGGCCATCGCGCAGAATCAGGGAAGCCCGGAAGAAATCTGGCAGGACGTGCAATTTTCCACCGACACGCGCTCCATCTCCACCAAAACAAAAACCCGAAAATATAAATTCTTCCCGGAATTGTCTTTCAGTATCGGAGAAGAAGAAACGACGCATCTTTACCGCGCCGCACTCGCCTTTGAAGAACGCAAAGAATGGAACTACGGATTTTTGACAGGCAGCAGCGCGCGCCTTAATCTTGCCGACAATCTCCATCGCCTCTTCAAATTCAAAGAACTTAATACAAACACCGTGCGCGGGGATGCGGATTTGTTCACCATGAATCGTATCAACCTCGACCGCGCCTTTTTATCGTGGATGCACACGGTGCGCCCTGATGTGCATGTCGCGTTGACGGCTGGCTACCTTGAAGAAATGTATGCGGGATACGGCGGTGAAATCCTCTATCGCCCCTTCGATTCTCCCTTCGCTATCGGCGCGGAAGCGTGGAGCGCGTATAAACGCGATGGTTTAAGCCCCCTTGCCCTGGACTTCTACAATGACCCTGCGTTAACGGGCCATTTAAATCTCTATTACGATATCCCGGATACGGACATCACCGCCTTTGCAAAAGTCGGACGTTTTTTAGGCGGAGATAACGGCGTGTCTGCGGGCGCGGAAAGACAATTCGATTCCGGCCTGAAGGTAAAAGGATTTATCACCGCCACCAACAGCAACGACAAGGACGTGTTCAACAGCGATAGAAATGTTTATGGCGGGTTTCAGATATCCTTGCCGCTCGGCAATCTGAAATTCATTCCCGAAGGCAGCGCCGCCCGCGTAAACATCGCGCCGATAGGCCGCGACGATGGACAGGTTCTGAATAAGCCCGTATCCCTGTACGATGTGACGGAACCGATGTCCTATCGCCATTTGGGACGAAACTGGCAAAGCGTTACAGATTAATCAGCCAGTTATCCGGTGAAAGCGGATCACTGCACCAGCGTTTTTCCGCCGAAACCTGGGGGCATCTGCCCAACTTCGAGCGGCCTTCCACCCATGAATTTTTCTTCGGCGAGCCTGTCCGCCGCTTCGCCCGTGCCAAGGTGATGCGCCGTAGCATAACCCAGAACATCCGTGACATTCTGGCCGATGCGTTCCACGTGCGCCACCATGCTTTCACGGGAGATATCGAAGTCCAGCGGGTTATGACCGCTCTTCCTGAAATATTCATATCCGACACAGATCACGCCGCCGGCGTTGATCACGTAATCGGGAACATACAAAATATTGCGGTCCATCAACTGAATATCATGATGACTTTTCAGCAGCTGATTGTTCGCAGCGCCGGCAACGATATGCGCCTTCAGTTTTGGAATCGTTTCATCATTCAAAATGCCACCCATCGCGCATGGGGCGAACACTTCGGCTTCCACTTCATAAATTTCATCGGGCGCCACGATATGCCCGCCGCCCATTTCTTCCTTCGCGGCTTTCAACCGCGTTTCATCGACATCGGTGATGAAAATTTCCACCCCGTCCTGACGCAACAGTTTGCAAAGCTCCAGCCCGACGGCGCCAATCCCCTGCACCGCGACTTTCAATCCCATCAGCGCGTCGCCGCCAAACCGGTGATGCACGGCCGCGCGAATGCCGCGATAGCAGCCAAGCGCCGTGAGCGGCGATGGATTCCCGCCAAGCTCTCCAAAATCTTTTCCGCGCAGGAATTCCGGCGGCAATCCCGTCACATGTTCCGTCTTCTTCGCCATGGCGACCATGTCTTCTTCGCCCGTACCGGAATCTTCCGCCGTGACATACTTGCCGTCGAAGCTTTCAACCGCTTCGCCCATGTCTTCCATCAAAGCTTCGTTTTTATCCCTTTTCGGATTGCCGATGATAACGGCCTTCCCTCCGCCGAGCGGTAACCCTGCCATCGCGTTTTTATACGTCATGCCGCGCGACAGGCGCAGAACATCGGTCAGCGCAAGGCCTTCATCCGTATAGGGATAGAACCGGCAACCGCCAAGGGCAGGCCCGAGGTTGGAATTATGCACGGCGACCAAGCCGACCACGTCCTCATTCGGCCCCATCAGAACGCGGCGCACCGTCTCGTGGTTATCGAACGATGTGTTTTGTTCCAGAACACCCTTGGCCAAATCCGTAAAAATCATGCGCGCCTCTTGTTATTTGTTATTAGCGAGGATTGTTAAGAGGTTAAGCCACGGAGATCAATGTTTTTTGCCTGCCCCGCCCGTTTAATAAATTTCCCCGCACAAAATATTTGACATAACTTATAAAACTACATACTTCTACCCCATTGCGAGTACGCAGATCAAGGGCAGAGACAAGTTATGGATACATATAATATAAGCTCAAACTTTTATGACGCATTCACCATGGCCACAGGGTATGCCCGTGTGCCCCGCAGATTGGTAAGATTTTTTCGTGAATACGCCCCCATAAACGCCCTGCCAGCTGATTCCCATGTCATGGACTTTGGGGCCGGCACCGGAAGATTGACAAGGAAATTGCCCACCTTGGGAAAAAGAATGCGGCTGACGGCGATGGAACCATCCAGCTTCATGTCGGACAAATTAAGAGTGTCTCTGGAACGCAGCGGTCATACATTCATTGAGGGGGGATTTGATGCAAACACCGGTACATTCACGCACAGGCTGGAACCACGGCAATTCAATCTGGTCGCCTCCGCCGGCGTTTTCGACCACATAAGAATAACGCCTGACGTGATGCAGGAATTTGCCCGGCTAATCAAACCCCGGGGATATCTGCTTTTTACGCACGGGCGGAACGACGGAAGGGAAAAAATCACCAATGTTCTGGGATACCCGCATGACGTTTATGTAGAACACGCCCCCGCTTACGTGGATGCATGCTTAAGAGGAGCAGGCCTTGTTCCACGTGGTTCAGAATGCATTACAGGCTTCATTGTAACGCCCTTAAACACGCTTGGCGCAAAATGGCATATCTCCAGAATGCGTATGGTTCTAGCGCAAAAGCCCGGATGAAAAAAACCGCCCCGAAGGGCGGTTGCAGTTTTCATGGGTACCAGATCAGTCAAAAACTCGTGTGTGTGGAGTGTTACTACTTAAATTCCTCGTCCGCTTAGCCCTAAAATTCCCCGCGTGCGCTATGGCATCAATCTATAATTCTATTTTATGTAAAATTGTATGTAATGCGCAAATTTACTCAGATAAATAATAATAACTAATTGATTTTATTATATATTTTATTCATCAGCTATCAATGCTAGCAGGGCCTCGAAATCCTCCGGCATTGGCGCTTCAAAGGCCATTTCCTCCCCTGTCACAGGATGAAGGAAGGCGATTTCCCCCGCATGGAGAGCCTGCCTTGGGAAGGACAGAACAGCCTCCCTGGCCTCCTCGTCATATCCGCCCCTGTTCATGAGCGACCGCTGCTCCTGGGCGGGAAGGCCGTATAGCGGGTCGCCCAGCAGCGGATGCCCCATATGCTGCATATGGACCCGGATCTGGTGGGTCCGCCCCGTCTCCAGCTGGCAGGACACCAGAGAGGCCACATCCCGGAACACCTCTAATCTTAAATACCGCGTCACCGCCTCTCGCCCCGACGCGTGCGAGCGGACAGACATTTTCAAGCGGTTCTGCAGGCTGCGCCCGATCGGCACATTGACACGCCCCTTGATCGGCGTCGGCACTTTCCAAACCAGCGCCGTATAAACCCTGTGCAGGGAACGATCGACCAGTTGTTCTGACAGCCCCGTATGCGCGCGGTCATTCTTGGCAACCACCATCAATCCCGATGTGTCTTTATCCAGCCGGTGCACGATGCCCGGCCGCTTCACCCCGCCGATGCCGGAAAGCGTATCCCCGCAATGATAGAGCAGCGCCGAAACAAGCGTTCCGTTCGGATTCCCGGCCCCCGGATGCACGACCATGCCCACGGCCTTGTTGATGACCAGAAGATCGTCGTCTTCATAAACGATATCGAGCGGGATGTTTTCAGGCTGCGGCAACGCGTCAACCGCTTCTGGTATCGATAAGGATATCTCATCCCCCGCATTCACTTTCCGCGATGGGTCATTGCACACCGCGCCGTTCAGCGAAACCTGCTCTTCCAGTATTAATGATTTCAATCGGGATCGTGACAGATCCGGCACGAGGTCGGCCAGAACCTTATCCATCCGCCCGGCGTTTTCTACCGTCAGAACCGTTACATCGCCATCGTCGCCCGCATCGCTCATGCGCGGGGTTCTAGCACGGTTTTGAAAGAATTGTCACGGTAAAGAAAATCACGGCAAAATCGGGCTCATTCCCGGCGCAACGGCGCAGGGATCCGTATAAATATCGAGCGGCACAGCGGCCAGAAGCCACCCGTCGAACGTATATTCCGGCGCGGCGGAAGCCTCATTACTCTCCTGCTTTTCACCAAAGCTGGTCTGCGCGTATCCCACGATAACCCGCTCCCCTTCAAACCCGGAAACAAGCCGGTGCGCGCTGGCATTCTGCCCTTCGCTGTAATCTTCGAGGCTCTGCACGCGTCCTTGCGGCAGGAATGTTAAAAGCCGCGCGTGGGAACGATGTTCGGAATCCATGCCCTGCCCGCTGATCAAAACGCTGGCCCGCCCGTCTTCGTAAACGATTAGGTCCGGCGCCTCATAATTATAATCGCCCTTGAAAAATCTCTGCCACAGCGGCGCGCCCGCGCTGTCAACTTTCATGACCCAGGCCGTCAGCCCCTTACCGTCATAATTATTGGGCCGCGCCTTACCTGTTAAAATAAAATCGCCCTCTTTTGTTTGCGCAACCGCCTGAAAACTCGCGGCCAGACCGCGCGGATAGGTGCGCTGCCATTTGATCGAACCATTATTGTCGATCCGCAGCAGCCAGGCGCCGGATTTCGATGCGCCCATAACAATTTGCCCGACAACTATATAACTGCCGTCCAGCGCGGTCTGTATGTTGTTGAACACCGTGCTCTGCCCCGGCTCGAACGACCGCTTCCACACGACATTTCCACTGCGTGAAATTTTGTACAAAATGCCGCGCTGCTTTTCTGCATCTTTGGAATCTATAAACTGCGCCGCGATGATATATCCGGTGCCATCGCTCGCCTGGACAAAGTTTTTCGCATCCAACTCCCCGCCCGCTTCATAAACCGGGACGGGTTTACCCTTCATCTTTCCGGTATCGTCATATGATGCGATGTAAATGCCGTTGCCGCGTGCAGATTCCGTCATGTCGCCCAGAACCGTAAAACCATCCTTCGTTTTGATCACGCGCTGAATGGTTCTTTGTTCCTTCGTTTCTTCCCGCACGGCCCATAAAATTTTCATATTTTCATCGAACTTGACGAGCAGCGGATGATAAACCTTGTCTTCCGTATCCTTCGTGAAGGCGCCGACAGCCAGCTTCTCATTCTTTTCAAGGGCGACCATATCCGTAAACACATCCATCCCGTCTTCGGCGTATATCGCATCCCATTTGTTCGGAACGCCGGTTTCCAATTCCCGGATAGACGTGATTTCCGAAGGCGTTACCCCGCAGTCGCGTTCGTCCTGCGCCTGCGCTGGCATGGACAAAGATACAAGAAGAAGAACCCATTTTAAGGTTTTGAATGTCATGGCAAACAATAGTAAATTCGGCAAAGGCAAAAGTCACGGAGAGTTTCATTGAAAATACTGATCGTCAGCGACGCATGGCACCCGCAAATCAACGGCGTCGTCCGCACCTATGAATATCTGCTGACCGAACTCGCCGCCATGGGCCATGACGTGCGGATTATCGGCCCGGGCGATTTTCCGAATACAATCCCCATGCCGGGTTATTCGGAAATTCGCCTTACATGCTTTCCCTACGTCCGTCTTCGGGAAATGATGGCGGAATACAATGCGGATCTACTGCATATCGCGACCGAAGGCCCGCTCGGCTGGGCGGCCCGCAAATACGCGATGCGCTACGAAAAAAAATTCACAACCTGCTACCATTCGCACTTTCCGGATTACATCGCAAAGCGCGCGGCAAAACACCTGCCCTTTTTGGAAGAATCCGCACGAAAGGCCGCCATATGGTTTGTACGGCGCTTTCACGCCCCGTCCTCTTGCGTTTTTGCCGCGACAAAATCGCTCCAGCGCACATTGGAAGACTGGGACTTCACCTGCCCCATAAAGCAAATGACGCGCGGCATAGACCACACGCTTTTCAATACCGGCGATAAAAATCTTTTCACAGATCTAAAACGCCCTGTTGCCCTTTATGTTGGCAGAATTGCCATTGAAAAAAATCTGGAGGCCTTTTTATCCATGCCATGGGACGGTGATAAAGTCGTCGTCGGAAACGGACCGGATTTTGAAATACTAAGAAACAAATATCCGCAAGCCACTTTCACCGGCACAAAAAGCGGACGTGACCTTGCAGATTGCTACCGCTCCGCCGATGTATTCGTCTTCCCGTCCAAAACGGACACATTCGGCATGGTGCTGGTCGAAGCCATGGCCTGCGGCCTTCCCATCGCCGCCTATCCCGTCACGGGCCCCATCGATATCGTCACTGAAAATTATCTCGGCGCTTTGCATGACGATCTTGCAACCGCCACGAAAAACGCGCTTTTGCACGGGACCGCTGAACAACGCGCAAACCATGTCAGAGCGCATTACAGCTGGCATAAAGCCGCGGTTCAATTTCTGGAGATGGACGAATGACAAAACAAGATACGCTCCCCGCTTCCTGCCTGTTCCTAACCCTTCTCATTTTTGCATGGTCCGGCATCGGTCCCTACGACCGCGGCACATGGTGGATGGAAATCGCGCCTATCCTTGTCGCATATCCACTCTTAATGGCGACCTACAAGAACTTCCGTCTGACCAACCTTCTCTATATTCTCGTTTTTATGCATGCGGTGATATTGATGGTCGGCGGGCATTACACTTACGCGCGCGTTCCCCTCTTCGATTTTGGCGACGGCGCCCGCAACAACTACGACAAGATCGGCCATTTCGCGCAGGGTTTTATACCCGCCATCGCCATCCGCGAACTCCTGCTCCGCACATCCCCTCTCAAATCCGGCAAATGGCTCACCGCCATAATTGTCTTCGCATGCCTCGGCATCAGCGCCATATACGAAATAGTGGAATTCGCGGCGGGCGCCATGCTGGGACAAGGCGCGGAAGAATTCCTCGGCACACAGGGCGATATGTGGGACACGCAAAAAGATATGCTCTGGGCCGGCGTCGGTGCGGCAGCCGCCCTCCTGCTTCTTTCAAAAATGCATGACCAGGCGATAGCGCGCCTTACGCGCCCGTAACGGCGGACTGCAATCCGACAAAAGCGATGTTCGGATGCGTAATCAGGAACGTCGGTATGGGCTTTAGATAAGACTCATATCGCCCTTTGGCTTCAAATTCTTTTCTAAAGCGCGAATTGAAGAAATATTCGCCGAGCTTCATCGGAATGCCGCCAGCGATATAAATCCCCCCCGAAGCGCCAAGCGTCACGGCCAAATCCCCCGCAACTGTTCCAAGGAAGGACATCATCTTGTCGAGAGATTCCTCACACACGCTACAACTCTTATTCAGGGCGCATTCCGCGATCTGTTCCGGCGTGCGTTCGGGCAAATCTTCCCGGCCGTCCAGAATGCGAATGGCGTTATAAATATTTACCAGCCCCTTGCCTGAACAAACCCGCTCCGCCGATATGTGGTGATATTTGTAACGCAATGTCCGAAATATATCGAACTCACGTTGCGTTTTTGCCGGCATGGTGATGTGCCCGCCTTCGCCTGGGTTGGGGCGATATTTCGCTCCATCCCAAAACAGGCTTGCAACGCCAAGCCCCGTACCGGGACCGACAATGCCGATGGTTCCTTGAGGCTCACCCGCTTTGTTGCCGCCGACATGCTTTATATCTTCGGCCTTCAAATGGGGAACGCCCATCGCAATTGCCTTGAAATCGTTCATGAGCTCGAATGAATTAAGCCCAAGGGTATTTTGCGTTTCGCGAATGGAAAATTTCCAGTGATGGTTGGTCATCTGAAATTCATCGCCGACGACAGGCCCGGCGACGGCAAAGGCGGCGCGCTTTGGCGACTGCCCTTTTAAAGCGTCCAGATAGGTTTTCACAGCATCGACGATGGTCGGATATTCCGCGCATTGCAGAACTTTTTGATCATAAACCCCTTTATCGTCGGCCATGGCAAAGCGCGCATTGGTGGCGCCAATATCCGCAATTAGACTGGCAGCTGCCGTCATAATTCATCCCCTTGATCAAGAAAGCGATACGCTCTTATGTCTGCCCTCAAAAATCAAGCGTCATTTTTGATGCACCGCGATATTGCTTGTGAACGTCCCATAGCGCGCCTTACTATAAGGATAGTGAAAACTTCAGGACACAAAAGTTATGGCAAACATTCTTCTTGCTGAAGACGATGCATCGACGCGCCGCTTCCTGACCTCTGCCCTGCAAAAGGCCGGACATTCCATCACGGCCTGCGCCGATGGCCTGGAGGCGCTTACCGTTCTGGAAGAAAAAGGCGGCACCTTTCAACTTTTACTGACCGATATCGTGATGCCTGGAATAGATGGGATTGAACTGTCTTCCCGCGCCGGTGCTCTTTTCCCCGCGCTGAAAGTCATGTTTATCACGGGCTTCGCCGCCATGGCTCTTGGAAAAGCCGAAGGCGCGCAGGGCCATATGCGGATTGTCTCCAAACCTTTCCATCTTGGCGCCCTGACTTCAGAAATTGAGGAAATGCTTAAAAACTAACGGCTCCTTCTTTAATTTTACGAAAATTTGCACAGAAAAAACGGGACGCGCGGGGTGAAAAACGCTATACTATTCACACGACCAAAAGCTCCATCCATCATTTCTATCATCTATATTCCGCAAGGCCTTACCATGACGCACAGAACATCTTTTCTTTCCGCCATCATACTGACAACAATGCTGTTTGGCGCCCCCGCTTATGCGAAAGACCCCGCACCAGTGCCCACAAAACCTGATCTTATGCCCGCCGCTTCTCCGGATGCTGCTGCGGCCGCGCCTAATGCCGCTGGGATGGAAGGGGAAACGCACCCTGTTCTGCGCGTAACACCCGATAAATCGGAACTGGTGCCGCTGGACCGCGAAGCCGCTTCCGTGATTATCGGAAATCCTGAGCATATAAGCGTACTTTTGGACTCTCCGAAGCTTGCTGTAGTAATCCCGCGCAGCAACGGAGCCACCTATTTCACGATCCTGGATCGCGAAGGAAAAGTCAT
Organism: Pseudomonadota bacterium; assembly: GCA_963204825.1. Taxonomy (GTDB): domain Bacteria; phylum Pseudomonadota; class Alphaproteobacteria; order Micavibrionales; family Micavibrionaceae; genus Micavibrio_A. The sequence continues at coordinate 16,644 of CAUJHN010000105.1, forward strand.
AATGCAGCGCCATGTCGTGGTGGGCAGCCCGAAAAAGAACTATGTCCGCGTCCGCCGCAGCTGCAATAACGTCCCGCAAGGCACGCCGTGCCAGCCGACAAGTGTTTATTTTTGCCCCGATATGTGCCATGAAGTAGGTACAGGCGGTGGTGAAGATGCGGGGGCCTCAGCGTCCGTTCCAACCACATCGCCCCAGTGATAAACCCAATTTCAGGATATAGTTAAAGTCATGACATCGATTATGCGTGGAATCATTCTCGCCTCCGCCTCCCTAGCCGTTCTGTCCCTGGGCGCTTGCGCCACGACGAACAGGAATGTCAGCAATCAGTCCGAAGCCAGCCGCGTCGACGCAATCTTGCAACGCGCCGCAAAAGAAGCGAAAGCCAGCGGCAATAAAGTTGAAACGCTTGCCCTGCTCGAACAGATTTATAATCGTAACCAGGATGATCCCGCCGTTGCCACCAGCTTCGCGCAGGCCTTGCGTGAAGATGAACAACTGAATAAGGCGCGCCAGGTCATCTATCCCTTTACCGAAGGCAAAAACGCTTACCCGGATGCCGTGACGGAACTTGCCATGGTGCAATTGTCCCTTGGGCAATATAAAGAATCCGAACTGACGTCCCGCAGAGCCGTTGAACTGGCGCCGGATCAGGGGCGTCCCTACCTCGCCCTCGGCACGGCGTTGGATGCACAAAACTATCATGAACAGGCAGAAGTCGCTTTCCGCAGAGGGATCGACCAATGGAAAGGCGATCCGGCCCCTATCATGAACAACCTGGCCCTGAACCTTGCCTCGCAAAACAAACTGGATCAGGCGATCGACATGCTGAAAAAGGCGCAGGAACTCTCCCCTGGCCGCACTGAACTTGAACGCAATATGCGCATCATCACGACGCTGAAAGAAGATGCGGATGATTTCCTTGTAAAGCAGGAAGAAGAGAAAAAAGCAGCCGCTGCAAAGCCGGCGCCGGCCCCTAAAGCTGCCGCGGCAAAAGCCCCTGCAAAAGAAAAAGCGGCGGCAAAAAAAGATGACGTCGCCAATAAGCAGCTTCCCGCCAAAGAAGTAGCGCCGGTCAAAGCCGAACCCGCCAAAGACACGGCTCAAAAGGCAACTGTAGCGCCGGAAAAAGTCGAACCGGCAGCAAGCCGCACGAACATTCGCGGCAGCAAGCAGAACTTTAACAGCGGCAATTGATTAGAACGTCTCCGCCATTCGAATCCCGGACGGCCCCAGAATCACGATAAACAGGGCCGGAAGGAAGAACAGGATCATCGGAACGGTCAGTTTCGGCGGCAAGGCGGCGGCCTTCTGCTCTGCGTTCGCCATGCGTATATCCCGCAATTCATCGGCCAGAACGCGCAAGGCCTGCGAAACCGATGTACCGTATTGTTCTGCCTGTATCAGCGCGGTTGCGAAAGATTTTCCATGCCCGCCGACACGCTTCCCGAATTCGCTCAAAGCGCCGCGGCGGTCGCTGAGCATCGCCATTTCAGCGCTTAGGATACCCAGTTCCTGGGCAAGTGTCGGCGAATGTTCGGCAATCTCCATCGCCACGCGATCGACCGTCTGCTCAAGGCCGATACCGCCCTGCACGCAGATCAGCATCATATCGAGTGCGTCCGGGAACTGCAGGCTAAGATCTTCGATCCGCTTGATCGCGGTGTTCTTGACAAGAATGCGCGGCAGAAAAAAACCCATGACGGCTGCAAAACCAAGAATTAAAATCGTTACCGCGGGCGCTATTTCCTTGTGTGACGCAGAAATAATAATCATAGCAAAACCGACCAGGAAAATCGGCAGCAGTATCTGCGTCATTATATATTTCATCGGCGCTTTCGGGTCGCGGTTTCCTGCCTGAAGCAGCATAACCCTCACTTTTTCACCGTAGTCCCCCGCAAGCCTCTGCATCTTGAAGAAGGATGCCATGGAATCCTTCGCGGAGACGTTAACAGCGCCGCGATTGTTCAACTCTTCCTTGCTTGCCTCAAACAACGCTTTGCGCTTTTTCTCAATAACGCTTTTGTAGCGCTCCTTCTGATCCCCCCGTTGTAAAAAAGGAAATGCGAACGCCGCAAAAGATATCGCTGCGAAAATGGCGCTGATAAAAACGATAACCGTGTCGGATGTTAATTCAAACATGATCGCTTACACCTTAAAGTTAATCATCTGTTTCATCGTCAAAACACCGCAGCACATCCAGAAAATCGCAAAACCCAGCAGCCATTTTCCGGTGGGGTGCCAAAACAAAAGACCGATGTACGATGGATTAATAAAATACATCGCCGTTGCGACGAATACGGGCAGAGCGCCGATGATCATCGCCGAAGATTTCGCTTCAGATGATAAGGCTTGCACTTTTCTGCGCAGGCGGAATCGCGCGCGAATGACTTTTGCAAGACCTTCAAGAATTTCAGAAAGACTTGATCCTGTCTGCGCCTGAATGGTAACGGCGGTTGCAAACATCTGCACCTCCGGGAGGGGCATGCGGCGGGCGCACTCCTGCACGGCTTCTGGCAGTGCGACGCCGATTTTCTGCTGATCGAAAATACGCCCCATTTCCTCGCCGATTGGCCCGGTGAATTCCCTCGCCACCATTTTAATGGCTTCGCTGACCGGCATACCGGCACGAAGCAGGCGCGTCATGGCTTCAAGAGCATCCGCAAGTTCGGATAAAAACTTTTTCTGACGCCGCAAAGTCAAGCGCCGGACGATATAGCGCGGAATCCCCAAAAGCGAAATGATCGCTGTAAGAAAAATTAAAAGCGGCCCCTTCCCAGCCAAAAAAACCGCCGTCGTCATAGCCACCGCGAAAACGACCGAGTAAATCCAGAACTGCTTGACGGAAATAGAAAGCCCGGCCTGCATCAACCTGGTTGCCATCGTTCTTTTCTGGTCTTCTTTTTCAGGATCGGCATTTTCCTTCAGCTTCTTTGCCAAAGCTTCTCGCCGCATATCTTTCTGGTTATCTCTTTTTCCATGATCTTCGACGTGCCCGCCGCGAATAACGGACATCATTCTTTTCTTTTGCGTCCCTTTTGAACTGGACACCACAAACGCAATCATGCCGGTCACGACCAGCACGAGCAAAAGGGATACGATCGTAATTAAAGTGGTCTTATCCATACGCCTCTTCCATTGCGTCAAGAACCAGTTTCTCAACGCTGAACTGGCGCGCCTTGTCCCAGAATTTGGGGCGCATACCCGATGATTTCAATTGTGTAATAAGTTTTCCGTTGGCATCTTCCCCAAGGAATTCCAGCTTAAACAGATCCTGCATGGTGACTACATCGCCCTCCATGCCTGTAATTTCTGAAATATGCGTAACCTTTCTGGAACCATCGCGAAGACGCTGCACCTGGATAATGACATTGACCGCAGCGGCTATCTGCTCACGCACCGCCGCCTGGGGCAGATTCAATCCACCCATCGCAATCATGTTTTCCATACGCGTAATGGCCTCGCGCGGATTGTTGGCGTGCACGGTTCCCATAGATCCATCATGCCCCGTATTCATGGCCTGCAAAAGGTCGAACGCTTCGGGGCCGCGAACCTCCCCAACGATGATACGCTCAGGACGCATACGCAAACAGTTTTTGACAAGATCACGCATCGTTATTTCCCCGACGCCTTCAAGGTTGGCGGGGCGCGTTTCAAGCCGAACAACGTGTGGCTGCTGTAACTGCAATTCACACGCGTCTTCGCATGTGATGATACGCTCACCCGGTTCGATATAACGGGTAACGCAGTTCAACATCGTTGTTTTACCCGATCCCGTACCGCCGGACACAAGAACGTTTACCCGGCAACGGCCAATGGCCATGATTAGTTTTGCGGCGGACGGCGTCATCGCGCCAAACTCCAAAAGCTTATCGAGCGTAAGCTTGTCTTTCTTGAATTTACGAATGGTCATGCACGCGCCGTCCACGGCCAGCGGCGGAATGATGACGTTTACACGCGATCCGTCCGGAAGACGCGCATCGCAGATCGGCGAAGATTCATCGACGCGGCGTCCGATGGCGCCCACAATTCTCTGCGCGATGGTCGTCAAATGCTGGTTGTCGCGAAACTTGATCTTCGATTTTTCAATCTTCCCCTTCACCTCTATGTAAGTCGTGTCCGGTCCATTGATCATGATATCGGCGATGTCGTCCCGCTCGAGCAGCTCTTCCAAAGGCCCGAAGCCCAGCATATCGTTCGTGCATTCCTTGGCTATCGCCGTCAATTCAGCCGGCGTGACGTCCAGATTGCGGAATCTTGCAATTTCTTCAACGGCGGATTGAACTTCGTTTTTTGCCTCTTCTGCCTTCATGCGGGCGAGCGCTTTTAAATCTATCCCGTCGCGAAGGTCCAGCCAGATGCGGTTTCGTGCGCGCTGCAATCTGACAGAATCCATATTCTGCGCAGCGGTGACTTCCTCTACGACCTCGTGATGCACCTCGAGCGTCCCCTCGCTCATGGGTTTAACGGTCTTTTTTTCTTCCGCTTTTGTTTCGTCGGTGGGCTGGGCCGCAGTATCTTCTACAACGACAGCCGGCTTCACGACCGCTGGCGCAGCCTGCGGGGTTTCGGGAAGAGATCCGCCTTGCTTTTTACCGAACATGTTACAGACCTCCTTTCCCCACTCTTATTTCTTTTTGAACCGGTCCAGAATGGATCCGGATTTCTTATCGTTTGCCGCGTCCGAAGGAACCTCTTTTACGACGATCTTTTTAACCAGCGGCAACAGCTTTTGAACGACGTCCACGCCACTCTTCTCGCTGCTGATCTTGCGGCCTTCGTTTTCCGCGCCTATGAACAGTTTAGGATCGAAAGGAATAATAGCCCCTGGCTCGCAGCTAAGGGCTTCTTTGATATCTGCTTTGGACACTTCCTTACCCGGCGAAATCCCCGCCATATTCACGATAAGGTCTATATCGGCGGAATCGCCACCGTGCAGATTCTTTATTTCAAGCATCAAGGCGCGCGCCGTGCGGAGCGATGCCAGCGTCGGCGTTGTCACCACCATCGTCTCATGCGCCCTTGTTAAAACCGTTTTCTTCAACAATGGTCCGGCAGATGATAAATCCACAATCACAATGGGATAGCTCGCCATAACCGTATTTAAAATTTCTTCAAACTGGCCGATTTGCGAAGGCACATCCAGCATAGACTCCGTTCCGGTTGCCAGGACCGTCAGCCTGTCATTGGCCTGATAAAGCATGCGTCTTAGGGAATCGGCATCTTTTGCCACCACCGCCTTTATTGCCTCGGCCGTTGATGCGACAGGTTCAAAACCTATGCCAACACACAAGGAAGACCATGCGCCGGCGGCATCCAGCAGCAGCGTCTTTTGCAAAAGCGTATCAGACGTCCCCCACGCCAGAACCTGGGCCAGCGCGGATACGCCCACGCCCCCCTTTGCTCCCACCATGGCAATCAGACGGCTGCCAGTCGTTCCCAGCTTTTCGATCAGGCTCTGCGCGATAACCTCGCTCAAAGTCTCTATAGGCACAGGGCGGACGAGATAGTCACTGACTCCCATCGCGGTTAAACTGCGGTAAAGATTGACGTCATTGACGGGGCCGATGACAATGGCGCTCGTGTGTTCCGAACAATGTCCCGAAAGTTCTCCCAGCCTTCCGATAAAACCCTGATCGGTCGTATCGGTTTCGATCATGATGATTTCCGGAGAGGCTGCATGCGCGTATAGCTTTATTGCGTCTTCAACATTGCCTTCGTGGACGCGCACGACAACGCGGGCAAAACGCCAGTCGCTGGTTAACGCCTTTGCCGCCTCGACCGTTTCTCTGTCTCTTAAAAACAGATCCACCGTGGCCGATGGCAATAATATCGAAGTCTCCGTACCCACTCTAACTTACCCCTGTCTACCCATGCCGGTAAAAGGCACAAATAATCTACTGTCCGCTGATATCTGAACGGTCCATGCGTTTCAGCTCGCCTTCGGCTTCATCGGATGTAACCTGTCTGTAATATTCTACCGTGTTCGTGGCCTTGCGTCCGTCGCCCGCATCATGCCCTTCGCTGCCTGCCAGATCCGCCGGACGGTAAATTTGTTTCGCCAGCATTGTATCGACGGAACAGCCGAATTTATAATCTCCGATTTGTCCGGTCGTCAGACCGTCGTTGAAACCCGGCATGTTTCGGCAACCGGCTGGGGCCTGCGCCATGACTGCGTCATAAGAAACCATCAATGTCGGCTCTGCGCCTTCCTGCTTGACCACATCGCCTTTGACGTTACGAATGCCCATGATCGCGAGCTTTGACTTAATGGAGCCCAGATCGTTGAACGCCTTCATCGCATCATATGTTTTTGATGCAGGGTCATATACCAAAGACAATTGCAGAGTGTCCGCCCCGTAACGCGAATAATTGTCCGCGACGCGGGCCAGGTATCCCTGGCTTGCCTTTTCAACGGGAATTTGCTCCATCCGCGTTTCATTGGAAAGCTGCGGCAAGGATGTATTCATCATGGATGGCGTGCTTTGACGGCCGCATGCGCTCAAAAGCGCGATGGCCGCAAACATCATCATAAATCCGGTGTATTTTTTCATCATCGTCTCCATTTAATCCGTCATATATCCAAAACTGCCGATATCTTTCATGACGTCATTCACTTTTTTGGATTCATACGTGCGCTTGATATTGCTCTCGAAGACGCGGGATAACGCACTCTTCTCCCGCTCCGGCTGTGCCGGCTTTTTATCGAGCGGCGTTGACGCCATCATCGGCTCCTGTGACAATCCCGTAGGCGGCGCCATAGGCCTTTTTGTACCTTTTGGCGCATCGGCCTTGGCGTTCAGCGTAGACTTTTCCTCTTCCGGAATCTCGCCAAGATCGTCCATGCTCAAACGCGGAACGGCTTCCAGGTTATCGACAGCGCCTGTCTTTACAGGTTCCGGCGCGGCTGGCACGGCGTTATTCTGCGCGAACGGGCGAACCAGGTAAGGCGTAATCAGGACAACCAGTTCGGATTCGTTACGTTGGAAAGAATCGGATTTAAGCAGGTCGCCCACGACCGGGATTTTTCCAACCCCCGGAAGCTGCGTCAAAGAGGATACGGC
>CAUJHN010000106.1 GCA_963204825.1 Pseudomonadota bacterium
GGCGCGGACCAGGAGCTTCGCAATCATTTCGGCGTTAATCTGGACGACTATATCAGCGGCACCATGCCGGTAGACGTGACCTATACCGACAAAGGCGATGGCAACGCGACCATCGATGTGAAGGGCGATCTTAACCCAATTCGCGTTTACATCGACCCGTTCAAATTTGAAAAACCCGTCGGCATGCCGGGAACGATTACGGCGAAGGGGACCCTGAAAAACGATGTCCTTAAGGATCTGACGGACATCGAGCTTAAGAGTAAGGATTTTTCCGTATCCGGCGCGAAGCTGGGTTTTTCGCCCATGAACGGAAAAAGCGCGGATCTGGCCAGCGGATCCCTCCCGGGGGTTAAACTCGGCAAGACGAATATGGACGTTACGTTCGACGTTACCAAAGACAATGTGATGAAGGTCACGGCGAAAGGCCCCGTATTTGATCTGGGACCATTTTTGCAGGAAAGCGAAAGTTCGGATATCGGCGTTGAGCCGTCCTCACCCAAGGAAAAGCAGCAGGCGAAAAACATATCTTTGACCGCAGACACGATGCTGGCCGCGAACGGGCAATCCGTTCGTTCGGCAAAAGTCTATATGGAGATGGATACGGACGGCGATATCACGCGCATAGAACTGGACGGCGGCGTGGGCAAGACGGGGAACCTGTTCGTCCGGTTCAAGCCGGATAACACCGGAAAGCGCACGTTCCGTCTGGAATCCGACGATGCGGGGAACGTTCTTTACGCCTTTGGCCTGTATGAAAACATTCATGGCGGAACGCTTTTGATTTACGGCGAACCGAAGAGCAACGATTTGCGCGGGAATTTATACGGGGCGATGCGCATGGAAAATTTCCGCGTCGTAAAAGCGCCGGCGCTTGCCAGCCTTTTAAGCCTGATGAGTTTGAGCGGCGTCGGGCAATTGCTGAACAATCAGGGATTGGTGTTTTCGAAGCTGGAAGCGAATTACGAATGGCGATTCCGCCCCGAAGGCAATCTGTTGATTATAAAGGATGGAAAAACATCGGGGTCTTCAGTCGGCCTGACGTTCGAAGGCGTGGTCGACCGCGGCAAGAAAACCACCGATGTGTCGGGGACGATTATTCCCATGACGGAAGTGAATTCCATCCTCGCGAAAATTCCGCTGGTGGGTGATATTCTGCTGGGCGGCACGGGCGGTCTGATCGCGGCGACCTATACGATGAAAGGGCCGAGCAGCAAACCGGAAGTGATGGTGAATCCTTTATCCGTTCTGGCGCCCGGATTCTTACGGCGTATATTGTTCGAAGGCGGATATGAAAGCAAAATTCCGGAAGACAAGCCGCCCGCGCCGCAGGACCCGATGACGCCGTCAAAGAATAACGGGACGCCGCCCGTCCCGAACGGCAGTCCAAAACCAGTCAACAGCGTAAAGAGCAATCCCGCGCCCGCGCCGTCAAGAACGGCGACGCCGAAGGCGCAGTCCGCGAATTAATTGCAAGACTGTCATCCCGGCGAAGGCCGGGATCCATGGGATATTTATTTAAATCGCTTTTTCAACCACAGAAGACGCAGAGCACACAGAGATTACACAGAGTTTTTTAATTCTCTGTGATGCCTCTGTGGTCTTCGTGCGCTCTATGGTGCAAAAGTAGGTCGGCTAGCCCGTATGGATCCCGGCCTTCGCCGGGATGACGATGGTAGCGGTTACGCCGCCTTCACCAGCGCGTGGCGTTTTTTGCCGGCGGAGAGTTTGATATAGCCATCTTTTGTGAGATCGTTTGCCGACGCCGTTGCCGCGATGTCGGTGATGGTGGCGTCGTTGCATTTCGCGCCGCCGCCTTCGATGAGGCGTTTCGCTTCGCCTTTGGATGCGGCGAGGCCTGCCTGCACGAAAAGATCGAGCACGGAGATGCCCGCTTCCAGTGTCGCGCGCGGCACATCGATGCTTGGCAGATCACCACCGACGCCGCCCTGTTCGAAAACTTTTTGTGCGGTGGCGGCGGCATCGAGCGCGGCCGCTTCACCGTGGCAGAGTTTTGTGGCTTCGTGCGCGAGAATTTTTTTGGCTTCGTTGATTTCGGAGCCCTGCAGCGCGGCGAGGCGTTTGACCTCGGTCATCGGCAGCATGGTGAAGCGGGCGAGAAGATTGGCCACATCCGCGTCATCGACGTTGCGGAAATATTGCCAGTAATCATACGCGGACAGCATGGCTTTGTTGAGCCAGACGGCGCCGTTCACCGTTTTACCCATTTTTTCGCCAGCAGAATTCAGCAGCAGCGGCGCGGTGAGCGCGTAGAGTTGCACCTGATCGGCCTTGTGGCCAAGATCGACGCCGTTGATGATGTTGCCCCACTGGTCGGAGCCGCCCATTTGCAGGATGGTGCCGTGGCGGCGGTAGAGTTCCAGGAAGTCGTAACCCTGCATGATCATGTAGTTGAATTCGAGGAAGGTCAGCGGGCTTTCGCGTTCAAGACGCGTTTTGACGCTGTCGTACGAAATCATTTTATTGACGGTGAAGTAGCGTCCGACGTCACGAATGAAATCGAGGTAATGGAGTTTGGACAGCCAGTCGTCGTTGTTGACCATCATCGCATCGGTCGCGCCGTTCCCGTAGTTCAGGAACTGCGTGAAGCAGGTGGTGCGGATGTTTTCCATGTTGTCGCGGATGATGTCATCCGTCATCATGTTGCGCGTCTGGTCCTTGAACGAAGGATCGCCGACTTTCGACGTGCCGCCGCCCATGAGCGTAATAGGCTTGTGTCCCGTTTCCTGGAACCATTTCAGCATCATGATACCGGTCAGGTTGCCGATATGGAGCGATTTGGCCGTGGCGTCGAACCCGATATAGGCGGACTGCACACCTTCGGAGAGTTTTTTATCGAGCCCTTCGAAATCGCTGCACTGGTGAATGAAGCCGCGTTCGGATAGGATATTCAGGAAGTCGGATCTGTATTTCATAACATGAGGTTATACCCATGACAGCGCATAAAGTCTATACCGCAATCGGTTTGATGTCCGGGACGTCCCTGGACGGGGTGGATGCGGCGTTGATTGAGACGGACGGGCAGGGGTTTGTGAAGCCGCTGGATTTTATCACCATTCCCTATCAGCAGGATGTCCGCGATATAATCCGCCCGGCCTATGGGATCAGGGACAAGGCAGATGCGCGGCTTTTGGAGCCTGTGCGGGTTTCCACGAAAGCGCATATCGAGGCGGTTAAGGCGCTGCTGAAAAAATCGGGACGAACGGCAGAGGAAATTGATCTGATCGGGTATCACGGGCAGACGGTGTATCATGCGCCAAAAAACGGCGTGACGGTGCAGATCGGCGATGGCGCGTTGATGGCGAAAGAATGCGGTATCGATGTTGTCGATGATTTCCGCAGTTATGATGTGAGCCAGGGCGGGGAAGGTGCGCCACTCGCGCCTGCGTACCACGCGGCGCGTGTAAGAAGCGCCGGGATTGCATTGCCGATTGTGATTTTGAATATCGGCGGCGTTGCGAATGTCACATGGATCGGCGAGGGCGAGAATGATCTGATCGCGTTCGATTGCGGGCCGGGGAATGCGCTGATGGATGACTGGATGCTCAAACGCACGGGCGCGCGGTATGATGAAGATGGGAAATGTGCTGGCGCGGGACGCGTGAATCAGAATTTGCTGAAGGCGTGGATGGGACATGATTATTTCACGCGGAAACCGCCGAAATCGCTCGACCGCGATCAATGGGATATCGCGGCGCTGGGGCAGGTGTCGAAAGAGATGGATGCGATGTCTACCGAAGATGGCGCGGCGACGCTGCTGGAATTTACGGCGGAAGGGATTGTGAAATCCCTGGAACATATGCCGTCGCGCCCAAACACATGGTACGTATGCGGCGGCGGGCGGCATAACAAGGCGCTGATGGCGCGGCTGAATGAAAAACTCGGCGGCGCGGTTGAAAGCGTGGATGATCTCGGCTGGGACGGGGACGCGACGGAAGCGGAATGTTTTGCGTATCTCGCGGTGCGTTCGCTGCTCGGCCTGCCGCTCAGTTTTCCGGGGACGACGGGCGTGAAAAAGCCCGCGAGCGGCGGTGTTCTGCATAAAAAGTGAATTTTCTTGATTTTTTCAAGGCTTGGTGGCCTTTTACCGCCTATGACGACCATCAAAACAGCCACGCCGGACAGTATTGAAGAAGCCGCAGCGATAGTGCGGAAGGGCGGGCTTGTCGCGTTTCCGACGGAGACGGTGTACGGGCTGGGCGCGAATGCGCTGGACGGGCGGGCGGTCGCGGGGATTTTTGCGGCGAAGAACAGGCCGGCGATTAATCCTGTCATCATTCATGTGGCGCACCGCGCGGATGCGGAGAAGTTTGTTGTTGTTGACGCGCGCGCGAAAGGTTTGATGCAGGCGTTTTGGCCGGGGCCGCTGACGCTGATTTTACCAAAGCGGGAAGAGGGCGGGGTTTCGGATCTGGTAAGCGCGGGACTGCCGACGGTGGCGATCCGCACGCCGAACCATCCGGTGGCGTTATCGCTGATAGAAAAGGCGGGTGTGCCGATTGCGGCGCCGAGCGCGAATGCATCGGGCGAGCCTTCCGCCACGACGCCGCGCCATGTGCAGGATAGTTTAGGGGACCGCGTGCCGTTTATATTGGCGGGTGGGGCGTGCAGCGTGGGATTGGAATCCACGGTGCTGGATTTGAGCGGCGCGGAACCCGTGATCGTGCGGCCCGGCGCGGTGACGGCGGAAGATCTTGAGCCTTATCTGGGCGATGTTCTGATGGATCTTGGAAGCCATGACAGGCCCACATCGCCGGGGCAGCTGTTAAAGCATTACGCGCCGAGCATTCCCGTGCGGCTAAAGGCCTTGGATGTGGCGGAAGGTGAAGCGTTGCTCGCCTTCGGGTCCACGAAATTCATGGGGATCAAGACGGGCGGGTTCGCCAATCAGTTGCCGGATGCCAAGTTTCGGAATTTGAGCGAGAACGGCGATCTGCACGAGGCGGCGGCGAATCTGTTTTCGATGCTGCGGGATTTGGACAATCCCGAAAACAAGGGTATTGCCGTGATGAATATCCCGGATCAGGGGCTTGGCATCGCCATCAACGACCGCTTACGGCGCGCGGCGCAGGGGCGTTAACGGCTTTCGATGGTTTCGAACCCTTTGCCGGCGAGCGTAACGGGGGCGGCGGCCATGCCGTTCGCGGGCATTAACCGTTTCAGTTCCGTATAGATCTTGCCGCGCGTGCGGTGTTCGTTCGTATCGATGCAGTAAGAATATTCCCCGGTCGGTTTGTCGGCGCGGGTGTAGGTGACTTTGTCCGCGTTCGCATCAAGGTACGATTTGATTTTTTCGGCCGTTTTTACATCCGTGCGCTTGTTCATGACGCCAAAGGAAACCTTCAGCGTGCAGAATTTTATTTTTTCGAATTTGCTTTCGTCCTGCGGCGCGACGCCCGATACGGGATTGTTTGGATAGGACGGAACGACATTGTCCTGCGCCGGCTGCATGGTCCGTTCTTCTGACTGCGGGGGAGACGTTTCGGCGGGAGCGGCGCCATCGCTGCCGGCCGTATAATCATCCACGCCGGGCGGCGGCGGGGCGATTATGGTTTCGCCGCGGTTGATATTTTTTTCAATGTCCGGCGCCACATTCGCGGGCGCCGCGCCCGTCGCCATCGGATCCGTTTCCTGATGCAGCGTATAAGGCGCGGACAGAGGCTCGCTTTCGACCGGCTGGGCTATGGCGGGCTGGACGATCATAAGCAGGGCGGCGGCGAAAAGAGCGGGGCGACAGAAAGAGGGCATAAAAAAATTCCTTTCGAAATAAATCCTACCGTGAATTTATTTCAAAAGGAATCGCCGTAAAGAGGGACGATTTTTTACTTCCACAAAACAACACCGATAGCTGAGGGGGACTAGCGGTGTTGTCCTTTGAAAGCAGGCTCGCATCTACCCGAGGGCTAGGGTTTTTGCAAGATGTGGGTAGCGTTGCGCCATTTGCGTCAACCAGGACCACGTTACTTTCAGTTTTTGTCTCCCAGCTCTTGAAACCTCCGTTCCATTCGCCGGTGGTCTTCCAGCGTTCTGGAAGAACGCATTTCTTACCATAAGAACATCCCTGGTTTCTTATTTAATTACGGGTTATATCCCGCTTTGTTATTTTCAATGTAAGTTAAAAGGAGGTTAATGTCAACAAGAAAACGTACAGTTTTGTCAAATTTCAACTATAGAAGTAAAATCTATATTTATTATTAGTATTCATTGAAAACAATTCAGTAATCTATAGTTCGTTTTTCATGAATATTGTATATCTTTAGTTAGATATAGAATATCTTTTCTTGAAATACAGTATCCGCCCCGGGGCCGAAAACGGGCGGGGCGGAATATCAAGGTGAATCAGGGCTTAAGCGTTGAAGTCCGTCAGCAACATCATTTGCGCCGGGCTTAAGGACAGGTTGCCGTAAAGGGACGGCGGGAAGATCTGCCACTTGTCCTGCGGTTCCGCAGAGGCGATTCGAAGCAAGGAATCCGCCTTTTTGCCTGGATCCATCAGGCTGGCCAGGCGGGCCAGAGGGTCTTCATCGACCATAATGGGGGCTTTTTGGGGGGCGGGCGCGGAATTGCTGTTCGTTTGCGCCAGCATGGTCTGTGGCGCGGCGAAATTCTTCGAGCCTGCATCGTTGCCCTTAAATTTTGCATCGAACAGCGCGTAGATCTGGTTCAGCGAACGGGGCTGGCCGGATTTTTGGTCGTAGAAGACGGAGCGGTTGGAGCGGGCTTCGCGCGGGAAGATGTCGGCGGCGGCCATATCGGGGCTTTTCTTCATGGCGTTGAGAAAGCCGGATGCGCCGCCAGCGCCCAGAAAGTGCGCCAGATATAGCTCTGTCGAGCCTATCTCCCCGCCGACATTTTGTTTCAGTTGCGCGTAATTCTGCGCGTCGAATTCGGCGGCCATAAGGGAAGAGATTTCTGGGTCCTTGCGCAGGTTTAAAATTTCGCGGCGCGCCTTGCGGTCACTGACATTGCCGTTGTCGTCAATTTTATCGGCGTATTTTTCGAGGCCGTATTTATCGCCATGGTCATTGACCATCTTTAGCCACGTGCTTTCAATGAACTGATACAGGCCCGTGGCGGAGCTGGTTTTCGCCTTGGCGTTCGTGTCGAAGGAGCTCTCCACGGCAGCCTTTTCCATCAGGTAGGAAAAATTGACCCCGGTCTTTTCGGCCGCGTTCTTGATGGCCTTGTAGACGTCCTTGGGTACGTTATAGGCGTTTAACGCTTTGTTATATATGGCATTTTGTGTCATTTTTTAGCTCTTTTCAACTCTGTCCTGCGGCTTTGTACCAAAAGGAGAGTTTCAAGATGCGTGCCAGTTCCACCCGGTCTTTCCTGTCATTCTGAGCGAAGCGAAGAACCTCATGGAACGGCATAATGAGATCCTTCGGGCTTTGCCCTCAGGATGACAGGGAAAGGGGTACGGCTTATACTTTGGAAAGTTTGATTCCCTCTGTAAGGACCCTTCCATGCCCTATACGCCGCCCATTCAAGACATGATGTTCGTTCTGCGCTCCGTGGTGGGGCTTGAGAGGTTGCCGGAGCATGAGGCGCTGGGGAAGCTGGACGGCGATGCGGTGCAGAGCATTCTGGAGCCGGCGTCGCAGCTGGCGGCGGATGTGCTGGCCCCCCTCAACCACGCCGCCGATAAAAAGGGCGCGGTGTGGAAGGATGGGGTCGTCACGACATCGCCCGGTTTTAAGGAGGCATATAGGCAATATTGCGAAGGCGGCTGGAACTCCGTCGTCTTCGCCCCGGAGCATGGCGGGCAGGGGTTGCCGTGGCTGGTCGCGTTTGCGGTGCAGGAGATGTGGCAGGGCGCGAACATGGCGTTCGGGTTGTGCCCGCTTTTGAACCAGGGGGCCGTGGAGGCGATTGAAGCGCATGCATCCGGGGAGCTGAAGGCCGAATATCTGGAGAAGATGATTTCCGGCGAATGGACCGGCACGATGAATTTGACGGAGCCGCAGGCAGGGTCCGATCTTGCCGCCGTGCGCACGAGCGCAAAACCCGCAGGCGATGGAACGTACCGGATTTTCGGGCAGAAGATTTTCATCACCTATGGCGAGCATGATTTTACGGGGAACATCATCCATCTTGTGCTGGCGCGGCTGCCCGATGCGCCGGAGGGCGTGAAGGGGATTTCGCTGTTCATCGTGCCGAAGTTTTTAAAGGACGGTGCGCGCAACGATGTTCAATGCACTGGGATAGAACATAAACTCGGCATCCATGGATCGCCCACCTGCACCATGCAGTTTGGCGACAAGGGTGGCGCGGTCGGGTATCTGGTCGGCGCGGCCAACGAAGGCCTGAAATATATGTTCACGATGATGAACAATGCGCGCCTGTCCGTTGGATTGCAGGGCGTCGCGATTGCGGAAGCGGCGTATCAGAAGGCGCTGGAATATGCGAAGGAACGCGTGCAGGGCGTGCCCCTGAATAAAAAAGGCGGGCCGATTGCGGAGCATGCGGACATCAAGCGCATGTTGTTATCCATGGCGGCGCAGGTGGAAGCGGGGCGGGCGCTGACATACGAGGCGGCCCTGCATCTGGATCTGGCAAAGCAGGGCGATGCGTCCGCGCAGGCAAAGGTTGATTTGATGACCCCGCTGGTGAAAGCGTGGTGCACGGACATGGCGTGCGATGTGGCATCGACGGGCGTGCAGATTCACGGCGGGATGGGATTTATCGAAGAGACGGGGGCCGCGCAGTTTTACCGCGATGCGCGCATCTTGCCGATCTATGAGGGCACGAACGGCATTCAATCCGCCGATCTGGTGTTCAGAAAAATATTGCGGGACGGCGGGGTCGCGTTAAAGTCATACTTGAAGGAATTCGACGATGTGATTGCCGCGCTGAAGAATGCGAAGGGCGACGATTTTGAAGTGATTTCTCATAATTTATCGACGGCCCACGCGGACGTCTCGAAAGCGGCCGCGAAGCTTGGCGAACTTTCGAAAGAAGACATGGATTATGCGGCGGCGGTGAGCGTTCCATTTTTGAGGGCGTTGTCGGGCGCCGCGGCGGGCATGATGATGGCGCGTTCCGCGCTCGCAGCCCAGGCGATGCTTCTGGAAGGGGGCGATCATGCGTTCCTTCAGAAAAAGATCATAACATCGCGATTCTATGCGGAAATCTATTTGCCACAGGCGAGCGCGCATGCGGCGTCGGTTTTATCGTCTGCAAAAACGATTGTCAGCGCAACGTTCTAGCGCGTCTTCGAGGCCGCCTTTTGCGGGCGGTTCTGCGGGTTGTCGCACCAGACCATGGAATTCAGACGGATATTTTCGATATAGCCTATGTCGAGGCGCGGATATTTGGTGAAGTCATTCGCTGTTTTATTGGCGACGCAGGTGCAATAGCCTTCCTTGTCCGGCGAGAGTTCGCGGTACGTGTTCACATGCGCCATGCAGGACGTGTAGGAATCCCCCGCGATCTGTTCGGTGTTGGCGCAGCGCGCTGTGCCTTTGCGCATGATGTCATCGAAGATGGCCGATTGCAGTTTCATAGGGCCAGCCTTCTCCCGTTCCAGAAGATAGGCACCCGCCACGCACTGGCAATCAAAATAGGCCCTCTGATAGATATTGGTGTCGCAAAGTCTGAAGGCGTACTGCGCCTCTTTTTCCATCTCTTCCTGGGTCATGATCCCGTCATCCATCGTGAAGGTGAAGCTGTCCTGTTCTTCCGCCATATCCTGCGCAAAAGCGGGGGAAGAGAGCATTAAAAAGCAAAGGATGAGGGTTAGAAGCTTCATAGCGTTCAGCTTATCATATGGTTGCGCAAAAGAAAAAGGCCGGGGCATACCCGGCCTTTTTGAATTGGTTGGTTGGCTTACGCCGCTTTGCCGCCGCGGATTTTGTTCCACAATCCCTGGAAGGTCGTGGTCTGGGCCTGCTGCTGCGGCATTTGCGTGTTTTCATTCTGGCCCTGCATGCGTTTCATGCGGTCTTCCAGCACTTTTTGTTTGGCCTGGCGGGCGCGTTCTTCACGCTGGCGCAGCTCTTCTTTCAGCTCT
>CAUJHN010000107.1 GCA_963204825.1 Pseudomonadota bacterium
AGATGCCGGTGCGGACGAAGCGATTCTGGATACGCCGAACGACCGGACGAAGGCGGTCGTGGAAGTGCTCCGCCCTTCTGCCGCCCCCGCAATTCAAAATGCTGCGCCGCCGCGAAGCGTCAGCCCGGAACCTGCCAACGATCTCCCCGGCACGGCGCAGGCGCGGGTGGACGCCGCGAAACTTGCGCAATCCTGCAACACGCTGGAAGAACTCGCCGCCGCCATCGCCGGGTTCGATGCGCTGGCCATCCGCAAAACCGCGACCAACATGGTCTTTGCCGACGGCAATCCGAAATCCCCCATCATGCTGATCGGGGAAGCGCCGGGGGCGGATGAAGACCGCATGGGCAAACCTTTCGTCGGCGTTTCGGGCATGCTGCTTGATAAGATGTTCCGCGCCATTGGCCTCGACAGAACGGCGGAAGATCCGGCCAAGTCCTTTTATATATCGAACATCCTGAACTGGCGTCCGCCCGGCAATCGGACGCCCAGCCCGGCAGAAATAGACATCTCGCTTCCTTTCATCGAACGTCATATCGCGCTGGCCGCGCCGAAGATCATTGTTCTTTGTGGCGGCGTGTCGGCGAAGGGGTTGCTCGGAAGCGGGGAGAGCATTTCAAAACTGCGTGGCCGCTTCCATGATTACCGCCCCATAACAGACGGCATTTCGGACAACGCCGCATCCATTCCGGCACTTGCCACCTACCACCCATCCTATCTCCTGCGCACGCCGTCCCAGAAAAAACTGGCCTGGCAAGACATGCTCATGCTCCGCGCCTATATGGAACAAATCTCCCCCAAATGATGTTTTTAGCCTGCCGACTGGCTTAAAAAAAGGTTAACGGGCGTAACCTTTGACGTCAATTTCCTATTATAAGTCATTGTAATGCAATGATTTTTTTAAATAAAGTTGACGCAGTACGAAAAACCGCCTATCACACCGGCCTTGATTATTAACAACGAGTTAACAATGCCTCGATTAAAAGGATTTGCCGCCGCGGGCCTGCAAATTCTCTCTATCAAGAAACCCGCAACGCCGCTTCAGCAGGCCAAAGCTTACCGCCTTATCATGGCAAGCGCATTGGTCGTTGTTATCGGCATCAACTCTCTGGTTAGTATGGCGGGGTCTTCCATTCCTGTACCGCCTCGCAAACCGGATACGGCAGCGCTCATTCTCGAAGGCGCTTCCATGGCCTCTTATGCCCCTTCAAAAAGAAGCAATCCGGACCTGGAAGACGGCGTATACCGTTCGCCTTTCAGCAATGACCAAATGGACCTGTACCGGGATATCTTCCGCCTGCAGGCCTCCGGCTCCATGAAAGACGCCGATATCGTGATTTCCCGCCTGAAGGACGATTCCCTGATGGGGCACGTTTTGGCGCAGCGTTACCTCCACGCCAACTACAAGGCAAATTTTAACGAATTGAAGGATTGGCTGTCCCGTTACGCCGATCATCCTGAAGCGACCCGTATCGCAAAGCTGGCCAACGCCCGCGTGCCAAACGGCCATAATGGCTCTATAACCAAAGCCTCTTATGCCGCCGCCAGCATCGAAGCGATGGAAGAGCAGGGGATGGAAGGCAAAGTTTACGCCCCAAAAATTAAACGCTCCGCCGAACAAAGCGCGCAGGGCAGCGACATGATCCGCCAGATCCGCCGCCAGATCCAGCAATATGAACCAACGGCCGCCCTTAATCTTTTCAATCAAAGCAACGCGACGCTCTATCTGGACTCCGTCGAAAAAGATCGGATCCGCGCCATCATCGCTTCCGGTTACCTCTATGCCGGCAAAATGGATGAGGCCGAGCGTTTGTCAGCGCAGGCCCTGAACGGTTCCCATGGCAACGCCCCGCTGGCCGGATGGGTTCACGGCCTGACCAAGTGGCACCAGGGATTATACAAACAGGCGGCATCGTCTTTCGAAGTTGCTGCGAATTCGCCTTATGCGTCGGGATGGATGATTTCCGCCGCGTCTTACTGGGCTTCCCGCGCGCACGAAAAAGAAGGCCATGACCGCCGCCGTAAACAATGGCTTGCAAAGGCCGCCGATTATCCGCGCACATTCTATGGCCTGCTCGCGTTGCAGGCGCTGGGTAAAGATGCGGATCTAAACTGGGACAAACCGCATTTGACGGGCGCGCAAGAACGCGCGATCTTAAAAACCAAAGCCGGGCAGCGCGCGGAAAAACTGCTGGCCGCTGGTGAAGTCACCCTGGCAGAAGCGGAAATCCGCAGCCTTTATATCCGCGGCAACGACACCAGCAAGAAAGCGCTGCTCGCCTATGCGTATGACCGCAAGCTCCCATCCCTGTCGATGAAGCTTGGTTATGCCGCCGGCGTGAACAGCGAAGATTCTTATGATGCCGCTCTATATCCGACAATGCCATGGAGCCCTAACCAGGGTTACCGCATCGACCGCGCATTGCTGCATGCCATCATCCGTCAGGAATCAAAATTCGATGCGCTCGCCGAAAACAAAGGCAGTGGTGCAACGGGCCTTATGCAGCTTATGCCGCGCACGGCTAACTATCTTGCCGATACGGATATCTTCCACGCCCGCGAAGGCAAAAATCTTTTAAAGACGCCGGAAATCAGCCTCGATCTCGGGCAGAAATATGTGGAAGAGCTTCTGAACAATCCTCTGGTGGGGCAGGATCTCGTCTCCCTGGCGATTGCTTATAATGCCGGCCCGGGCCGCCTTGCGAAATGGAAATCGGAGCGCGCGGATATCGACGATCCTCTGCTCTTCATCGAAACCATTCCGTTCGCCGAAACGCGCGCCTATGTTGAACGCGTGATTTCCAACTACTGGATCTACCGCATGCGTTTCGATCAATCGAATGAATCGATGCAGGCGATGGTGGAAGGCCGCTGGGCCCGCTACGCCGCGCTCGATAAAGGCGCCGTTAAATTCGCGGACGCCCGCTAAAATCCTAACTGTCCAGAACGTCTTCTGTGCGCTATTATTCTACGGTATATTTATATCGTTTTAGAAAAGTGCATAATTATGAGACCTGAATTTCTAAGGACGCTTTTATACGCCGCACTAACCTTCGGAGTAATCTGGCTCTTTCCCTTTCTTTCGGTTTCTTTAGGGCAGGAAATTTCTCTCGCAATAGCAGGGTTAATTGGCCTTCTTTTTCTTTACAGCTTGATACAGATCAGTCATCACCTTTCTCCACCAGAGGAAGTAAATTATCATCCAATATTGACTCTTCTGAATAAGATTTTGGACTATATACGCTACCTTCCTTTTCACATTAGAAAATATAATCGCATAAGGGTGCAGAAATCCGTTTTTGGTGGTTCTGTAAGCTGGTTTGGTATTGGTATTTCATTGGTTTTTCTACTGCTCCCGTTTGTTTTTTCAGAAAAATTCGAACGAGATCTTGGTAAATCCTTGGACTATATTTATAAATATGACCCTTCAATACCCGCTACCATTGGGGTAGTGATCTTATTTTTTTCAGTCTGTAAAATTGTGCGTTGGGATGCTCTGGAAGTAAAACCAATCCGGGCGAAGAAAAAATCAGAGCACATTTTGATCGTAGGGCAAATGCTTGCGTGGATTGTTGCAATTATGATTACATGTGCAGCTTTTTCTGGTTATGCTTCCTTGGTATTTAAAAGTGACCCGAGTTATTCGGAAATCTCCGATGCGGGGTATGCGCATTGCACGGCACTAGATAAGTATTTTTATATATATTCTCGTGGTAGAAAGCGTATTGATGTCTATAAGGTTTACGTTAAAGAACATCTTGTAGAAAATTTAAAATGTTATTCAACAGAGGGGGAGATCAATAAGGCAATAATAGATTTATCTGCGGCATTAAAAAAACATGAGAAAAATGCAGAAAAAAATGCAGAAGAAGCAAAAAAGCTGATTGAATCCATGCAGATTTCTGAGTGCAATATAATTATCATGACAGGAAAATTCCCAAGGCCATCTTATTACTCATCAGGAGATTCAAGGAGATGGAGCGCGGAGCGATACGTTTACTCTCTTGATTGGAATAAGGATTGGCGCGTGGTGGCAAAACCACTGGAAGACGCGTGCATATCCGGAAAGGTTAAGTTTTCAAGTGGAGGCTTCGACGAACAAATGCCGGAAGTGCAAAATTATATTTTAGATGTTATCGAGCAATATAAGGCAGCGCATCCACCCTCACAGCAGCCTAAGTAAACTATTTCAAGAGTGCTAAGAACGCATCCTTCAAAGCTTCGTTGCCAAGCGCGATCGTCTTGCCGCTTTTATCGTGGTTGGCGAGCGTGAGCGGATTTCCGTTCCAATCGCCCATCCATCCGCCGGCGCCCGTCACGATCGGAACAAGCGCAAGATAATCATACGGTGCAAGGCATGTTTCGATCACGCAATCCAGCCCGCCGTTGGCCAGAAGCCCATACGAATAACAATCGCCGCCCCAGACCGTGTAGGCGCATAGCTGATCAAGTTTTTCCCAGAGCATTGCCCCCCCATCCAAACCTTCCCCCCCTGAAGTGGGGGAAGGCATTAAAGTCCTCCCCCCACTTGAGGGG
>CAUJHN010000108.1 GCA_963204825.1 Pseudomonadota bacterium
CGCATGCCCGCTCCCCAACAGCGCCGAGCGTGACGTCTGGGCCGACCACGCAGAACGGCCCGATGGAAACATTGATTCCGATCTGGGCTTTGGGGTCGATAATCGCACTCGGGTGTATGGCTGTCATTGTTAAGGAGTACCAAGGCCGGCAAAAGGGCTCAAATCACACTATTTTTCAGGGTGTTACATATGCAAAGGGCGCATAGGCCTTTTCATTTATTAAATTTGCGTATCCAGGCCGATTTATATTATTAAACAGGCAAAATATTTCATAAAGAAGGTGTGTGCGTATATGAGTTTTGAAAAGAGCTTTTTGAGAAAGACCGCAGGCGGCGTGTTCTATTGCGTCACGGGCTGCGTCCTGCTGGCATTTGGCAAGGCAACGAAGCAGGAAACGATGGAATTTCTGCGCTACGGCGGCAAGCGCCTTCGCAACGCCTTTTCCTTTACATCGCCTTTGCGGTTTGATCCATAATCATGGCTGAAAAAACGGCCTCTGCGCAGACTTGATCGCCAACCATGGCCTTGCCGTTGAACTTCCACACATTGCGGCGGTTCTGGATTTTTTCGACATGGATATGCATGGAATCGCCCGGCGTAACGGGACGGCGGAACTTCGCTTCTTCGATGCTCATGAAATACACGACCTTGCCTTTGGCTTCGTCGCCCAAGGTCTTCACCACAAGGCACGCGGATGTCTGCGCCATGGCTTCCACAATCAGAACGCCCGGCATAACGGGCCAGCCGGGGAAATGCCCCTGGAAATGCGGTTCATTAAAGGTGACGTTTTTCAATCCCACCGCGCGTTCGCCGGGAACATATTCCAAAATCCGGTCAACCAGCAAAATGGGGTAGCGATGGGGAATCATCTCCATCACGCTGATAATATCGACCTTTAAATCCTGCTCGCTCATGCCCATTGTTTTTATTCGCTTTTTTGGTCCTTGGTCAACCGTTTTAAGGTGATAACCTGCTTCATAAAATCCCGCACCGGCATGGAGGGCGCGCCCAAATGCTCCTCCCCGGCAGGAACATCCTTCATAACGCCCGCTTTTGCGCCGATCCGCGCGCCCTTGCCTATGGTCAGGTGGCCGGCCACGCCCGCCTGCGCCGCCAGAACGGCATAGTCTTCCATCACGGAACTGCCCGCTATGCCGCTTTGCGCCACCAGCACGCAGCCACGCCCGATTTTAACGTTATGCCCGATCTGGACCAGATTATCGATCCATGTTCCGGCGCCGATCACCGTATCGGGGCCCGCTCCGCGGTCTATGCAGCTGTTTGCGCCAATCTCCACATGATCCTCGATAATCACCCGGCCCAGCTGAGGCACTTTTACATGGCCGGCCGGATCAATGGCAAAACCGAAACCGTCCTGCCCCACCCGCACGCCGGGATAAAGCCGTACAGCCGCGCCCAGTATGGCGTGGCTGATGCTGGCACTTACGCCAATACGCGATTTCGGGCCGATCTCCACCCCTTCACCGATAACCGCGTTGGCTTCGATCCAGCAGCCGTCGCCGATCTTCGCGTTCGCCTTTACGACGACACCGGGTTCAATAGTGCAGCCGCTGCCTATGGCGGCGGACGGGTCAATATGCGCGGCCCTGGAAATATTCGCCGCCGGATAGGCATCCGGATAAAAGACCTGCGCGATCAACGCATAGGATTTATACGGGTTTTTTGAAACGATCAGCGCCATGCTTTTGGGCGCGAACTCCACCATCTGCGGTGCAACGACGCACGCAGCGGCCTTCGATGAGGCGAACATCTGCTTGTACCGCACATTGTCGAGAAAGCTTATCTGTCCGGCGCCGGCCTGGTCCAGCGGGCCGACATCTTCAATCATGAGCTTGGCTGTTTCAGGAACATGCACAACCCCGCCGGAAATTTTGGCGAGGTCTTCGAGAGTCTTCGCCTTATCCTTTTTAAAAAAGCGGGGATCAGCCACGATATCCGTCCATCTTCGGACCTGCTACTGAACCTGTAATTTTACATCGGAAAGGCTGGCATCCAGCTTTGCCAGCACATCGGACGTAATGTCGAGGGACTTTTCCGCGATCAAAACGCTTTCGCGCGTCAATACGATATCGTACCCCTTTTCATCGGCCACGGCCGCCGCGGATTCCATGATGCTTTTCCGCATCTGTGACATGGCCTTTGCCACACCTTCTTCAAGCGAATTGCGGGTTTTCTGGAACAGCTTGCGCGTTTCGATCACCTTTTCTTCATAGGCTTTACGCTGCTTGTTAAATTCTTCGGCGCTGACTTTTTCTTTTTGTCCGAGCAGCGCTGTCTCCGCGGCTTTCAGCTCTTTTTCCTTCGCGGAAAATTCCTTTTGGAAGGACTCTTTCTTCGCTTTCAATTGCGCTTGCAGGCTTTTTGCGGCCTTGGCTTCAGCAAGGATTTTCTCCACATCGACGATGGCAATCGTCGGAGCGGCCGGCGCGGCACTCGCTTTGTGAGCGGGCAGACACGCGACCATGAAAAAGGCGGAAAAAAGGACCGTCATAAAAAGACGCTGAAACATTCTGATACTCCTATAACAGGTTGCTTGTTAAAAACCGGCCAGGTTAGAAACGCGTTCCAAAGCTGAAACGGAAATTCTCTTCCTCGTCGAAATCTTCCTTGATGTACGGGAACGCGACATCCACACGCACAGGCCCCATGGGGGATTTCCAGGATATACCCAAACCGGCCGCCGCGCGGAGGCTGTTTTCATCCACCACTTCCGGGCCTTTATCATCGATATCCCATAAGGATCCGAAATCGGTAAAGGCGTGGCCGGCGATGCCCATTTCCTCAGGCAGCCCCAACGGGAAGGTCAGCTCTGCCGTGCCTCTGTAGTACAGGTTACCGCCCAGCGCGTCGTTCGTCGTGCTGTCGCGTGGTCCTATACCGCCTTTTTCAAAGCCGCGAAGGTTATTCCCGCCGAGCATGTAACGCTCATTGATCTGCACATTTTCATCGCCGATACCGGAAATGGCGCCTGTTTCACCCAGGATGTTGAAGATCACTTTCTTGTCAAAGAACGGCATGAAATAGCTTCCGCCTACATCTCCGGAAACATATTGCGCGTCTCCGCCAAGACCGGCTCCTTCCAGGTCAAGCCAGGAATAGAAACCTTCCGTCGGGAACAGGGAAGAATCCCGGTCGTCATACGTCAGGCGCTGGGAAACGGCGGACGTGCTGCGGCTGCCTTCCTGGTCGCGAATGAAGCGCGACGCATCGTCATCCACGTTCGTGATCTTGTTTTCTTCAAAACGGTATTTCCAGCTTTGACGCCATTTTTCAGACAGCGGATACCCCATGCGAAGCGCGCCGCCCGTTCTGCGCTGGTCATACGAACTTTCATCCTGCAGATCGCGCGTGATGTGGAATGCATCCACCCCGGCCGACAGGTCGCGGTCAAGGAAGTACGGCTCCGTGAACGATGCATCGAACTCGGTGCGCTTACCGGCCAGCGTTGTGGCGAAGGTCAGATCTTGCCCTTTGCCTAGCAGGTTGCGTTCACGAATGCGAAGATCCGCCAAAGGCCCGTCCTGCGTGGAGAACCCGGCGCCGATGGAAAGCTCGCCCGTGGACTGCTCAACCACCTCAACATCGATTACGGTTTTATCCGGCGCGCTGCCTTGTTGCGTCTTCACCGTCACGTTTTCGAAGAATCCAAGGTCGCGCAGCCTTTGTTCAGAGCGGGACAATTTGGAACGGCTGAACGGATCGCCTTCGACAAGCAGCATTTCGCGGCGAATGACTTTATCAATCGTGCGCACGTTGCCGTGAATGTCTATACGCTCAACATACACGCGTGGCGACTCGCCGATCTGGAAAGAAACATCAACAGAATTGTCGGCCGAATTACGGTTTATTTTCGGGTCAATATCGACGAACGCATATTGCACATCGCCCAGACGTGCGGACATTTTGTCCACGCTCGCCTGCACCGCGTCAGCATCGTACCACTCGCCCGGCAGGAATGTTACGTCGTCACGAAGAGGCTCCGCGTCAAAGCCGCGAAGATCCGACGTGATGTCGATCTTGCCGATTTTGTAACGAGGCCCCTCTTCAACCGTAAACGTCAGGTAGAAACTTTCTTTATCTTCCGACAGCTCGGCGTTGGAAGACACCACACGGAAATCCGCATAACCGTTTTTCAGGTAAAAGCGGCGCAGCAGCTCTTCATCGAACTTCACGCGGTCTTCGTCATACCGGTCGTCCGTTGCGAAAAAACGGTACCAATGCTCTTCTTTAGTCGACAGTTCGCCGCGCAGCTGGTCGTCATCAAACGCCGTATTGCCAACAAATTTAATGCCCTTGATTGCGGTCACATCCCCTTCGGTGATTTCAAACACCAGATTGACGCGGTTTTGATCCAGCTGAATAATTTTAGGTTCTACCGTTACGGCGAAACGCCCGCCGCGCTGATATAATTGATAAATGCGCGAAACGTCGTTCTGCACTTTGGTTTTCGTGTAGACTTGACGCGGGCGGAGGGAAATCTCCGTCATCAGTTCCTTATCTTCGATCTTGTTATTCCCCTCGAACGCTATTTCATTGATAATGGGGTTCTCAACGACATCCACCAGCAGCACGCCGCCCTGCTGTTTCATTTTAACGTCCGCGAACAATCCGGTTGCAAACAGGTTTTTCAGCCCCTCGTTCATGACATCGTCCGTGAGAGGCTGCCCGGTCTGGACATTGAGGTATGTCAGGATGGTCGCCGGCTCAATCCGCTGTGCGCCGTTGACGCGAATTTCGCTCAACGTTTCCGCGGCGATCGCCGGGGCGGCTAGAATGCAGACGAGAACCAATGTTGCGATAAAATATAGGCGAGCCATGCGAATGGGTGTTCCTGACGAAAACGGTTTTCTACCCTGAATTCATTAGAATATTTTAGGGGCAGGCACAACTGTTCTTTTTGGGATAAGTCAAAGAATAAGCTGCAAAATATCGCTCAGATTCGCAAAAACCATAAGCCCGATCAGTATGGTGAAACCAACCCGGAAAGCATATTCCTGCGCCCTTTCCGGAATGGGTGAACCCTTCGCCGCCTCCAGCGCATAGAACACCAGATGCCCCCCGTCCAGAACCGGGATCGGGAAAAGATTTATCAACCCAAGGTTGATGGACAGAAGCGCCGTGAACGTAATAATCGCAACCCATCCCGCCTGGGCCATATCCCCGGCCATGGCGCCGATGCGGATCAAGCCGCCCAGCTCTTTGGGACTGCGCACGCCCGTTACAATCTGTCCGAGCGCCGTCAGAGTGCCGGAGATGACATTTTTGGTTTCACTCATGGCGGCCAGCACGGCGGAAACCGGACCATGGCGCACAACTTCATTTCCAAGTTTTTCGGAAATCATGAGGGTCTGCGCCTTTTCCGCCCCTTCTACGCCCAGCTCATTATTTTGCGAAGCGAAAGGATGCACGATCAGCGCGCTGTCTTTTTCCCCGTCGATGCCCTTGAAGGTTACTTCCAGGCTCTTGTCGAGGTTCTTTTTCAATATGGCGGCCGTCTCTTCCGGAGAACCGGCGGGCTTGCCGTCAACGGCGACAACGTCCTTTAAGGAAAATCCTTCCGCCGCGCCAATAAGTCCCAGGACGCCTCTGGCATGCTGAAATCCAAACCGGTCGGTAAATGTTTCGCGCTCTGGCGTTGCCGTCAGGGTCAGCTCCTTGTCGCCGCGCATTACGGTAAAGACCATTGGGGAATCCAGCGCAATGACCACACGCTGGCGAATATCTTCAAAACGGCTAATGCCTACACCGTCGATAGCCGTAACACGATCATGCGGTTCAAATCCGGCGACATCCGCGGGAGAACCCTTCATGATCGCAGAAGCCGTCGGCGGCGAAACCGGCTGGCCGTATGTGGCATAGAGCAAGGCCAGAACCACAATCGCAAATATGAAATTGATCGCAGGCCCCGCAAAAACAATCAGGGCGCGCTGCCATACCGGCTTGGCGAAAAAGGCGTGCTTACGCTCTTCGGCCGTCATCGCGCGGGCTCTTATGCCATCGCCGACCGTTTCCTTGTGTCCGGCGCTCGCAGGATCGGTATCGCCGAACATCTTGACGTATCCGCCAAGGGGAATCAGCGAAAATTTCCAGCGCGTGCCCGCCTTGTCGTTAAATCCGTACAACTCCTTGCCAAAGCCGATGGAAAACGTCTCAACCTTCACATCGAATATGCGCGCGACAATGTAATGGCCCCACTCATGCACGAAAACGAGAATACTGAGAACGAGCAAAAACGTCCCCCCGTAAACCCATATATTGCTAAACACAAGCTGAAACAAATCTACAATAGAATTCATAATATTTCCCGAAGCGGCGCGTGCCTTGTTGAGTTACCGATACTTACTATACATGTTTGCGCTGATATACGCATCTTCTTATCTAAGGCAAGGATACTTTCCAGATTATCCACCTTTGGCAGCGAGTTTCCCTCTACCACCCGCCGGGTAACCTCAAAAATATCACAAAAACCGATATTGCCTGCCAGGAACGCCGCCACCGCCACCTCATTCGCCGCATTCATGGCGATACATGCCGAAGCGCCGTTCCGAAGGCAATCGTAAGCATAGTTTATGGCGGGAAAACGGCGATGATCCACCTGTTCAAAATCCAATGTGGAAAGTTTCGCCAGATCAAGCCGTTGCGCCGGCCCCGCGATGCGGTTTGGCCACCCCAGCGTGTGCGTGATGGGCACACGCATATCCGGCGCCCCCATATGCGCGAGAATGGAATTATCCTCAAACTCCACCATGGCATGCATAACTGACTGGGGGTGCACCACCACATCGATCTGACTTCCCGGAAACCCAAAGAGATAATGTGCCTCAATCACCTCCAGCGCCTTGTTCATCATCGTTGCGCTGTCGACGGAAATCTTTGCGCCCATCTGCCAGTTAGGGTGCACTACCGCCTGCTGGGGCGTGGCCTTCGCCATCTCCTCAAGGCTCCATTTGCGGAACGGCCCGCCGGAAGCTGTAAGAACAATGCGCCGCACATGCGCCTTATGAACGCCCATCAACTGGAACACGGCATTGTGTTCGCTATCCACGGGAAGAAGAATTGCGCCGTGCCTGTGCGCAGCGTTCATCACCAGATCCCCGGCGGCGACCATCGGCTCTTTATTGGCAATCGCCACGCATTCCGCGCCTTTGGTTGCGGCAAGAATGGGTTCCAGTCCCGCCATCCCCACTATCGCCGCCATCGCATAATCGACGTCCCTGCCTGCGGCGGCAATGATGGCCGCGCGGCCTGCGGCGGCTTCTATACCTGTGCCGCTTAAACATTCCTTTAATTCGGAATATTTTGTTTCATCACCGATAACGGCCAGTTTGGCATTGGATTCTTTCGCCTGCGATGCCAACAGCGCGGCATTCGTATGGGCGGTTAATGTATCGATTTCAAAGAGGTCGGGCCGCGCCAGAACGACGTCGAGCGTCGCCTTTCCCACAGACCCTGTAGAACCTAGAATACTTACTCTTTTCATCACAACTCCAAAATCTTTAGCGTCAGCAGGAAAACCGGCGATGCAAGCATCAGCGCGTCAATACGGTCCAGCAAACCGCCATGACCGGGGATTAACGTACCCGAATCTTTTACCCCCGCCTTGCGCTTTTCGTACGATTCTATCAAATCCCCGGCCTGCCCGCTTAATGTGATGGATCCCCCCAGCATGGCAAGCAGGACGACAGGCGTATCTTCCAGAATATACAGGTCCTGTCCCGTCCAACGTGATAAAGCAGGCCCGATATAATATGCATAGATTACATGCATGGCGCCGCTGCTGATCACGCCGCCGACAAGACCGGCCCATGTTTTATTGGGGCTGATGGCCGGCGCCAGTTTCGGGCCGCCAATGGCTTTACCGGCAAAATACGCCCCAGAATCCGAAGCCCATACGCAAAGCATCAGACACAGCGCAAACCCCGCGCCATCGGCATAATGCTGATGCAAATACACAAACGACGCAAAACATAAAAGGATATAGCCGATGCCAAAGGCCATGTGGATGCCGCCGAAATTGGCCGACATGCGCACCCATTCTTTAAGGGCAATGCCCAGCCCGACACCCATTAACAGTAAAAAGGCCGTCCCGCCGTAAATGATGAGGAACAGAACAACAGGCATAAGAACGCAGGCTGAAACGACACGCAAATAAAGGCTGTGATTTGGTTTCAGCATAAAAGCCTATCCTTAAAAAAATTACTGGCTGATAACGGCCCCGAAACGGCGCTCGCGCTGGTTAAATTCGGCGATGGCAGATTCCAGATCTGCCTTGCCAAAATCCGGCCAAAGCGTTTTTGTAAAAACGAACTCCGTATACGCGCACTGCCACAAAAGAAAATTGCTTATCCTTTGTTCCCCGCTTGTCCGGATGAGCACATCCGGATCGGGTATGTCTTTCGTCATGAGATGTCGTGGAAAGAATTCTTCCGCCGTTTCAAACGTCGGCTCAATTCCCTGCTCTATCATCTGCCGCGCATAGGCCGCCGCCGCGGTTAAAATCTCATTACGGCTGCCGTAATTCAGCGCGATATTCAAAAACAGCGCGTCATTGTTTTTTGTCAGGTTTTCCGCATTTTCGATCAATTCAACGATATCCGCCGAAAGCTCTTTACGTGATCCAATAACCTGAAGCCGCACATTGTTCCGATGCAAATCGGCCGTTTCCGCGCGCAGGAACATGCGAAGAAGGCGCATCAGCTCGCTGATCTCTTCCGCCGGACGCGACCAGTTCTCGGACGAAAATCCAAACAGCGTAAGATATTTTACGCCAAGGTCGGCTGCGGCGCGAACAGTGCGCTTGCACGCCTCAACCCCCTGATGGTGGCCGGCTGTGCGCGGCAGTCCCCTCTGGTTCGCCCAGCGGCCATTGCCGTCCATGATAATCGCGATATGCTGGGGTGTGTTCATGCGCCTGCCAGAAGTTAGACCGTCATAATGTCTTTTTCTTTTTCAACCAGCAATGTGTCGATTTTTTGGATATGCGTATCGGTCAGTTTCTGAACTTCTTCGCCAAGACGCTTATTTTCGTCCTCGCCCATCGTATCCCTGACCTTTTTCAAGCCTTCCATCCCGTCGCGGCGTACGTTACGGACGGCGACGCGGGCGGATTCCGCATACTGTCCGGCGACCTTGACCAGTTCCTTCCGGCGGTCTTCCGTCAACGACGGCACAGGAATGCGGATGAGGTTGCCTTCGGCCTGCGGATTAAGCCCCAGATTGGCATCGCGAATGGCTTTCTCAACGGCTTTGACGGAACCGGAATCCCAAACCTGAACGGTCAGCATGCGCGGTTCAGGCACGGAAATGCTGCCCACCTGGTTCATCGGCATGCGCGATCCGTATACTTCAACCTGGATGGGCTCCAGCATTGCCGTGCTGGCACGGCCCGTGCGAAGACCGACGAATTCATGTTTCAGCGCCTCAACGGCTGCTTCCATACGGCGTTTAATATCATCTTTATTGAAAGACATTTCTTCTACCCCACTGTCCTTTTCATTAATTCAATTGCCATCACCTCATTTTTTGATAGCTTTCTTCCCTGAGGATGGGCCTCAAGGAGTGCGGCTATCTCGCCCACTGTATCCACGACCTCAACACCACCGTTCGCCACAGCAGCAGCAAAAAGCCTATCAACAGATCTAGGTGTCGCAGCTATTCTTTTGACCATATTTTTCTCCTATTTATCACTAACTGTTGTAAACGTCCCTGCGCCGCTCATCACTTTCGCAAAGTTGCCTTCCTGGCGGACATTAAAAATCAGGATCGGAATATTGTTTTCCCGGGCCAGCGAAATCGCCGTCGCATCCATAACCTTTAAGTTTTTCGTCAGAACATCCATGTATGAAATGCTCTCATATCTCTTGGCGCTTGGATCTTTCTGCGGGTCGGCTGTATAAACACCGTCCACTTTCGTCCCCTTCAACATCGCATCGCAATTCATTTCGGATGCGCGCAACGCCGCCGTCGTGTCCGTCGTAAAGAACGGGTTGCCGGTTCCGGCCGCGAAAATAACGACACGCCCTTTTTCCATGTGGCGCATTGCTTTGCGACGAATATATGGCTCACAAATCGCGGACATCGGAATCGCAGACATAACACGTGTATCCACCTTCAATGTTTCGAGGGCAGATTGCAGCGCCAGTGCATTGATGACGATGCCGAGCATCCCCATATAATCCGCCTGCGTTCTGTCCATGCCTTCCGCCGCGCCCGACACGCCACGGAAAATGTTCCCCGCGCCGACGACAACGCAGACCTCCACGCCCATATCGATGACTTCCTTAATGTCGCGCGCCACGCGGTTGACGGTTTTGGAATCCAGCCCGAATTCCTTTTCCCCCATCAGGACCTCGCCCGACATCTTCAAAAGTATGCGCTTATACTGGGTTTTCGCGGCAGGTTTGCTCTTTTCAGCAGCCATTGTCATATTTCTCACTCACTTATTCCGACAGGTAAAAATACGGGAAGATAGAGTGTATGTCTATAAACTCGTCCCGGCATAGAGAAATCCCGGCTTTCGCCGGGATTTCGAAATGTTTTAAGCGCTTCTGGCTGTCGCGGCCACTTCGGCGGCGAAATCGACTTCTTCCTTCTCGATCCCTTCGCCGAGCTGGATACGGGCATAACCGGC
The DNA here is from genome assembly GCA_963204825.1 of Pseudomonadota bacterium. Lineage (GTDB taxonomy): Bacteria > Pseudomonadota > Alphaproteobacteria > Micavibrionales > Micavibrionaceae > Micavibrio_A. The sequence continues at coordinate 10,652 of CAUJHN010000108.1, forward strand.
CAGCGTGACAGGTGCGCCGACATCTTTCGCGGCATTCTCAAGAAGTTTTGCGATTTTCGTTTCGCCGTCCATGACGAAGATTTGCTCAAGCAGGCAGATCTCTTCATAGAATTTGCGCATACGGCCTTCGAGCATCTTCTCGACGATCTCGGCAGGCTTGCCTTCGGCTTTGGCCTGCTCGCGCAGAACATCGCGCTCGCGGTCCAGCGTCGCCGTGTCCACATCTTCCTTCTTAAGGAATTTCGGGAATGCTGCCGCCGCATGCATCGCGATTTGTTTGCCAAGTGCTTCCAGCTTGGCTTTATCGCCAGCGGATTCAAGAGCGACCAGAACGCCGATCTTGCCGAGGTTCGGCGCAACCGCATTGTGCATGTATCCGACAACCACACCGTCATTGACGGCCAGTTTCGCCATGCGGCGGATCGTCATGTGTTCGCCGATCTTGGCGATTTTGTCCGTCAGGTTTTCGGAAACAGGTTTGCCGTTCAGGTCCGCGGCAAGCAGCGCATCGCGGTCGGCAACGCCAGCCGCTTTTTCCGTCACTGCCTTCACGAACATCTGGAATTCTTCGTTGCGCGCAACGAAATCGGTTTCGGAGTTCACTTCGACGACAACGCCGGACTTGCCGTTCGTAACGATCGCAACCAGACCTTCCGCCGCCGTGCGGGAAGATTTCTTCTCCGCTTTCGACAAACCTTTTTTGCGCAGCCAGTCAACCGCGGCTTCCATATCGCCGTTGTTTTCCGTCAGGGCGTTTTTGGCATCCATCATGCCCGCGCCTGTGCTTTCACGAAGTTGTTTAACCATGGATGCTGTGATTTCAGCCATTTTATTGTTCCTTATTTTTCTAGATGTAAGAACTGTCATCCTGAGCAAAGCGAAGGATCTCAAGAGATCCTTCGGGCGCGAACGCCCTCAGGATGACAACATTGTTTGATTACCCGGCATTCGCCGCTTTTTTCTTGGAAGCAGGCGCCTCTTCTGCGGCCACTTCGCCTTCTTTAGGCAGCGTGACTTTTACATCAACAGCAGCGCCGGCGTCTTTACCGGAACGGCCAACTTCCGCCTGAATACCATCGAGAATAGCTTCGGCGAACAGGTCGCAGTACAGTTCGATTGCGCGCAGCGCGTCATCATTGCCCGGAACAGGGTAATGAACGCCTTTTGGCGAAGAGTTGGAGTCCAGTATCGCGAAAACAGGAATGCCGAGCTTATTGGCTTCTTCCACCGCAATGTCTTCCTTGTTCACGTCGATGATGAAGAGAGCGTCTGGTTGTCCGCCCATGTCTTTGATACCGCCGAGAGAGAGTTCGAGTTTCTCTTTCTCGCGGCTCATCATCAGCTGTTCTTTTTTCGTCAGGCCTTGGGGGTTTGCAAGCAAACCTTCCAGTTCGCGCAGACGGTTGATGGAAAGCGTGATCGTTTTCCAGTTCGTCATCATCCCG
>CAUJHN010000109.1 GCA_963204825.1 Pseudomonadota bacterium
GGGAACGCCAACAGGGAAGAAATGGGCTTTGTTGGCCGGGATAAATTGCACCCCGCCGACAGCACCGCGATATTCTTCAAAGAGGATTCCGGCATATTCAAAACTCTTACGCGCGAGGCCCGCACGCAAAAACGCGCTTTCCTGAAAACGTCGGTAGGCTTCTTCGACTTCCGGATGAGAAATCAGGTCATCGAAAAATTCCGCCGAACACATGGCATGAATGTATGTGTAGGGAACGGAACCAAGTTCATCTTCGATTTTGCGCGTTACGTCATGACACTTCTTGCGAAGTGCGCCGGGGCCGGGAGAAGCGTTATCCAGATCAAAATCGATTTCCGAGATTTGCGAAACGCCAAACTCCGTAAACAGGTCATAGAGTACCGTTGAACCATCGGCATCTAGGATCTGTCCTTTGATCGCTCCAATACGCAGGTGTTCGAGTGTTGCATCATGTTTGAGCATGATTTCAGACAGGCGGGAATTGACAACGCTTTGAACGCTTTCAACATCCGCTTCGCTACCGAAGGCCCGTACATTCTGCACTTCATCCGCCTGAATAGTATCTTCCAGCGCAATATGCGGAATAACCAAAGAGCGGGCTTTCCGTTTATTATGCTGGTTTTGCTGTGCAGGCGCACCGCGCGGCGATGTTTCGATCAGGGAAAGCGAACCTTCCTTTTCTTCAATCATGATCGACGTTGTAGAAACGCCGCCTTCGGTAAAAAGACCAAGCTGGCCGATCCGTCCGGGGACAAACGGCATCTTGTTTACGGCATCGGTGAGGGATATCACCGAGAACGCATTGTTAGAAAAAATATCAAGGGTAGGCATGGGATTGTCTCCTTATGGACGGTGAAAAGAAAAAGCCCCGCCGATGAAGGCAGGGCTTTTGGTTAGGTTTAGGAAGTTGGGCGGTTAGCGTCCGATAATCGAAACGGCGGCAAGTTCGGCTAGGCCGCTCACCTTTTCATTGTCCGTTGCCCCGGTAAACCAGACCAGTTCGGCCTTGTTTACTTCGGCATGGCGGGCAATAATGACGCCTTCCTTATCGGCGGTAGAGGCATCGACGACATCAAGGGAAATAGCTACGGCCTTTTCAGAACCGTCCGTGTTACCGGGATCGTATTCCTTGAATTTTTCTACCCCTGCCACAGTGATGACAAAAGCATCGCCCGCCGCAAAGTCTGTTGCGCCATCGGCAATCGTAAATTCGATAGGCCCATCATAAAGAACGGCCACCGTTGCAGTACCGATAGTTACGCCATCAGGATCTTCCACCGAGAATTTCCCACTGTTGGCCGCTGGCTCAATACAGGTGATTTTATAATCACCTTTCTTTGCAGACCCGTTTACGGTTACAGCACCAACAGTACCGTTTCCGGTATTGCCTGCGACTGCTACCGCCGTTCCGCTTCCCGCCAAAACTTTGCCGAGGACGTGTCCGGGTAAAATGGACTGGCCTGATAAAAAGATGACGGTTTCGCGCGAGAGAGAGCCGTTGGCCTCCGTCACGATAAATTCCGCCTTGTGCTGGCCTTCTGTAAGTTCGGGCATGTTAGCTTCCTTTCTTATTGCGTTCCGCGTAAATCGCCGCCGTGTCGATTTTCGGTTCCGCTTTAGTGATGGGGTTTGTGTTGGCGGGGATCTGTCCGGCAATGTCCGATGCATCCGATTGAGCCGCTTTCTTATCGATCAGGGCTTTACGAACTTCGGCCATAGGGACGGATTTCTTGACAAAATCCATTGCCAAGTTCGGATATCCCGCGAGCTGGCATAGCTCATGGACTTCCGAGACATAGGCCATTGTTTCGGCCTTTGCTTTGTCAGCAATTTCCTTGTCTTTATCGGCTTCCGTTTCAGGGGCCGGGTTTTCGTTTTCGTCTTCGGTGTTCATACGAAGTTCCTTTCTTTTCATGGTTCGTAAGATGGTGGATGGCGACTTGGATAAAGTCTTCGAGAGGGCGGAAAGCGCGTCATCGAACGTGCCTTCCATATCGGCTAGGCCCGCATCAATTGCGTCTTTGCCGAAATACAGGGCTGCTTCCGTATTCTTTACGGCCTGCGCGTCTATCCCGCGTGCGCGGGCGACAGTGGAAATAAAAAGCTCATAAACGCGGTTTACTTCGGCTTGCAGTTCTGCCCGCGCGGGATCGGAAAGAGGTTCATGCGGTGTCAGGTCGTTCTTATGCGCCCCGGCATAGATAGCCGTGTAAGTCAGTCCTGCCGTATCTTCGGCGCGGCTTTCATCCAAGTGAACGGCGATAACGCCGATTGAACCCACGCCGCCAGTACGCGGAAGAAAGATTTTGCTGGCCGCCGATGCAATAGCATAGGCCGCCGAAAAACATTCTTCATTAGCAACAGCCCAAATCGGTTTAATTTTACGGGCCTGCATAATCTTATCGGCCAGGTCGAAAACGCCGCCTGCTTCTCCGCCCGGACTATCCACGTCAAACAGGATTGCTTTTACCGCGCTATCCTTTATGGCTTCGGAAAGCTGGCCTTCAATCTTACTGTAGCTGGTCAGGCCGCTTTGCAAATCGAGGCCCGTTGCCCTGCGCACGAGCGTCCCGATGATCGGTATAATCGCAATGCCTTCTTTGGTGACTTCAAAGCTCCTGTTATGAGAAGGCTTCCCGAATGGCATAGGGTTTCCTTCCAGTCGCGGCACAAGCAGCTTCATAATCGTGTCCAGCTTGGCGCGTGAAATTAAAAGAGGCGTGCCAAAAACACGCCCCGCGATATGAGGTAACAGGCTCATACGGTTTCCTTCTCTTTTTCTTCTTCTGTGATTTCCGGGTTTTCATCCGGCTCTTGTTCAGGCTTTTCTTCGGGCGGCAGCGCGGCTGGTTTTGCTTCACCTAGCTTAATGCCTAATTCTTCCCGGCGTTTTTGATCGGCGGCAATCCTCTGGAATGTTTCGTCTATATCGTAGCCTTCGGATTCAATGATATCGGACGGTGCTTTCCATCCGGCATCCTGCGCAAGTTTCTCCGCCTGTCTGTCTTTCAACGGATCGACCCATTCCCATTTCGGGGTAATCCATTTAACGGGCAAATATAAATCCGGATCTGTATAACTTTCCGGCAAAGTGATTGCGCCGGACAAGATTGCTGTTTCCATCCACCGCCGCCATACCGGGCGGCATAGCTGAAAGACCAAAGTTGCGTGCTGAAATTGTTCCAGTTTCCGGCGAAACTCGACGGTTCCCGAACGGATACTGGAATAATTGACTGCCTTTAAATCTCCCGTTGTGTTCGTATAGGGCATTCCCATAGCCGCCGACGCAGCCAAAAGATTTCTATACTGGAACGGCTCATAACCACCGCCCACATCGGCGGGGTTGGAAAAACTGATACTTTCTCCGGGTAACAGCACTTGGATTGTGCCGGGCGATAATCCCGCAACCGAGGCGCCGGAAGCATCTGCCAAGCCTTCACCCAAAAGATTGTCTTCCGGTGCGTTTTTGGTAATGAATCCCGCAAAAAGCGCGGCAACCTTTTTACGATCAAGCTCTGCGTCATCGTACTGATCCAGCAAAAACAGCTTGACCATAGCGGGCGCGACCCACGGCACGCCCCGGATTTGTCCCGGCCTTTCCGGGCGGTAGATATGCAGGATCTCCGAAGCCGGAATCCGGGCGATTTCACCCTTGGCCTGCTGATCCGTTCCATCCCCCGGATGACGACGATAAAAATGATAAGCAACCCGCCGCCCGATTTTATCAAACTCAATGCCGCAACGGATGGGATTCCCGTCCTGCGTCATTTCTGTCTTTTCCAAAGGCAGATGTTCCGCTTCTAAAAGCTGCAATTGCAAAGGAACATGCAGACCATCTTCCAGCCTGCGCGGGCGGAACCGGACAAAACATTCCCCGGCTTCAAAAAGAGCGCGGGCGATCAGGGCTTGCATCCCGTAAAAATCTGTCAGACCGTCCGCGTCGGCCTCATCCGTCCATGCCAGCCATGCCCGCTGCACCTGATCTTTTAGCGCAATATCCGTTATAAGGCTGGACGGTTTAATCCCTGTGCCTACGGCATTGGCGACAAAACTATTCGCGGCATTATTGGCGTAAGGGTTTGAGCGGACAAGCTGCCGGGCGCGGGCGCGTAGCGTTTCACCGCCAGCCGCCAAAAGAGAATTGATATTCTCCTGTGTTGCCTTCCAAGAAATAAGGCGGCGATTCTGCAACGATCCTTCAAAGGCCGAGGCCGACAAACGCCCTGTGGCCGCAAATTTCATTGCGGCCCCGATACGCGAAAAGATATTCATTTATAAATCCTTTTCAGCGTAAATTTTGACGCGGCGGTTTTGTGGCTTTCCGCTATCGCGGGCGAGAGTGGATTCCACTTCATTAAGAGCGGATTTCAATTCGGCCATAGAACGGTATTCGACATTTTTTCCGTCATAAGACACGCGCAATATTCCGCTTGCGATTGCCGCTCTTAGGGCATCGCGTTGTGCTTCCGTGTAACTCATAGATAATCGCTCCGTATAACGCGGCGTTTTGCGGTTGGTGTTTTTTGTTGTGTGTCTGTTTCGTTTTCGATTTTCGCGGGTGTGCCGAGCGCGGTTTCCAGCTTGATCCATGTGGCTTCGGAAAACCGATCTATGC
>CAUJHN010000110.1 GCA_963204825.1 Pseudomonadota bacterium
CTTGTTCAAACGCTCCTTAATGGCGTCGACCTGAACAACGCCGTTTTGCATCGCGTTTTTACGGTTCAAGACACCATACATGTCCTGAATGAATGCATCCTGCAGCCTGGGTGTCAGGCGTTTCACCTCGCCGGCGGCTTCGTTATCGGGCACTTCGATGGAAACAACCAGGCTTATAACCTGTGCTACCCCGTGTTCATCGATAATGGGCAAATTGAGCGTTTCAAGGCGAACGAACTGTGACGCCTCAACCTCGGTCTTGGCTTTTTCCGCCTCTGCCTTTTTGGCTTCATGCTCGGCTTTTTTGGCTTCATCCGCAGGGCCGCCTGCGGCGACCGCAGGCTTATCCAGAAAGAAATAAGCTCCGGCTGCACCTGTGCCTAGCAACAAGACTGCCGCTACTGCCATAAGAACAAATTTCACTGAAAATGACCCCTGAAATGCAAACTAGAACCATCTCTAATGTTACACCGCAACATATTAACGAATGGTAATTTTCGAGGCTATCTTATGACTTTGCGAACAGAATCGAGAACTCCGTTTATAAGGGATGGTTCATGCCCCTCGAAGAAGGCCTTGGCGACGTCTATATACCCGGAAATAATTATAGGGGAATCAACGCCATGGTGGGCCAGAAGCTCATAGGAGCCACACAGAAGCACCGCCATCAAGAGAGGTTCATTGGGATAGGTATGCCCCTCCTTTTGGGGCCTGTTGGCCTGGACGATCTCCAGAAGATCCGTTAATCGTTCGTTAACCCCCAAAACGATGTCCTGAAACAGCTTTTCATCAGGCGGAACCATTTTTTCGCCATCCACTTCCATTCCTGAACGAAGAGACAGGTATTCATTGACGATAAAGGGCGCCTCTTTGTGATTGACGCTCATTTGGTACACCGCCTGGACCGCCATTAAGCGGGCCGCTTTATTTCTGGCTGTTTGTGAAGGCTTGCCGGACATTATTTCGCCGCCATGGATTGTTTGAGCAAAACCATTTCCAGCGCCGCCTGCGCCGCGCCGCCGCCTTTATCCATGTCCGCAGGATTGGCGCGCGCCTCTGCTTGTTGACGGCTTTCAACCGTCAAAATTCCATTGCCCACGCAGGCCGCGTGCTTGATGGACAAATCCATAAGGCCGCGGGAGCTTTCACCGGCCACAATGTCATAGTGCGACGTTTCGCCGCGAATGACGCATCCAAGGGCCAAATACGCGTCAAACCGGCCCGTCCGCGCACCAATTTCAATGGCAGCGGGAATCTCCAGAGCACCCGGCACGGCGAAGCGCTCATATGTCACGCCCTGGTCTTTAAAAACAGCCTCTGCGCCGGCAAACAGCTTATCCGCTATATCCGCGTAAAAGCGCGCCTCAACCACCATTACATGGGGCCGCTTAGAAAAGCCGAGCTTCTTACAGGCTCTTTTATCCTCGTTCATAGGGGGAGACAAACCATGATTTGGCTTTGCAAATCAAGAAAAAAACTACGCGCGTCTAGCCATGGGTACATTTGAGACATAGGCGATCAAATCTGCGATCGTACCTATTTTCAACCCGTGTTTTTTCGCGAAAAGAACAAGGTCCGGCAAGCGCGCCATCGTCCCATCGTCCTTCATAACCTCACAGATGACACCCGCACCGGCAAACCCTGCAAGCCGCGCTACCTCAACAGCCGCCTCCGTGTGGCCCGCACGCGCCAGAACCCCACCTTCTTCGGCACGAATAGGAAACACATGGCCCGGCTGCGCTAAATCGTCTGGACGCGTTTTAGGGTCAATTGCCGTCTTAATCGTATAACTCCGATCATATGCGGAAATACCTGTGGTAATTCCTTCTTTTGCCTCTATAGAGACCATGAATGCCGTCTTATTCTTTGCCGTATTCCTGTGCGTCATCGGTTCAAGAGCAAGTCGCTCGCATATAGCAGGTTCAACCGCGAGGCAAACAAGACCGCGCCCCTCCCGCGCCATAAAATTGATAGTGTCCGGATTTACGCACGCAGCCGGAATAAACAAATCACCCTCGTTTTCGCGCGATTCGTCATCTATAAGAATGGTCATTCGTCCCGCGCGGGCGTCTTCTATTATCTCTTCTATCGGCGAAATCATATTTTACCCATCTGCCGCGCCACATAGCGCGCAAGCAAATCAACTTCCATATTCAATGAATCGCCGACATTTTTTTCACCTAGGGTGGTTTGCGTCCATGTATGCGGGATAATATTGACGCCGAACACATTGCCTTCGACTTCATTCACCGTGAGAGAAATGCCATCCAGACACACTGATCCTTTTGGAGCCATATAAAGCGCGAATGCATGGGGCACAGAGATTTTCAGGCGATGGGAATCGCCTTCCGCCTTTATGCTTTCAATGACAGCCAAGCCATCAACATGTCCCGTAACGATATGCCCGCCAAGCTCATCACCCAGCTTCATTGCCTTTTCAAGATTGACGCGCGTGCCCGTGCTCCATTTTCCGATAACGGTTTTTGAAAGCGTTTCTCCCGACACATTAAACGCGAACCATCCCGGCGCCTTATCAATAACGGTCAGACAACACCCCGAACATGCAATTGATGCCCCGACAGGTATCTCGTCCACAGCGATGCTGGACTGAATAAACAACTTCCAGTCGCCGCCGCTCTTGTCGATATTAGCGACCGTGCCGATATGCGTGATGATGCCCGTGAACATTATTCGTTCACCCGCTTTTTCTTTTCGGTTTGCAAATCCTGAATTTCCATCACAAAAGCATTGAAATCCTCTGGCTCCCGGAAATCCTTGTAAACAGAGGCGTAGCGGATATAGCCGACTATATCCAGCTCGATCAAAGCCTTCATAACAAGCGTGCCTATTTCGGACGCAGGAATCTCAGGCTCGCCGTAACTTTCCAGCTGACGGACAATTCCGTTCACCGCCTTTTCGATCTGCTCTGCGGCGACGGGCCGCTTACGCAAAGCCACCTGCATGGAGCGCGTAATTTTATCACGATCCAGAGGCTGACGACGGTCTCCTGATTTTACAACAGTAAGATCACGAAGCTGAATCCGCTCATGCGTGGTAAAACGCCCCCCGCAGGACGGACAGGAACGACGGCGGCGGATAGACCCGCCATCATCCGATGGCCGGCTATCCTTCACCTGTGTCTCTTCATGTCCGCAGAATGGGCAACGCATTCATCAGTCCTAAGCTACCGTAGAATCCGCGTAGATCGGGAATCTGGCGCAAAGCGCCTTTACTTTCGCTCTGACCGCCTTTTCAACTTCGGCATTCCCGTCCGGCCCGTTGGCTTTCAGACCATCCAGAACTTCAAGGATCAACTTTCCGATCTCTTTCCATTCGGCAGGGCCAAATCCACGCGTTGTGCCGGCAGGCGTGCCCAGACGAATACCGGACGTCACCATCGGTTTTTCCGGATCGTTCGGCACAGAGTTCTTATTACATGTGATGCCCGCATGTTCCAGCGCAAGATCGGCGGCTTTCCCTGTCAAACCTTTCGGCCGCAGATCCACGAGCATCATGTGACAGTCCGTCCCGCCGGAAACGATATCAAGTCCACCGGCCTTCAATGTTTCTGCAAGAATTTTCGCATTCTCAACCACGTTCTTCGCGTAGGTTTTAAATTCAGGTTTCAGGGCTTCGCCAAACGCAACCGCCTTCGCCGCAATCACATGCTCCAGAGGTCCACCCTGCAATCCAGGAAACACAGCAGAATTAATCTTCTTCGCCATATCCTCATCATTTGTCATGATCGCGCCGCCACGAGGTCCACGCAGAGTCTTGTGCGTCGTCGTTGTAACAACATGGCAATGCGGGAATGGATTGGGATATGCGCCGCCGACAATCAAACCGGCATAGTGCGCAACGTCCGCAAACAGGTACGCGCCGATTTTATCCGCTATCTCGCGGAAACGTTTGAAATCTATTGTACGCGCATAAGCAGAAGCGCCTGCGATAAGCACCTTCGGCTTAACCTCCAGCGCTTTCTTCTCCAGCGCATCGTAATCAATATATCCCTGATCGTTGATGCCGTAAGAAACGACATTGAACCATTTTCCAGACTGGTTCGCCGGGCTACCATGGGTCAAATGCCCGCCATGCGCCAGATCCATCCCCATGAATGTATCGCCGGGTTGAAGCAGAGCCATAAATACGCCCTGGTTCGCATTCGCGCCGGAATGCGGCTGCACGTTCGCGAATTTGCAGCCGAAGAGTTTGCAGAGACGATCAATCGCGATCTGCTCCGTCACATCAACATGCTCGCATCCTTGGTAATAACGCTTACCCGGATATCCTTCGGCATACTTGTTTGTGAGAACTGAGCCCTGCGCCTGCAACACCGCTTTCGACACAATATTTTCCGATGCGATCAATTCAATCTGATCCTGCTGGCGCGCCAATTCGGCATTCATCGCCTTGTAAACGTCCGGATCCTGATCCTTCAGGTTCGTCGTAAAAAATTCATTCTCGCTCATCATCTTCTCCGCTGCATTACCCATGGTCGTCACCCTTTCCTTTTAACAACTGCCCAATTTAGCGACACGGCCTTCATGCCGCCCGCCTTCGAATTTCGTTTCCAAAAATACTTTCAAAATATCCAGCGCGACTTCCGTGCCAGTGATCCGTTGTCCAAGACACAAAATATTCGCATCGTTATGAAGTCGCGTTAAGCGCGCCATCGTGGAATCGGTGCACATCGCCGCCCGGATTTTCGGATTGCGGTTGCAGGCAATGGAAATACCTATGCCGGACCCGCAGATAGCAACGCCCATAGGCGCATCGTCGTTCGCCACCGCGTCGGCGATCTTTTTCCCAAAATCCGGATAATCCACGGATTCCTCGGAATACGTCCCCAGATCGAGCCACTCGACCTGCTGCGCTGCAAAATTTTTCTTGATATATTCTTTCAGCGGGAAACCCGCATGATCACTGGCAATGGCAAGCTTGATTGTCATGTCCTTGTATAGAAGGTTTAACCTTATTCAATCAATCCCTTTTTACGCATGACAAACGCCAGTTTTTGCAGGGCCGCCTGCTTTAAAATGGGCTCAGGCGTGCCTATTGGCCCCTGAGTTATGGCCTCGGTCAGGGTGGCTACGTCCATGGCTGTGACCTTCACATAAGCCCCAAGGGTAAAGAATTCGAAGATAACTTCCCGATTTTTTAAAGGTTCTTCAGACATTTGTGGGGTATAATATCCCCAGAACGAAAAAATCCAAAGGGCTTCTGAAACCATGGCTGACCGCGCATCTTTTGACTGGCAAGACCCCCTCCTCCTCGAAGAACTTCTGACCGACGAAGAAAGGATGGTCCGGGACGCGGCCCGGGATTTTGCGCAAAACCGGCTTCTGCCAAGCATTGTGGACGCGAACCGGCACGAAAAATTCGACCCCGGCATCATGCGGGAAATGGGGGCGCTCGGCCTGCTCGGCGCTTATCTGAAAGATTACGGATGCCCGGGCGTCAGCCAGGTTGCCTACGGCCTGATCGCGCGGGAAATGGAACGCGTCGATTCCGGCTACCGGTCCTGCCTTTCGGTGCAGTCCTCGCTCGTCATGTATCCGATTCACACATTCGGGTCATCCTATCAAAAGAACAAATACCTTCCGGATCTGGCTCTTGGCAAAGCAATCGGATGTTTCGGGTTAACCGAACCTGATGGCGGATCCGATCCATCCGCGATGAAAACCAATGCAAAAAAGGTTCAGGACGGGTTCATTTTAAATGGGTCCAAACAATGGATCACGAATTCCCCCATCGCGGATATCATGGTGGTCTGGGCCAAAACGGAAAACGGCGACATCAACGGCTTCGTTCTGGAACGCGGCATGAAAGGCCTTGAAACACCGAAGATCGAAGGCAAGTTTTCGCTCCGCGCATCGGTAACGGGCGGCATCATGATGGATGACGTGTTCGTGCCCGAAGACAATCGACTGCCGCTCGTCAAATCGCTCAAAGGTCCCATGATGTGCCTCAATTCGGCGCGATATGGGATCAGCTGGGGCGTTTTGGGCGCAGCGGAAGATTGCTGGCACCGCGCGCGGGAATACGTCATGGACCGCGTCATTTTCGGCAAACCGCTCGCCGCCCAGCAATTGATCCAGAAAAAACTCGCCGATATGCAAACCGAAATC
>CAUJHN010000111.1 GCA_963204825.1 Pseudomonadota bacterium
GGCTGGTGATCAGCACCTGTTGCGACTGTTTTTGCCACAGGTCACGCTGTCCGCGCATGTCTTCGTACTGTTCGCGGGTCAGTTCCAGTTGTTCTTCCAAAGCGCGTACGCGCATTTTCAGACGTTCGATTTCCAACATGTCCGCCGCGCGCTGCAGTTCGGATTGCGGGGAGGTTTCCTGCGCGGAAGGCGCAGCGCCATTGCCGGCGCCTTGTGGCAGCAGACCGAACACGCGGTCCAGCTCCGACACATCGATCAGGCGGCGGCCGTTCGCATCGATTTCAAATGATAATTTTCCGCTGTTCATAGAACGCTGGACGGTGGATTTTGAACGTCCCGTCAACTCTGCCGCGCGCTGCGCGCCTACCTTTGCCATGTTTTAGTCCTCTTGGTTAGTAAAGATTTTCCCTATTCGCCTAATTATTTTCCATACGCTTGTTTAAAAGCCGCGTCAATCTCTGCCATTGCGCGCCGGAAAAAAGATGTGCGTAAATAAACGGCAGCCAGCCTTTTTTGCGCCATTCCAGGAAGATTTTGTCGTCGAGATCCGCGAGTTTGGCTTCGTCGATGATGCGGAAGCCGGAAAAGTTAATGCGTTTGCCTCCGCCGATGGCGATTTCCGCCTGACGATCCACGAGTATGCCCGCTTCGGCGATGGCTTTGCCAAATTCAATCGTGTGCTGGGCCGCCGCGTGGTAGGATTTGCAGAATTCCAGCGCGTTCTGGGACAGCTGCGAGGGTTTGCCATCGGCGTCGAAAAATTTCTGTTCGCCGTTATCTTCAACGACAGAGTTGTCCATATCTATGCAAAGCGAGAGCTGATCGCTTCCCGGCATTTCGGAGAAGATAAAGGGATAACGGCGGATATAGGCCGGGATATAGGCGTCTTCTTCCCATTCGCCCTTGGCGGTGACGAACAGGTTTTCATTGTCGCGCAGCCCCATAATCGCAACGGGCGTACCCGTAGTGTCCGGTGAAAAGGCGATGGGGTAGTAATGACAGATCTGCGGCAGTTCAATCAGATTGACAGGAACGGCGTTGACGTTCCTTGTAAAACCCAGGCCGAAATTCTTTTTCAGCGCCAGTGTCGTATGGGTCTTGGCATCCAGGGGGGTTGGCTTTTTATAGAAGAGGGGCATCATGCCGCCATCCTGCTTTTGCGCTGTGCCGCCGTTCGTGCCGTTTGCCATAGGAAAAATCCGCTTCGTTTGAGCTATTTGATACTTAAGTATCGTTTATAACAGCCCTGACCCTACTTAAAAAGACCGAATGCGCGCAAATTCGCGAAAAACAGGGGGATTTTTTCATAATTTAGAGCATTTCTTTCTTTGTCCCGCGCCCGAAATCCGTTAGGTTGCCGGACGAAACAGCAGGAGATTAAAACCATGAAAATCGGCGTTGTGGGCACAGGATATGTAGGACTGGTATCGGGCACGTGTTTTGCCGAGTTCGGCGTGGATGTCTGCTGCGTGGACAAGGACAAGACCAAGATCGACCGTCTGAATAAGGGCGAAATCCCGATTTATGAGCCTGGACTGGATGACCTTGTTGAAAAGCAGGTCAAGGCGGGACGTTTGACCTTTACGACCGATTTGAAGAAGGCGGTGAAAGACGCCGATGCGGTTTTCATCGCGGTGGGCACGCCATCCCGGAAGACGGACGGGCATGCGGACCTTACCTATGTTTTTGAGGCGGCGCGGGAAATCATCGCCGCGGTTGAGGGTTACACGGTCATCGTCACCAAATCGACCGTACCGGTCGGCACGGCGCGCGAGATTGAAAAAATCGTACGCGAGATGGGGCGCGAAAAAGACATCGATGTTTGTTCCAACCCGGAATTTTTACGGGAAGGCGCGGCGATAAACGATTTTATGCGCCCGGACCGGGTTGTGATCGGATCTTCCTCCGAGCGCGCGACGGAAGTGATGCGCGCCCTGTACCGCCCCCTCTATCTGAACGAAACGCCGATGGTGGTGACGACCCCGGAAACATCCGAAATCATCAAGTATGCGGCGAATGCGTTTCTGGCGACGAAAATCACTTTTATCAACGAAATCGCCAATCTTTGCGAGGCCGCCGGCGCGAATGTGCAGCACGTGGCAAAGGCGATTGGCCTGGACGGCCGTATCGGTTCGAAGTTCTTGAATGCGGGTCCAGGGTATGGCGGATCCTGCTTCCCCAAAGACACTCTGGCTTTGACGCAGACGGGGCGCAAATTCGGCACGCCGCAAAAACTGGTGGAGGCCGTGGTCGATGTAAACGCGGATCGCCAGCAGCAAATGGCGCAGAAGATTGTCGCAGCGTGCGGCGGTTCGGTGAAAGGCATGAAAATCGGGGTTCTGGGCATTGCGTTCAAACCGAACACGGACGATGTGCGCGATGCGCCGTCGCTGGTGATATTGCCAATATTGCAGGGACTCGGCGCGAAGGTATATGCGCATGACCCGATTGCAAAAGAGCAGGCCGAAAAAGTGCTGAAGGATATTCACTGGGAAGAAGATCCGTATGCCGTTGCGAAAGACGCCGATGCGCTCGTCATCATCACGGAATGGAACGAATATCGCGCGCTGGATCTTGAGCGCATTGCGGGCGCCATGAAACAAAAGCGGCTGATCGATCTTCGTAATATCTACAAGCCTTCCGAGGTGGAGCCGCATGGTTTCCATTACGTTTCCATCGGCCGTCCGGAGATTGCGCCAAGCGAAGCGGCAAAGAAACTGCGCGCGGTATGAGTAAACTGCTGACGCATCTTCCGGCGCTGTGCAATGTCGTACGGCGCGTGGCCATAGAGGCGGGAGAAATCACGCTGAATTATTTCGAAGAGGGTATGCGCATCGCGCACGACCTTAAAAAAGACGGATCGCCCGTCACCGAAGCCGATCGCCGCGCCGAGGAATATATTATCAAACAATTGCAAGATACGATTGCCGGTATTCCGGTGATAGGCGAGGAGGCCGTTTCCGAAGGCGAAGTTTTCGATTTGTCGGGAAGTGAATATTTCTGGCTGGTCGATCCTTTGGACGGAACGCGCGAATTCGCAGAAGGCAGTCCGGATTTCACGGTGAATATCGCCCTGATTAAAAACAACGCGCCCTTGCTCGGTGTTATTTATGCGCCCGCGAGAGGTGAAATGTATTCCGCGTATGGCGAAGGCACGGCGGCGCGCTGGCTGGAAGAAACGGGGACGGAAAAATCCATTCAGGTCAGGAGGCCCTCATCGAAAGGGCTGATCGTTATCACAAGCAAAAACCGCGGCGGTGAAGAGCTGGAGCGTTTCCTGGAAGAGCACAAGATCGAGAAGCAGATTAAAAGGGGAAGCTCTTTGAAAATGTGCGCGGTTGCATCGGGCAAGGCGGATCTTTATCCCGGTTTCGGTGAAACATGCGAATGGGATACGGCGGCGGGGCAGGCCATACTGGAAGCGGCCGGCGGCGAGGTTATAGACTTAAACGGCGCATGTCTGTCGTACGGGCTTGGCGCGGATTTCTGCAATCCGAAGTTTCTGGCGCGCAGTAAGTATCTGGCATAAAAAAACCCTCTCCGCAGAGAGGGTTTTGATTTGTATTTTTATAAATTAAGCGCCGTTGGCTTCGGCTTCGATGACGAGATTGACTTCATCCGAAACGCCGGGAATTCCAAAATTCATGCCGAATTCGGAACGCTTGATCACCGTTTTGGCCGTAAAGCCCACGGTCGGCTTTTTCGTCATGAAATGTTCGCCTTCCTTGTTCAGCGTCACATCCAGCGTCACGGGCACTGTCTTTCCAAGAAGCGTCAGGTTTCCTGTGACTTTCGCGGTGTTTTCGCCTGTCTTTTCGACTGACGTGCTTTTGAACGTGGCTTTGGGGAATTCACCGATATTGAAGAAGTCTTTGGATTTCAGGTGATCGTCAAATTTTGGGTTGCCGGTGAACAGGTTTCCCGTGTTGATCGTGGCTTCGACCATGCTTTTTGCCGGATCTGCTTTATCAAGTGTCACTGTGCCTTCGATCATGGAAAACAGGCCGTGCGGGTTTGAAAAACCGAAATGGTTGGCGTTCCATATGACCGTTGTGTGGGCGGGGTCCAGCGTGTAGCTGTCCCCGGCGCGGGCCGCTTGCGGGGAGGCAAAAGATAAGAGAGCGACGGCCGCGAGGCCGGCCAGGAATTTTTTATGCATGAAAATATTCTCCAATAGATATGATTAACGACAAGCAAGCTAGATAGTACGCAAAACCCTGCCGTAAAGGCAGGGCGGCCATAAAATATCAGTTATCCTTCCACCAGAATTTAAGAAGGGCTTTCTGCTTTTTATAGAGAAGGTAACGGTTATAAAGAATGGGGTCCTGGCGGATGGCCTCCAGCAATTTGAGGCTGAACGGATCTTTTGTCTGCCCGTCTATAAGCGCCTGTATGTCGTAATCCGTTATGTTACCGCTAATAGACATCCGTTTTTCACCCCTGAATTGCAGTTGCAAACGCTCAAGTTTCCTTTTAGTTCCCCGGGGCTTGGCGGGAACTTTAGCCTTTTTGTCCCGTTGGTGCCCCGTAAGACCATTAAACAGGAAAAATCAGGAGAAAAAAGATGCTTAACTGGGCTTTAGCCTTTTTGATCGTGGCTATTATCGCGGCGATTTTTGGCTTCGGGGGTATTGCGGCATCGGCCGTAGAAATCGCCAAAGTCATTTTCATAGTATTTTTAGTGTTGTTCCTCATAGCTGCCGCCATGAGTGCAATTCGCGGACGTACGCCGCCCGTATAATGGCATACCGCCTTCATGGAAAACGGCATCCTTGTGATGCCGTTTTTCATTGACCGCATGCCGAAATTTGGCTTCTATGAACCATTCCCGGACCTAATGCCCTTTAAGGAAAAAAAATGAAAAATCCCACGACGGTTAGAAATTTCATTATTTTTTCCTTCATCCTTGCGTGTTGTCTTCTGGGGCTGGGGTACCATATTTTCAAATCATCCGCGGATATCAAGACGACGGACCGTATAGTCAGCCATACGCAGATGGTGATCATGCACACGCAAAAGCTGATAAACCTAACGATCGGCACCATCGGCCTGCAGCGCAATTTTTTAAATTTCAGGGACGACGACTACTTAAAAAAATTCGAAGATTCGAAGATCCGTCTTTCAAAGCAGGTCACCACACTGCGCGAACTGACAAGAGACAATCCGTCGCAAGCCAGCCGCATAATGGAAATAGAGCATCTTTCTCTGCGTTTGAAAGACGCGCTGGATTCCAGTACCAAACAGTTCAGGGAACAAAGCGCTTCCATTCCGTCTTTGAAGGACCGCGAAGAAATCGCCGGCATCATGGACAACATATTGCGTCTGGCCAATGATATGCTTTCAGAGGAATACGACCTTCTTCTAAGACGCGAAGCGATGGTTACAAAATCAATAGACCGCTACCAGATCAGTCTTTTAATCGGTGGGATCGTCGCCTCGATCATCATCCTCATTTTCAATTGGTATCTTTTGGAAGCGCAATCAAAGATATCCATGGCGGAAGCCAATTTAAAGGAATCCGAAGAACGTCTGCGGCTCGCCATCCGCGGATCGAACGACGGGATTTTCGACTGGAACTTCAAAAATCACCAGCTTTACTGGTCTCCGCAATATAAGGCCATGCTCGGTTATGAAGACAATGAGATCGACAGCACGGAAGAGATTTTCCGGACGCTGCTGCATCCAGAGGACCAGGAATATTTCTGGGAAAATTTCAACAACTACATAAATGGCAGCCTGTCTGAATTTTCCTGCATTTTTCGCATGGTCCATAAGGGAGGCAGGACGGTCTGGATTCACGGAAGGGGTAAGGCTATCTTCGATGAAGAAGGACAGCCCGTCCGCTTTATCGGCGCGCACACGGATGTTTCTTATATCAAGGAGCATGAACGGCAATTGCAGGAAGAAAAAGACCGCGCGGAAAGGGCAAGCGCGGCCAAAGGAGAGTTTCTGGCCCATATGAGCCACGAAATCAGAACGCCGCTGACGGCCGTAAGCGGTATCGCCGAGATCTTTAGCCAAGGCGATTTTCAAAACGATATGCACCGCAAGCTTGTCATGACTTTGAAAACGAGCACGGAAAGCCTCAAGGAGCTCATCACCGATATTCTGGACTTTTCACGCATAGAAAGCGGGGAAGTGGAGCTTCACAATCAATCGTTCCTGCTCGGCGAATTATTCGATCAGGTTATTAATATTATGACCGTCAAGGCCAACGAAAAGCATCTGGAATTTTCGTTCCATTACGATGAGTTGAAAGAGACGGCCTTCTTCGGCGACAAACAGAGGCTGCGGCAGATTCTGATAAATCTTGTCGGCAATGCCATCAAGTTCACGGAAAAAGGCCATGTGACGGTGCGCGCGCGCATAGAGCCGGTGGCCGATCTTCATATATTGCGCATAGACGTGGAAGATAGCGGCATCGGCATTCCGGAACACGCGATAGAGCTAATCTTCGATAAATTCCGGCAGGCGGATTCTTCTGTCTCACGCCGGTATGGCGGATCGGGCCTGGGCCTTTCCATCAGCCGAAACCTGGCCACCATGATGGGCGGGACGATCAAAGTCACCAGCGAGCAGGAAAAAGGGTCCACCTTCTCTTTGATTCTGCCGTTTACAAGCGTGCTGATGGATGATTCTTCTATCGACATGAGTGAAGTCGTCCGTGTGCAAAAACTCAACGATAGGCTGAAGGCCCTGATCGGCGAAAAGAAACGCATTCTTCTTGTCGAAGATTACGAGGGCAATATTGTGGTTTTAAGTTATATACTTAACTCGCTCAATTGCGCGTTCGATGTCGCCAAGACGGGACTGGAAGCCGTGCAGAAATGGAAAGAACGGCATTATGATCTCGTGTTGATGGATGTCCAGATGCCGGAAATGGACGGCCTGACTGCGACACGCATCATCCGCAACGTCGAAGACGAACAGGGGCTTGTAAAAACGCCGATAATAGGTTTAACCGCGCATGCGTTGATGGTCGACAAGCAAAAATGCATCGATGCGGGCATGGATGATTATCTTTCCAAACCAATCGTCGAAGACGAGTTGAAATCGGCCATCCTGCGATTTCTGGATAAAAAACAGCCCGGGGGGGAAACCCGGGCTGCTCGAAAAATTCGCGCTTGATGCCTATGCGGCTTTTGCCATTGCCAGGTAGGCGGCGTCCAGCTCTTCCGTGTTGTTTTGATAGCCAGGGCTCTGCGGCCCTTCCATCAGAGCGATGAGCTGGTTTCTGGCGCGGGAAAGGCGGGAGCGAACCGTGCCGACCGGAATGGACAAGATATCGGCGACTTCCTGATACTGCATGCCTTTCACGCAGACCATGACCAAAATTTCCTTATGTTCCGCCGACATCTGTTCCATCGCGCGGGCGAGGACTTTTACTTCCAGCTTCGTGTGCTGGTCGGCCTCTACCGAGCGGTTTTCTATATGGAAGCTTGGGTCATATTGCGTTTCAAACTTGGTTTTGCGGCGATACTCCGTCACGAATATGTTATACATAATCTTGGAAGACCATTTGAATAAATTCGTTCCTGTTTCGTAATAGTTTTTCTTTTCAAGCGCCCTCAACAGGGTGGATTGAAGCAGGTCTTCTGCTTCCGTAGCGTTACGGGTCAATTTACCCGCAAATTTACGCAGTTTCGGCATCTCTATAACTAGTTCTGGTTGCGTAAACATTTTCAGCTCCTTCAGGTCTTCGGTGTTGCGTCATGATTCAACCCTATCGAAGCTTCGTAACCGCTGTTTTTCGCGAATGTTTCGTTTGTGAAAAAGTTTGTATCTTCCCTGTAACAAAAGGTCTATATAATTGTCCTAATTCTTGTATCGCGAAGAAAAGTAAGGAAATTCACCAAATGCCAAAGGCAACGGTCCTGAGCGTTGATGATGATCAAGGTCTTCAGACGGTCGTGACGCATTATCTGTCGGGCGAAGGCTACAACACCTTATCCGCAGGCAGCGGCAGTGAGGTTATCAAGGTGTTGCAGGAAAGCACGCCGAACATCATCCTGCTTGATTTGGTTCTTCCGGATACAGATGGGATAAGCATTCTGGCGCAGATACGCAGCATGAAAAAAATCCCGGTCATCGTCGTAAGCGGTAAAAGCGACACGACGGAAAAAATCGTCTGCCTGGAACTGGGCGCGGACGACTACATGACAAAACCTTTTGAAATGCGTGAACTGTCCGCGCGGATAAAAGCCGTGCTCCGCCGCGCCGAGGAAATGCCACGTTCGGCTGAACAAGATAACAGCGCGGATGCCGTAAATCAGATTGCGTTCGGGCCATGGATACTGGACCGCGCGCAGTTTCAGCTGTTTGACGAAAACGATGTGTCCGCGGAACTTACGACAGGCGAATACAGGCTGCTTGAAGCGCTGGTCAGCGCGCCGAATAAAGTGCTGAGCCGTGAACGCCTGTTCGAAGTTACGCGGGAGTCCGATTACGATTCCTTCGACCGGGCCGTTGATATTCAAATCGGCCGCCTGCGCAAAAAACTGCAGGACGATCCGAAAGACCCCCAGTTTATTAAAACGGTGCGGGGCGTTGGATACATGTTCTGCGGCGAAATAAAAAACGCCTGAATTTGACTTTCATCAATCTGCCTTCTTTTCCTTAGGCCTATTTTAGGGGCGTGCCGGAACTATAGATGTTCAAGCGCGTTGATATAGCATCCCCCAATCAAGGCAATGAAGGAGCATTCCCATGGCAAAAGAAATGATGAAAGAGGCAAACAGCGCAGTTTCAAAAGGGGTTTCAGCGATGAAATCCGATATTGGTTCCGCGATCCGCGACGACCTGAACGCATTAAAGGAAGACGCAATTGCGTTAAAAGAAGACACCAAGGTTTTGGGCCGCGATCTGCGCGAAGAAGGCAAGAGACAATTGTCCAGAGCGGAAGAGCGGGCAAAGGAAGCTCTGGAAGATGCGAGAGAGCGCGGCCGCGATCAATTCGCGGAAGTCGCCAAGTTCGTCCAAAACAATCCGGGCCAGTCCCTCGCCATCGCGTTTGTCGGCGGCATAATTGCCAGCATGCTGCTGGGCGGACGGAGATAACATGTCTCCACTGGTCAGAGAATTGCTCGTCAATGGGTTGATGGCCGGTACGGCTGTCCGGACCGCCAAAAAAACCTCCGCCAGCTTCGGGTATTACGGCCTGGCTGGGGCGGTTGGCGGTCTGGGGCTGGTTTACTTTTCCATCGCCGGTTACAGCTTTTTGCAGGAAAGATTTACCGTACCCGAAGCGGCCGCCATAACCGGCGCGGTGATCATGCTCGCCGCGGTGATAATTGCATTTTGCGGCTATCTCCGCCTCGAAAATAAAAAAGCCATTCGCAAGCCCGGTTATGACGGCAATTTCATCGACACCGTGGAAGACACGCTGAAATCTTTTATGAGCGGCCTGGAAGAGCCGGTAAAGGACAACCCCAAGATGGCATTGCTTATGGCCGCTCTTGCAGGGTTTGCTGCGGGGGACAAGCTGGGCGACCGGATCCATTAAAATTTTTTTGGGAACCAATTCGCGTTTGCAGCGTTCTTCAGTTCCATAACTGAAAAGACCATTCGTATGAAGAGGAAGATCATGAAAAGATGTTTAATTTTAACCGTAGCCTTATTGTTATTCGCCCTTGGCCCCATTACAGCATGCACCAACACGGTGCATGGCGCGGGCGAAGATATTGAAAACGCGGGAGAGAGCATTCAAAGCAATGTTCCCCCAAAACCCTAACGGAGGATGTATGCCATGAACAACAGAGGATTGCTTGTCGTTATTGCCGTTCTTTTGGTTGGAGTTCTCGCGATTCTTCTCGTGCAGAATCATCGCGAAAATAAGCCGCTGGACGAACGCATCAGCGACAGCGTGGGCGAGGTCGTTGAGGAAGTCGGCGATGAGATTGATGACAATACCACGTCACATAACTGATTGTGCTTATATATGAAAAAGCCGCAAAAGTTTTTTGCGGCTTTTTTTTATTTTTGGCGGAACCAAGCGTGCAATTGGCCGTTGGCAGGCGCGTCACGAAGTCAAGTCAAAGGAGAATGATAATGAAAAAGATTCTTATGGGAGCGTCCTTCCTCGCTCTGCTTGCCGCATTCCCCGCGTTCGCCGAAGTCGACCCAAACACGAAAGACAGCGCAGGCGTTAAAGTTGAAAAAACAATCGACAAGGCTGGCGACAGCATAGAAAAGGGCGCCGAAAAAGCGAAGGCCGCCGTGAAAGAAGCCTATTCTGACGTGAAAGCCTATTTCGACGATGAAAAAGACGTCCAGGCCGTAACGTCCTTAAATGTTCTGGATCGCCTGACCGCCGACGAAATAATCGACAGAACCGTGCAGGACCCGCAGGGAAAAGACATTGGCAAAATCGACGATATCTTGATCGACGCCGATGGTGACGCGGAGGCTGTTATCATTAACGATGGCGGCGTGCTCGGCCTCGGCGGGAAAATGGCTGCCTTTGACTACAACGTTATAAAAGGCATTTCCGCGGATGAAAACGTGGTGGTCAAGTTAAGCGAAGAAAATGTTAAAAACGCAGTTGCCTATGATCCGGATAAGATGAAGGCAGACCGTTACAGCATATCCAGGATCATGGATGCGAAGGTTGTCGATGCAAAAGGTAAAAAACTGGCCGATGTAGACACTGTCGCCTTCGAAGGGGACGACGCCGATTACCTGATTGTGACCTTTGGTGAAATTCTTGGCATGGGCGGTAAAAAGGCGGCTTTAAATCTTGAGGCGCTGAACCTTAAAAACAACAAGGGAAATTATACGTTTACGTTGAATTCCCAGCAAAGCGCGCAGTTCGAGAATTACAAGGCCACCACCAAAGCCAATTAAAGTTTCTCTTAACCGAGAAAATGTAAAGTCCGTAGGGCCTTACATACAAAACGTCTCCGTATCCCCCTGCGGAGACGTTTTTCTTTTGTGAAACAGGAACCATGAAAGCCGTAACTTTGTTTGTATTGATAAGAAATATCAACGGGATGAATGCGAGGAGATACCTATGAAAACCGTTTATTCGATACGCGATAACGCAAGAGTAATGGAGAATGTGGTGGCCGTATGCGGCGCGATTCCCCAAGGCGATGAATTGCCGCAGGTCGCGGGTGAAGAAGATATTCTGATCGACGCATACAGCGATATTATGAACATGCCGCGTGAAATGGCGGCGGCGTGCTTTCATCACCAGTACGAAATCGCGCACGAAGACCGGATCGGAATTATTCATTAACCAAAGACAGGAGATCATCATGAAAAATATTGTTTTATTGCTTGTTATATTCCCGATGCTGGCTGTCGCGGCATGTGGGAACACGCGCGGTGAACGCGCGTTAAGCGGCGCCGGTATAGGCGCGGGTGCCGGAGCGGTCGGCACGGCGATTACGGGGGGCAATCCCTGGGCCGGCGCTGTCGTCGGCGGCGCGGCGGGCGGTATCGTCGGCGCGGTCACGGATAAGGACGACATCAATCTGGACTAAAACGGTTTGGATTGATTCCCGGAAGGCCAGAGGCGTTTGTTTCCTCTGGCCTTCTTATTTATCCACCGCACGGATATAACATCCTTATGTATGTTTTTTCGATTATCTCAAGGCCTTAGGACGGCTTTAAAAACTCTTCCGCGCAGAGAGGCTGCATACACATCCGATTTTATTTCTTTTTTATTCGTCAAATCCGTTAAAATACGAAACGAAAGTGAATGTGAGATTAGAACGGTGGCCAATATGTTAAGCGTCGCGGAGTTTGAAGTTCGGGTCAGAGGACACAATCTTATCAAGGTTGAAGATAGCGCGGTTCTGGTGGATGGAAAAAATTTCCATGCGGATCTAAAAGACATAGCTTCCCTGATTAATATTCTGTCCGACATATTGCAAAAGGCGCAGGAATCGAAAAAGCTTCGCGCCGTTGGCACAAAAAAGTCTGCGACGTCTGTAAAAAAATACGCCGATAAGCGCGGACATCGCTTACGTGCGGTATAGGCAAAAGGGAAAAGGAGCCAAACGGCTCCATTTGTTTATGCGGCTTTGTTCATTTTCTGATCGTATTCACCGACT
>CAUJHN010000112.1 GCA_963204825.1 Pseudomonadota bacterium
GGTTACGGGCCGGGCGCCGTAATGGGTTATGACAGAGGCGGCGCACATATTGCCGAGCACTGCGGCCCTTATTGTGTCATATCCCTTTGCCATGGCATACAAAAAACCGCCGGCAAACGAATCTCCCGCGCCGTTTGTGTCGACGACAGGCCCGGGAGGAACGGCGGCGGGGACGTGGTGTGTGCCTTCCTGATCGAATACTATCACGCCTTTTGCGCCAATCGTTATCGCGCCATAACGGTGTCTTTTACGGAATATGTTCAGGGCCGTTTCTATATGATCGGTTTTTGCCAGCGTCAAAGCTTCCTGTTCATTGCATAACAGGACGTCGGTTGTGGTGATTATGCGTGAAACCGCTTCTTCATGCACGGAGAGAATAGATAAATCACTTGGCGAAAATACGACAGACTGTCCTGCTTTCTTCGACATGCCGGCGGCTGTAAGAAATACGTTCTCCCCTTGCCGGGCATTAAGCGCATATCCATCCAGGTATAAGAAATGGCTTTGGGCGATGGTGGTTTCGTCAAGATCGCCTGTAGATAAATCTTCCTGCGCGCCATAGTACGCGGCGAAAGTGCGTTCTGCATCCGGCGTGGTAAGACAGAATATGCGTGTCGATCCTATCGCATGATCCGTGCGTGGCGTGCCCGTAAAGTGAATGTTACGATCACGCATATCCTTGAGAAATCGTTCACCTATGGCATCCTGTGCAACGCATCCTATAAGCGCTGCCGATCCGCCCAGCGTGGTGATGCAGGCGGCCGTATTCGCCGCGCATCCACCGGGTATGTATTCCGGCGCCATAAGCGCTTTTTCCAGCGCGTTTGCTCTTTCAAGCGACAGATAAGTGCAAACACCCTTGGGAAATTTCCACATATCCAAAAAAACATCGTCGATGCGTGCGACGATGTCTATACAGGCGTTGCCGATGCCACAAAAATCATACATTCAAAAAACACTCATATATCTCTGCTGTAAAAGCAGGGGGCCTCTCCAGGGAGCAGATGTTGCGCCTGCAAGAGTATCAAAAATATGAAAATAAAATAGCACTGTTTTTGACATCTTCTTTGCGCTACAACAGATTAATCGAAACACAATCAACTCAAAGACTTATGGATAAGAACCATGGCAGATGCAGCTTCCTATGATCTCATCGTAATTGGCGCCGGACCCGGCGGTTATGTCTGCGCGATTCGCGCGGCGCAGCTGGGCATGAAAGTGGCCTGCGTGGAAAAGGCGGATAAACTTGGCGGGACATGCCTTCGGGTGGGCTGCATTCCTTCCAAGGCGCTGCTGCACGCTTCCGAAAAATATGAATCGGCCAAGCACCATTTCAAGGATCTGGGGATCGAACTATCCGGCGTGAAGCTCGATCTTAAGGGCATGATGGGCCACAAGGAAAAAGTCGTGTCTGCCAACACCAGCGGAATCGAATTCCTGTTCAAGAAAAACAAGGTCGACTGGTTGAAGGGGGAGGGAAAAATTCTTGGCCGCGGGAAAGTCTCCGTCGCCGGAAAGACCTATGAAACCAAAAATATCGCCATCGCCACGGGATCGGATGTGATTTCTTTGCCCGGTATCACTATCGATGAAAAACAGATCGTCTCCAGCACCGGCGCGCTGACGCTGGAAAAGGTTCCGGACCGTATGGTTGTAATTGGCGCCGGCGTTATAGGGCTTGAACTCGGGTCCGTCTGGTCGCGTCTAGGCGCGAAGGTTATGGTGGTTGAATATCTGGATCGCATTTTGCCGGGCATGGATAACGAAATAGCCAAGGAATCCCAAAAAATTCTGACCAAACAAGGTTTGTCCTTCAAACTGGGCGCAAAAGTTACATCCGCGAAGCCGTCTTCGAAAGGCGTTGAATTATCGATTGAACCCGCTGCCGGCGGACCTGCAGAAACTCTGCATGCAGACATAGTTCTTGTCGCTGTCGGGCGGAAGGCCTACACGGATAAGCTCGGCCTGGCCGATGCCGGCGTCGCGCTGGATGAACGCGGACGCGTGAAGACGGATTCCCATTTCAAAACCAATATCGATGGCATTTACGCTATCGGTGATGTAATCGTCGGGCCTATGCTCGCGCACAAGGCCGAAGACGAAGGCGTTGTTCTTGCTGAAATGCTGGCGGGGCAATCGGGACACATTGATTACAACCTTATTCCCGGCGTTGTTTATACCGCGCCGGAAATAGCAACGGTCGGAAAAACGGAAGAACAGCTCAAGGCCGAGGGCGTGCAATACAAGGTCGGGAAATTCCCATACCTCGCCAACGGTCGCGCGCGCGCGATGAACGCGACGGAAGGTTTTGTCAAAATTCTGGCCGATGCGAAAACCGACAAGGTTCTAGGCTGCCACATAGTGGGGGCGGAAGCGGGTACCTTGATCGCCGAAGTGGTCATCGCCATGGAATTCGGCGCTAGCGCCGAAGACATCGCCCGCACGTGCCATGCGCACCCGACGCTGGAAGAGGTTACCAAAGAGGCTGCCTTGGCTGTCGCCGGGCGACCGATCCATATCTAGCTTTTGGGCGGAATGTTGCGCATGACTATACAATGATAGACTTTGATCGCCTGCAGGACGTCTGCATGGTCGCGCAAATCAAAGATCCGTTTGTATTTGGACGGTTTCCGATAGCTAAGATCCAGATCACGGTAATCGCCGCATTTATCGGGTAAAGAACTGCTGGTATAAACCGCAAAAACGGGCGCGTCTTCGTTCACGCCTATGTTGGCGAATTTGCGAACGTCTATGGTGAATTCCGCCGGATCGGGATTGATGACCGACGCGCGTATGGCTTCGAAATCATCCGGCGGAACAGAAGGGATTCCGGGGACGTCGGCTGTGCTCGCCATGAGGGTTGCGCGGCCAGATATCGCAAGGCTGCATAACGCCACAAGCATAAAAACGGCGGAGGCATATCGTTTCATCTCTTCTGTCTCCATCATCGTAAAGTTCATGTAATAACGAACGATGGAGATGGAAAAGAGTTTCAGCGCGCCTTTTTCTTCTTTTTCGCCTGGCCGTGCACAAGCGTAGTAAATCCGCCATACGTCATGCGGTTGCAATCAAACGGCATGTCTTTTGGGTCCGGGCACATCGCCTGTATGCGCGGGTCGCTCATGATTTTTTTGTTGATGGCATCGCGGTGTTTTTTGGATTTGTAGGTAATCCAGGCGAACACGATGGTTTCCGTCGGTTTTGATTTTGTAAGCTTGGTGAAAGACAATCCCATCTTGGTCTTCAAATCATCGCCCACGCATTCGCGATAATCCAGCGCACCAAATTCCAGCCAGATTTTACTGGCCTTGCTCGCCATCTTTTTATAGGCGGCGATATTCTTTTTGGGGATGGTCAGTACAAATCCATCGACATATTCCGGCATAAATTTCTCCTTCTACGTTGTAACGATTAAGCGGGCAAAAAAGTTTCATGCCGCGTGCTGACTGGTGGAAAAGCCATTGACGCTGTCCGCAAGTTTTTGGACGAACACGCTGGGCCTTGTCAGAAAACTGCTGTTAACGGATGATATCTCTATGCCCGCCTGTACAAGCGCGTTTCTTGTGAACGTTAGGCAGTTTCCAAAGCCAACAGCGTAGAGACTTATTTTATGGGCTTCCAGGTAGGAAAGCACATTTTGGTATTGTTCTTTTGAAAGGGGAATGGGAAGGATGGCGGTGGGTATGCCCGTTAGCGATTTGCTTTCGCCCCACATGCCAATCGTTGGCGAAAAAAACGTACCATAAGCGGCGCCGATGAATGCGCCGGTTACGGTTGTTACAAGAGACGATTCTCCGATCATGTGGCCGACTATGGCGAATAATGCGCTGTAAAACGCAACCGACATAAATATTATGGCGCAAGCGCCGACGGTAAAAAGTATGGGATGTTTAACCTGCGTTATTTCTGATCCTGCCATCCCGTAATCGAAATAGCGCGTGTTGCCTGAAGGGTCTTCCAGGCTTAACCCGACATGCCCGACGCAGAATTTTCGGAGTTTCAGATTCTCCGCGTTTACATGCACAACCACCTTGTACCCTGTTTCAAGGGTTTCTTCCTTTGGGCAATAAGATGCGGCTTCAAGGTGCATGTGTATTAGAATTTTTTGATATTTTACGATAGGAAGGAAAAGCGAAGCGTACCCGGATTATTAGGCCACACAGTGTCCGTAAAATCAACTATGCGCGCGCGGATGCGCTTTGCGATATATGGCCAGCATTTCTTCGGCGTTGATGTCGGTGTAACGCTGCGTTGTGGATAGGGATGCATGGCCGAGCAGTTCCTGAATTTCCCGCAAATTCGCGCCGTTCTGCAAAAGATGCGTGGCGAAGGAATGGCGCAGCGCGTGCGGTGTCGCTGTTTCCGGTAATCCCAGCTGGCGACGCAGATCCCGCATCGCCTTTTGCGCAACACCCTGGTGAAGCCGTTTTCCGTTCTTCTCGCCTATAAAAAGCGGGCGCGTGCCGTCTTCGGGGTATGGGCAGGCGTCGCGGTATTTATTGATCGCGTCCTCAACAAGCGATAGCACGGGCACCTGCCGTTCCTTGCGCCCCTTACCCATGACGCGCAAGAACCCGTCGCGCGGCAGATGGACAATATCAAGGCTGAGCGCCTCATCTATCCGAAGCCCGCATCCGTAAAGCAGCGTGAAGAGGGCACGGTCCCGCAGACTGACCCAATGCCCGTCGCCTGTTTCATTCAGAATATTGAATGCCTGGTTCTGATGGAGCGGGCGGGGAAGCTTGCGCGGGAGTTTCGGCGTGCGCACCGTTTTGATCGCGGCGTTGTGGGCGATGCCCTGCTTGTCCATCCATGTCAGGAAATTTTTTAAACCCGATAATGTGCGGGCGCGGGAGGCGTTGGCGCGTCCATCCATCGTCTGCCGCGACATCCACGCGCGGAATTCGTTTAACGATGCGTTCGAAACATCGGCGATGCTGATCGCACGGGCTTTATGTTTTGCAAGGAAAGACACGAACATAGACAAATCGCCCGTATAGGCGCGCAGCGTGTGTTTGGAAACGTTCTTTTCTACCTTCAGCCATGCCTGCCAGTCCAACAAAGCCTTGGACAAATCCTTCGCGCAGCATTCGATGATGTCAGATTTAATCATGGGGCGTCCGGAACACCCATACGAACGGCATCTGGCCTGTTTTGTGGAAGATCATGCCAATATGTTTGATGATGTCCTTTATCATTAAATTCTTTTGCCAGTGCTATTGCGCGGTCTTCGGGTAGTCCCCATCGCATTTCATATACGCCACCATGAATGTCCTGCCTGTAGACAGACCAAGGGCCTGTCACTGAGGCAGATTCAACCATGTCCTGAATTGCCTTTCCACCACACGGGCGAGGAAGGAGATTTGCTCCGTACCCTGTCCGTCTTCGAACATCATCGGATCGCGCGATCCGAATGCGAGCACTGCGGGCGGCGTGTTCATGGAAATATCGACGCGGAGCAGGGCCTGCGACTGCACGAGCGTATAAGCGCCACCATAAATCACTTCGATGCCGGAAATGTTGGATTGCAAAAGTGATTGCTTTCCGCCCATCCATTTATCGATCGTGCCTTCCGGCACCATGCGAATGCCGCTTGTGTGAATATGCGGAATGTCCGTGCCGTCGGATTCGACGACGAGAACGCAGATGTCGGTATCGAGCATCGTCGCCATATCCATCGTGATGATTTCGATGAATTCTTCGAACGTGCTGGCCTCCAGCAAACGCAGGATCACATTTTGAATGCGCTGCTGGTTGTTCATGTTGGAGCGGGCGTTGTCGATCAGCTCCTGCGCCGTAGACACGACCTTCTGTTTGTCCTGCTTTAAGCGTTCCACCATAAAGGACATGAAATCCTTCACCTTCTTGTCGGCGCTCTTCGGCGGGACGAGGTAATCGACCGCGTTCGGGTGCTGCTGCAAAAATTTCGGATTGGCCTTCAAAAAGGCCAGAACTTCCTGCGCGGTGGGGGTGTCATTTTTTGATTGGGTCATAGCATCGGACATGATTCGTTACCTCTGCTTAAGGGTAACATGAAGATTCCAGCCAGTTCGATCTGAAAATTTTTAATTTTCCGAAATATTTGGTTTTCAGCCCGCTTAAAATGTGCCTTAAATTATGAGATTTTAATATTCAACCTGGGTTTAAGACGTATGGATAGAACCAATCTTTCGCGGGGTATGAAATTACGCGTTGAGTATCTGGAACGCGCTATGAATCAGGGACCAGAGGCAGAGGAGCGGGCCGTACTGTTATTATCGTGGCTTTGTGCGCAGGAACGTCACCGCGCGGAAACCGCCTGTGGTGGATTTAAAGCGCTACAAGCATTTATTGATTATAACCGTGGGCAACCACGCGCAGTCCGTGCCTTGAATCTTCAAGCCGAAAGAGCGGGTCATGCACTTCGCTTCAGCGATAATTGGAGCGGGCGCGATCAGGGGCCAGCCTAAAGAATCGACTGTCCCGTTTTTTTCCAGTCATCGACGAACGTGGCGAGGCCTTTGTCCGTCAGAGGATGGTTGTACAATCCCTTAATCACGGCAGGCGGGCAGGTGACGACATCGGCGCCGAGCTTCGCCGATTCCAGAATGTGAACCGGGTGGCGGACGCTTGCCACCAGAACTTCGGTGTACCATTCGGGGTAGTTGCCGTAGATCTGCACGATATCGGCGATCAACTGCATGCCGTCTTGTGACAGGTCGTCGAGGCGTCCAACGAACGGCGAAATAAACGTCGCACCCGCCTTGGCGGCGAGCACGGCCTGCAGCGCAGAAAAGCACAACGTAACATTGACCATCGTTCCGGCGTCCGACAATTCCTTGCAGACTTTCAAGCCGGCAGGCGTCAGCGGCACTTTCACGGCGACATTGTCCGCGATGGCGGCGAGTTTCTTGCCTTCCTTCAGCATCGTTTCATAATCTGTGCTGGCGACTTCGGCGCTCACGGGGCCATCGACCACGCCGCAGATTTCTTCGATCAGGGGCAGGAACTGCTTTCCGGATTTTGCGATCAGCGAAGGGTTCGTCGTCACCCCGTCCAGAAGGCCGGTGGAGGCGAGGTCTCTGATATCGTTAATATCCGCTGTGTCGACGAAGAATTTCATGTGGTTGTACCCTTACCTTATTAAATGGTTGTGCCTTATCCATAGAACGGCACAGCCCAAAGGGCAAGGGGGTTAAGCGTTGTAGGCCGACTTCGGGTGGCCGGGTGAATGTGGGGGCTGCATGTCTTTCAGCACAGGCTCAGTCCTTCTTTGTTCAAAGAACTCCATCAATCGTTCAACCCTATGGCGGAAAGTGCTTAAAGTCTGCGCACGTTCCGCGTTCCCTGCATAAAATGTAGGTTCGCCTTTTATCATATGAACATTGTTATATGTAGCGGGGGCTTGCGCCTCAAACGCGCGGTAGAGTGTGGAGCGGAAACTATAGAGGCGTACCCATGAATCCCATGGGATGGCGATAAGATTGTCAGGAGGGCTTTCGCGTAAAGCTTTCCCGAAATCGAGAAGGACCGTGCGCATGGCCCAAAACTGGCCAATCGCCGCACCTTCTTTTTCCTGTTCCTGCGATTCGTCGCCAATAAGCGTTGCGATTTTATCCCATTGCGCGGCGCAGTGATGAAGGGGGGATGTGGCGGCTACATCCAATGAGATATGCGCCACAGGGTTCTCCAGGTTTTCAAGTGGGACAAGAAGGCATCCTTCGTTCCAGGACCAGGCGATGCGGCGTGCCGCAGATTTTCGGAATGGATGCCAGAGTTTCCAGCGCATATGACTTTATCGATCGAAGCGCGGCATGCCGGTGGCAGGGGCCTCGCCGGTTGCTCTTGCTTTT
The DNA here is from genome assembly GCA_963204825.1 of Pseudomonadota bacterium. Taxonomy (GTDB): domain Bacteria; phylum Pseudomonadota; class Alphaproteobacteria; order Micavibrionales; family Micavibrionaceae; genus Micavibrio_A. The sequence continues at coordinate 7,833 of CAUJHN010000112.1, forward strand.
TTTATCCAGCCTGCGACCGGGGTTTCGGTTGTTTCAGACTTTTTCCCAAAAGTCCGCTTCAGCAATCCAATAAGTTTAGTCATCGTTTCGTCGCCCTCTTTACTATTGTTTCTTGTAGTCCTTATAGTGTTCTCAATCATTACAATATTTGAGTTTTTTATGTCAACAAAAGCCGTTCTCGTGCCATATCCTATTGATAAGGCTTATGATTACGATGTCCCGGAGGGCATAGAGGTTGGGGATGGCGATTATGTGATCGCGCCGCTGGGCCTTAGGAACGTGCCCGGCGTTGTCTGGGGTGCGGGGGACGGTACTGTTTCGCCCAAAAAACTGAAATCCGTGCATCTGAAATATGAACTGCCACCGATGCCGCAGGCGCAGCGCAAATTCCTCGAATGGGCGGCGCATTACACGATGACGGATCTGGGATCGTTTCTGAAATTGTCGCTGAGTGTTCCTGCGGCGCTGGAAAAGCCGAAGGATATTAAAGGGTATCGGATTTCCTCTCATAATATGGATGGCGTTTCCCTTTCACCACCCGCCCGCCGCGTGATCGACGTTGCCAGGGATGGCCTTGCCCGGAGGGGATCTGAACTCGCGCATGAGGCAGGATGCGGAACAGGCGTTATCAAAACGCTGCTCGAAAAAGGATTGCTGGAAGAAGTGGCGATGGCGGAAACGCCGCCGTGCCGGAGGCCGGATTTCAACCGCGAGGGTGCGAAGCTCACGCCTGTGCAGGATAAAGCCGCGAAGCTTCTGGTCGAAGAAGTGGAGAAAGGCGTTTACGCCGCAAGCCTTTTGGACGGTGTCACCGGCTCCGGCAAAACCGAAGTTTATTTTGAAGCGGCGGCCGCTGCTTTAAAGCAAAATAAACAGGTGCTTATCCTGCTTCCTGAAATTGCGCTCTCAAATGCGTTCCTCGGAAGATTTAAAGACCGCTTCGGCTGTGCGCCCGCGCTCTGGCATTCATCGCTGACCGATCATCAGCGCAAGGTTACATGGCGCGGCGTTGCATCGGGCGAAAGCAAAGTGATCGTTGGTGCACGCTCTGCTTTATTTTTACCTTACAAAGACTTGGGCTTGATTGTTGTCGATGAAGAACATGATCCCGCCTACAAACAGGAAGAAGGCGTCATTTATAACGCGCGCGACATGGCCGTCGTCCGCGCGCATATGGGTAAGATCCCGGTCGTCCTTGTCTCTGCTACGCCGTCTTTGGAAACCATGCAGAATGTCTGGCTCGGTAAATATCAACATTTTACGCTGCCCGACAGACACGGCGGCGCAGGCATG
>CAUJHN010000113.1 GCA_963204825.1 Pseudomonadota bacterium
GCTCCTGTTGAATGTGAAAACTCAAGATGGCCAGTCCACGCGCCAATCGCTCGCATTGCCATCTGAGCCTGTGGAACCTGTGGTGTTGAGACATTTCCGGCAGCTCTTTCCCTTTCATACGTTTGGATGGCGAATCTATCAGCACCACTTTCTGAATCGAGCCTTTCGGCATAGCCAGGGCCAGGGCGATCTTGTGGGATGTGCCCTGCTTCGTGCATCAGGGTGAAAGCGTGCCACTCCTGCGCCGTGCCTGGAAGATTTTCGAGAGCGGATTGGGGTACACCGGATGCTCTTGAGGCCATTTGGGGCACAGTACTGTCGAGCGGCAGGGTGGTTACAACGGCACCTCCAGGTACGGATGTCGCTGAGCCACTACGTGTCTGGAGGTTTCTTGAAATCGTTTGAATGTCTTCTTCTTGATAGCGATTGGCGGGAAATCCTTTTGCGGATTCTAGGAGCCTTTGTACTGTGCCCTGGTCCCCCCCATTTGAATCTTCCGGGGCAATAACAACGGTGGGACGGTCTGTCCATGCGCCCATTCGGTCTCCAATCCAGCCAAGTCTGGAACGGGTTTCTGGGGTTGCATAAACGGTGTTTTGGTCTACTTCAGACATGTAAACATTATAGAAAATAAAACGTTAAAAAGTCGAAAAGATAGCCTTAATTTACATTTCCTAAAAAAACCTTAATAAGCGCTTGACTTCAACGCGCCCGAGAGCATATAGTCCGCGCAAATTAAGGAATCGGATGGGCTTGGCCGTGGCGCTTTTTCCCCTTTTAAAAAGGGAATTTTCGCAAGAAAAACAGGCGCTAAACGCGAGACCCAGCATCCTTTACCCAGGTATGGCATGAGACATATTCTCAGGGCCGCAAAGGGCAAAAAAGCGGTTGGACCCCAAAGAAGCGAAATGCGGTATGGGGAGCCAATCATTATTTTATGCCTTGCGTTATCCACAGCCATCCCTTAGTAAAAGCCATCCGAAGATAGGAATATGCCATCGGCTCGACGCTTGCGCAGTAAGCGGATGACGGCGATGGGATTGAAAATGAAACGTAAGGAGAAGGCACGTAAATGCCAACAATACAGCAATTGATCAGACAGCCCAGAGCCAAAGGCGGCAAAAAGGCGATGAAGTCCAAAAAGAACCGTGCGTTGAAATCCAACCCACAGGTCCGCGGCGTGTGCACGCGTGTCTACACGACGACGCCGAAGAAGCCGAACTCCGCTCTGCGTAAAGTCGCGAAGGTTCGCCTGACCACAGGCTTTGAAGTCATTTGCTACATCCCGGGCGAAGGCCACAATTTGCAAGAACACTCCGTCGTCCTGATCCAGGGCGGACGCGTGAAAGACTTGCCTGGTGTTCGTTACCGCATCATCCGCGGCGCGCTGGATACGCAAGGTGTTAAAGATCGTAAGCAAGCCCGTTCACAATACGGCGCAAAACGTCCGAAGTAATTTAAGGAGAGCATGTAGATGTCCCGTCGTCGCAAACCAGAAAAACGCACAATTCTTCCAGACCCACGTTTCGGTGATCTGGTCCTGTCGAAATTCATGAACAACATCATGGAAGACGGCAAGAAATCCGTCGCGGAAAGCATCGTTTATGGTGCGCTTGATATCGTTGAGACGAAAGGCAAGAACATTGCCGATGACGATTCCGCAGACGCACAAGGCAAAGCAGGCGGCGGCTCTAAAGGCCTTCGCATTTTCCACCGCGTCCTCAAAAAAGTTCGCCCGCAGCTGGAAGTTCGTTCCCGCCGCGTCGGTGGCGCGACCTATCAGGTTCCGACCGAAGTTCGTCCAGAGCGCGCACAGGCGCTTGCCATGCGCTGGATCATCGATGCTGCCCGCAAACGCGGCGAGCACACGATGATGGAACGCATCGCCGGTGAAATCTTGGATGCGGTCAATGACCGCGGTACAGCCGTGAAAAAACGTGACGACACGCACAAGATGGCGGAAGCCAACAAAGCGTTCGCGCACTACCGCTGGTAATTTAAAGATAATAGAAGGTTAGTAAGAGAATATCATGGCCCGCGAATACCCACTAGATTGTTATCGTAACTTCGGCATCATGGCTCACATCGATGCCGGTAAAACGACAACGACAGAACGTATCCTGTTCTACACCGGTAAATCCCACAAGATCGGTGAAGTGCACGATGGCGCGGCCACGATGGACTGGATGGAGCAGGAGCAGGAGCGTGGCATCACGATCACATCCGCCGCCACGACGACCTTCTGGAAAGGCCCTGCAGAGGGCGTTGCCGCAGGCAAAAACATCCGCATGAACATCATCGACACGCCGGGTCACGTCGACTTCACGATCGAAGTTGAGCGTTCTTTGCGCGTTCTCGATGGCGCTGTCTGCCTTCTCGACGGTAACCAGGGCGTTGAGCCACAGACGGAAACGGTCTGGCGTCAGGGCGATAAATACAAAGTGCCGCGCATTATCTTCGCGAACAAAATGGATAAAACAGGCGCCGACTTCTATATGTGCATCGACTCAGTTAAAAAACGTCTCGGTATTGAGCCGTTGGTCACTGTTCTGCCGATCGGTATCGAATCCGACTTCATTGGCATCGTCGATCTTATCAACATGAAGTCCATTATCTGGAAAGCCGAAACGCTGGGCGCCGCTTTCGAAGTGGGCGAAATCCCAGCAGACATGCTTGAAAAAGCAAAACAATATCGCGAGCGCATGGTTGAAATGGCTGTCGAAATGGACGACGAAGCCATGGATGCGTACCTGAACGGTAATGAGCCTGACATCAAAACGCTGAAAGCCTGCATCCGCAAAGGCACGATCGCGTTCAAACTCATCCCGATGATGTGCGGCTCCTCGTTTAAAAACAAAGGCGTTCAGCCTCTCCTCGACGCTGTTGTTGACTTCCTGCCATCTCCTCTGGACAAAGGCGTTGTCAAAGGCACGAAACAGGATTCTGAAGAGCCTGACTCACGCGAAATGAAAGACGATGCTCCGCTCTCCGGCCTTGCGTTCAAAATCATGGACGACCCGTTCGTGGGCTCGCTGACCTTTTACCGCATTTATTCCGGTAAGCTGGAAGCGGGTTCTTACGTCCTGAACTCCACAAAAGACAAGAAAGAGCGTATCGGCCGTATGTTGCTGATGCACTCCAACAACCGCGAAGAGATCAAAGAAGCCTTCGCCGGCGATATCGTGGCGCTTGTGGGCTTAAAAGACACGACAACGGGCGACACGCTGTGCGATACGATGAAGCCGATCGTTCTGGAGAAAATGAACTTCCCAGAGCCTGTTATCGAGATCGCCGTTGAGCCGAAAACAAAGGCCGACCAGGAGAAAATGGGTATTGTCCTTGGCAAACTCGTTTCCGAAGACCCTTCCTTCCGCGTAACGACGGATCAGGAAACAGGTCAGACGATCCTCAAAGGCATGGGCGAGCTTCACCTCGACATCAAAATCGACATCATGCGCCGCGCGCCGCACAACATCGCCGTTAATGTTGGCGCACCGCAGGTTGCTTATCGGGAAACGATCTCTCGCGAAGCCGATGTCGATTATACGCACAAGAAACAGTCCGGCGGTTCGGGCCAGTTCGCCCGCGTTCTGTTCAAAATGCGCCCCCTTAACAAAGAAACGCCTGTCGAAGAGCGTACGGCGCCGGAATATGACTTCATCAATTCCATCGTCGGCGGCGCTATTCCAAAAGAATACATCCCAGGCTTTGAAAAAGGGATCAAAGGCGCGAAAGATACGGGCGTTGTCGCAGGCTTCCCGGTCATCGATTTCGAAATAGAACTCTATGACGGTAAATACCACGACGTTGACTCATCTGCCCTCGCATTCGAAATCGCTGCACGCGCGGCCTTCAAGGAAGCGATGCAGAAAGCCGGTCCTCAACTGCTCGAGCCGATCATGAAGGTCGAAGTCGTGACGCCGGAAGAATACATGGGCGACATCATCGGCGACATCAACTCCCGTCGCGGCATGATCCAGGGCATGGAAGACCGCGGTAACGCGAAAGTGGTTTCGGCCATGGTTCCGCTGGACAAAATGTTCGGCTACATCGGCGACCTGCGCGGCATGTCCAAAGGACGCGCTTCTTATGTGATGGAATTCGATCACTATGAACCGGTTCCTGCGAACGTTGTCGAAGAAGTTAAAAAGAAATTGGCTGCATAATAAAGAATTGAAGAAATAGGAGACACAAAATGGCGAAGGCAAAGTTTGAGCGGAATAAGCCGCACTGCAACATAGGAACGATTGGTCACGTTGACCATGGAAAGACGACGCTGACGGCGGCGATCACGAAATATTTCTCGAAAGAGTTCAAGGCGTACGACCAGATC
>CAUJHN010000114.1 GCA_963204825.1 Pseudomonadota bacterium
AGTCACAGATCATATGCTGGGCGTCGCCGTTGCCGCCGCCGCCATAGTGCTGTCGTTTATTTTGGTGATGGTGCAGAAATTCTGCCTTGCGCGCGCGCCGTCTCTCGCCATCGAATCCGATCAGGCGCATTATTCCACCGACATAGCCCTGAACGGCAGCGTAATGGCAACCCTTCTTATCAATTACTATGGCGGGCCAACATGGGTCGATCCCGTCTGCGCGATTTTTGTGGCGCTCTATTATTGTTATGCCGGGCGAAAGATTGCGTTCAAGGCGATGGATATGCTGCTGGATCACGAACTGCCCGCCGCTGTGCGTGAGCGGATTAAAGAGACAATCAGAAGACATCCGGACATATTGGGATTTCACGATCTGCGCACGCGTAAGAGCGGGATGGTCATACACATCACCTTTGACGTCGAAATAGATCCAAATACGTCATTGCAAGACGCGCACGGGTACGTCCGCGCGCTGGAGCTGGATATACTGACCGATTTTCCGTACGCTGAAATCATCATTCATAAGGATCCGTATGGCGATACGCATGACCCGCGCCATCCGGAATCGGGGATTTTACACTGATGCAAAAAACAAAGGCCTATCTGACGATCGACGATTCTCCGACGCGGCATACGGATGATTTAACGGACTGGCTTTTGGCACGCGATATCCCCGCAACGCTTTTTTGTATCGGGTCTTCCTATAAAGACATGCACGTGCAGTGCGAGGGGATGGAGCAGAACCCTGATCCTATCGTCCGCGCCATCGAAAAGGGGTTTTTGATAGGCAATCACACATGGACGCACCGCAGATCGTCGGAGCTTTCCTATGAGGAAGTCGTAGAGGAAATAGAAAAGACGGAAAACATTATCGACCGACTTTACAAACGGGCGGGAAAATCGCGGCCTTTAAAAACGATCCGGTTTCCGCATATTGACCGTGGATGCGGCGGATGGGTTGTCGATTACAACGCCGCCGGAAAACATGAAGCGACGTTAAAGCGGCTGTTTACAGACGGGTTGAATATCACGCTGGTAACGCCCACACAGGAACAGGTGGAAAAGAAAGCCCGGATTCAGGACTATCTCAAAAAAGAGGGGTTCCGCGCGGACATATATAAAGGCGTGACTTTTGACTGGTTTACCGAAACCGAGATGAAAAACGCCGCCGACGCGCTTTATACCTTTTCCACGTCCGACTGGATGGTAAACCCTGATTTTGTTGAATATTCAAAGGCTTGGCCATATAAGACGGTGGAGGCCCTGAAAGGAAAAATTGACTTAGACCCTCACTTAAAGGATAACGGCAGCACGCATATCATTCTGGCCCACGACCATAACAGGCTATTTGCGGCAACGACCGCGCTGGTGGAATATATGCGAGAAAAAAACATAGAGTTCATAGAGGCGGTGTTATGAGGGATTTTCTGGTTTACGTGATCGCGGATTATGGCGATCTGCACGATCTGGCCTTTGCGGAAGTGACGCAAAAGCTCCATTACGAACTGCGTGATCTGAATGCGGAGATCACAACCTTCGCGGTCCCGGCGTTCGATACGGTGGCGACGGGCTTCGCCCTGGCGCAGACGGCCATCAATACGAAATTGGGGGAGAGGCAGAAATTTTACGTCAACACAGCGCCGCGCAAGGATGATCTGGCGCCGCGCGTGAAAAACTCCGGCGAAGGCCTTGCCTATGTGAAGCTTTTCAACGGCGTTGAAATCGTCGCCGTCAATTCCGGTTATTCTTTGTCGTTTGTAAAGGAAGCCGCGGTTGAAATCCGCGAAATCCATTGCAGCAAGGACGGGTCGCAGTTCAGATCGCGCGACGTATTCCCGCCGGCCTTCGGCCTCATCATGCATGGCGATTATTCCAAGCTGGGCGCGGATATACGCGACGCCGTACCGGATTATCCTAAGAACGTCGTTTGCTACACGGATGGGTACGGCAACATGAAGTGTTCCGTGGATCCGAAAGATCTCGATGCGATCAACAATAAATATGTGACGCTCGACATCAATGGCCGGCATTCGGCCGCCCGCGTCGCCGAAGGAATTTTCGGCGTTGCCGACGGGCAGTTCTGCTTTTCCAAAGGATCGAGCGGATGGACGCTGCCCAACGGCAAGAAGGTCGAATTCTCCGAAGTCGTCATGCGCGGCGGCAATGCCGCCAAGGCCTTTGGCAAGCCGCCGGGCGGGGTTCCGCTACATTGGCGCGTGATTGGGTAATTTCCCCTTTACTGGCGGTCAAAGAGCCATTAGATATAGGGCCAAGAGCGCGGGTGTAGCTTAGTGGTAAAGCTCCAGCCTTCCAAGCTGGCTATGAGGGTTCGATTCCCTTCACCCGCTCCAACCTCCATAATTCTCCATAATATTTACCTTGAAAATTGTCAGAATCTTTTCTAAAAATTCCCATCGTATATTAGTTTTTTGGGGGATTGACGATGGCTAAAAGCAGAAGCCAGCGAAGAGGGGAAATTGAACACGCTAAGCACAGAGCTGCAAAGCGCGGGGAAAGGCAACGCCTGAGAGATACTCTCAATCTGCTTGCCTATCCTGAAGAAGACGTTGAAGAAGGTATAGAAACCCCTGCTACTATAAAATTATCTGTTCCGAAACCTGGTGAACTTGCAGAAAGAGACTGGGCATTGGCTGCAGCCCAAGTTGCAGCTCAAGACAAGGTGTGGTCTCTTGAATATTTCATGGCAGTAAATCCAACTTTGGCAGGTCGCCTCGGTGTTGATAGCCGTTTGTTTGCACGTAAGCTTCATGAGCCTGCAGGGCTTTATGTTTGTATAGTTTCGCAAGATCCAAATAATGCAGGCACAAATCTGAGAGCGAGTTTTTATTTAGGTGGGCCTTTTGATGACGTGGCAGAAATAACACACGCTCTGATTGGGGAAGAACAGAGAGCCGGAGCTGCACCCGTCATTGCGGCCCCTTGAAAATCGTTCCTGGGAATATTCAATTCTACCATTGCTTATTTCTGAACTTTCCTAATGCTTAAAACGCCTTTCTATGGTACCACCGTAGGGATGGAAAGAATTTCCCAGTTTTTCAGCGACCGGTTTATGGCGCCGCATGGATTTTGTCTTTTATGGCTGCCTGAAATTCTCTGGCTTCATGTCATCGCCAACGCCGTCATCGCGCTTGCGTATTTCAGCATCCCGCTTGCACTCTGGCATTTCGCGCGCAGGCGTCCTGACATGCCGTTCCAAAAGGTCTTCATCCTCTTTGCGGCCTTCATCACGCTTTGCGGCTTGACGCATGTGTTTGGCATTCTGGTGATGTGGAAACCCTATTACGGGATCGAAGGACTTGTGATGCTGGCGACGGGGATCGTTTCCGCCTTTACCGCCGTTCTGGTCTGGAAGATCCTGCCCGCCGCCATCAAATTGCCGAGCCCCGCAGAACTTGCGGAAATGAACAATCAGCTTTCAAGATCCTATGAAGAGACGGAGCAATTGGTCCGAAAGCGCACGGCGGAGCTGGAAACCGCGAATAAAAACCTGCATGAAGCGCGGGAAAAGGCAGACAAGGCCAGCCTGGCAAAGACGGAGTTTCTTGCCAATATGAGCCATGAAATCAGGACGCCGATGAATGTCGTTCTGAACCTCGCGGAAATTTTAAAGACGAGCGGACCGCTTACCGATAAGCAGGAAAAATATATTGATACATTGAAGACGAGCGCGGATTCCCTTTTGTCCTTGATCGACGATCTTCTGGATATCGCGAAGATAGAATCCAACCGATATGAGATTGAGAAAATACCTTTCAATATTTACAATCTTACTTCCGAGACGGCGGCCATCATGGAAGTGAGGGCAAACCAGAAGGATCTTGGATTTTCGCTGGAAATCAAGGACGACATTTTCAAAAATCGCCAGCACATTGGCGACCCAAAGCGGCTTCGCCAGATATTGTTCAACCTTTGCAGCAACGCCATTAAATTCACGGACAAGGGGCATATCGCCATATCGCTTGAGCGCGGGGCAGGCAGCAATAATCTGAACGATAATATTATTCTTTCCGTCTCGGATACCGGCATTGGAATTGATGCCGCGCATCAGGAAAAGATTTTTGAGAAATTCGTGCAGGCAGACAGTTCCATCAGCCGCCGTTATGGCGGATCGGGCTTGGGCCTTGCCATCGTGCGCAACTTCGTAGAGCGCATGAACGGCGAATTATTTCTGGACAGCGCCCCCGGCAAGGGCTCTGTTTTCAAACTGAGGCTACCCATGAAGGTCGTAACGGAAGCTGCAGTGGAATCCCATGCAGCACCTTCTCCCGCGAAAGCAGATCACGCGCATTCCTATGGGCGCGGCAAAAAAATCCTTTTGGCCGAAGATTACGAGCCCAATGTTCTGGTGGCGTCCGTCTTTCTGGAGCAGAACGGTTACATCTGCGATATAGCGTCGAACGGAGACGAGGCGGTGGAGAAGTACAAGGACAAGAGCTATGCATTGATCCTGATGGATGTGCAGATGCCGGGCAAGAACGGATGGGAGGCGACGGAAGAAATCCGCCGTTACGAACGGGACAGGGATCTTCCGCCCGTGCGCATCGTTGGCATGACGGCGCATGCTTATGCAGCGGACTATGATCGCTGCATACAGGCCGGTATGGATGACTATATTTCCAAGCCTTACACGGAAGCTGATCTCATCCGTAAGGTTCGGACGCTTTTAGCGAGTTGACCAAGGTGCGGACGGGCCTATATTTATTTCATGACTGGAAATGTGACCGATAACCGCGCGCAGCGGCGCTTTGAACTGATGGAAGACGGGCATACGGCCTATGCGGACTATGCAGTTGAAAAGGATGTTCTTTCCATCAAGTATGTGTTTGCGCCCGAGGCCTTGCGCGGCAGCGGCGCGGCGGGCCGGTTGATGGCGGGTGTGACGGACTTTGCCCGCGCCCAGAATCTCAAAATTATTCCCATTTGCGGATATGCGGCCTCCTGGCTGCGAAAACATAAAGAACATCATGATCTTATGGCTTAAAACCCCTTAAAAAACCCAGTTGACATTTCTCCCCCTTTTTTCTATTTCAATCCCTTGGAATTCGTGGCGGTTTCGACCATTCCGGTGGGCCGATGGATAAAAACGCGAAGGTTTTGACTCTAAACACAAAAGGAACTGTAAAATGGCGAAGGCAAAGTTTGAGCGGAATAAGCCGCACTGCAACATAGGAACGATTGGTCACGTTGACCATGGAAAGACGACGCTGACGGCGGCGATCACGAAATATTTCTCGAAAGAGTTCAAGGCGTACGACCAGATC
>CAUJHN010000115.1 GCA_963204825.1 Pseudomonadota bacterium
AATGCTTTGCGTGCGGAGCCTTTTACTGTCCACCGTATTATCTGAAACCATCAAACGTCCTTTTCCATGACATTAATCTGTCATCCTGAGGCGCATGGCCGAAGGATCTCGAACGTGAGATTCTTCGCTGCGCTCAGAATGACGCCATAAAAGAAAAGGACTAAAAGAAATGTTCAACGTATTCCGCAAGGAAATCGACTTCGCCGGTAAAAAAGTAATTTTCGAAACCGGCAAAATCGCGCGTCAGGCTGACGCCGCTGTTATGGCCACAATCGGTGGCACCACCGTTCTCTGCACCGTGGTCGGCGCAAAATCTGTTAAAGAAGGTCAGGATTTCTTCCCGCTGACCGTCAACTATCAGGAAAAAGCATTCGCTGCTGGTAAAATTCCTGGCGGCTTCTTCAAACGCGAAGGCAAGCCGAGCGAAAAAGAAACGCTGGTATCCCGTTTGATCGACCGTCCGATCCGCCCGCTCTTCCCGGAAAACTTCTACAACGAAGTGCAGGTTGTTGCGACGGTTCTATCCCACGACATGGAAAACGATCCCGACATCGTGGCGATGCTGGGCTGTTCCTGCGCCTTGACGCTCTCCGGTATCCCGTTCATGGGTCCGATCGGCGCGGCACGCGTTGCTTACAAGGATGGCAAATACATCATCAATCCAACGATCGAAGAATCCAAGGACAGCGACCTAGATCTCGTTGCCGCAGGCACGAAAGAAGGCGTTCTGATGGTTGAATCCGAAGCGAAAGAGCTTTCGGAAGAAATCATGCTAGGTGCGGTTATGGCCGCATGGAAAGCATTCCAGTCCGTTATCGACGGCATCATTGAAATGGCCGAAATGTGCGCGAAAGAGCCATGGGACATTTCCGAAAAAGATCCTGTCCTCGTCAAACTCTACAACGACATTAAAGCGAAGTATGCGGCCGACGTTACAAAGGCGTACGGCAATGTTGTGAAGCAGGAACGCTACGCCGCTGTTGGCGAAGTCCGCAAGAAAGTGGTTGAAGAATTCGCAAACGATGAAATCTCGAAGGAGAAAGTCAGCGCGGAATTCCACCTGCTGGAAGCCGAAATCGTTCGCGGCGCGATCCTGAAAACCGGCAAGCGTATCGACGGACGCGACACAAAAACGATCCGCCCGATCATCGCGGAAGTCGGCGTTCTTCCACGCGCGCATGGTTCCGCCCTGTTCACGCGCGGCGAAACGCAGGCTCTGGTTGTCACCACGCTCGGCACGGGTCAGGACGAACAGATCATCGACGCGCTGGAAGGCGAATACCGTTCCCGCTTCATGCTCCACTATAACTTCCCTCCCTACTCTGTGGGCGAGACAGGCCGTATGGGTTCTCCGGGCCGCCGCGAAATTGGTCACGGCAAACTCGCGTGGCGCGCGATCAATCCGCTTTTCCCGTCATCGGAATCCTTCCCGTACACGATCCGTACGGTCTCAGAAATCACGGAATCCAACGGCTCCTCTTCCATGGCCACGGTTTGCGGCACGTCGCTTTCCATGATGGATGCAGGCGTTCCTCTGGCGCGTCCTATCGCCGGTATCGCGATGGGCCTGATCAAGGAAGGCAAGGACTTTGCCGTTCTGTCCGACATCCTGGGCGATGAAGATCACCTTGGCGACATGGACTTCAAAGTGGCCGGTACGGACAAAGGCGTTACCGCGCTCCAGATGGATATCAAGATCACTTCGATCACCGAAGAGATCATGAAAATCGCTCTGGCACAGGCAAAAGATGGCCGTATGCACATCCTTGGCGAAATGGCGAAGGCTCTGACAAAAGGCCGCGAAGGCGTATCGCAATTCGCACCGCAGATGGTTTCCTTCAAAATCCCGACGGACAAAATCCGCGAAGTCATCGGCACGGGCGGTAAGGTTATCCGCGCGATCGTCGAAGAAACGGGCGCGAAAGTGGATATCGACGATGACGGTTCCGTCAAAGTCTCCGCGATCAGCCAGGCGGCGATTGATAAAGCCGTTGAATGGATCAAAGGCATCACGGACGAACCAGAAGTGAACAAAATCTACAAAGGCAAAGTCGTCAAAATCGTAGACTTCGGCGCCTTCGTAAACTTCATGGGCGGAAAAGACGGCCTCGTGCATATTTCCGAACTCGCTGATGAGCGCGTCGCAAAAACGACGGACGTCGTTCAGGACGGACAGGAAGTAAAAGTCATGGTCGTCGGCTTCGATGACCGCGGCAAGATCAAGCTTTCCATGAAACGCGTGGATCAGGCGACGGGCGAACCAAGAGAGCCAAAAGCACGCGAGAAAAAAGAACGCAACGAAGACGCGGCTTAATTGACTTGTGTAGAAAAGGTTCTTAGGAACCTTTTCTTTTTTTATAAAATGAAATCATGAAAAATCAGCAGACTTTAAATAAAAGGAAAATCATAGTTGGTACACTGGTTGCCGCTCTGATTACATTCTTTCTTATCCATGTTACGGCCAGAGGTATCACTACACTATACGGTGTGAAGCATTTTTCTCCTACTGCTGTAGCGCATGCGGTAACGATCCTGGCAATTCTAAGTACCACGATATTTTTTAAAGCCATACTTGGACACACCGTAAATAATGAAAAAGAAAGATCAGCAGCCCGATTGTATGTACAATATAAGAATGAAAGTTTTGAAGATAAAACAGCCCTAAATATTATGGGGTTGATGCTTATATTCGGTTTTATATCCTATCACAGTTGTTCCTATTTTACTGCGAGACACGGCACAATGTATCAAAAGCTTGCTAGCACAACCAAAGTGAGTGAAAGCATTTTTAGAATAAATTTTTGCCAACGGGAATACATAGTAGAAGGTTCAGATTTTTTAGGTGGGCTTTGCGTCAATGAGGTTGCTGGAGAAAATCTTAAATCGGGAAACTATAAGCTTCATATTATGGGTCACGAGTCTCTACTCGGTAGTACTATTGAACAATATTACGCAGCCAAAAATCCAGATCGCTAACTAAAGGTTAGCAGGTGAAATATCCATGTTAGGCAAAGGGATATTTCTTGATAATATTTTGTGCACTTTTAGAAATGGGAAACACAGCTTAACCTTAATTAATTCAAAAAACCCCGCTCCTGCGGGTTTTTTTTATTGCACAAAATTCTGAATATGAATAATACAAGCCCATGATGATTGACCTTACAGAAATTTGGAGAGCCCTTGCCGCAAACGAAACCGTTCCGGCAAAAGTGGCAGAAACGCACGTTACCGCCCTAACCGAATATAAAGGGCAAACAGATCCTCGCATCCTCGTTGATCTTAACCATGGGCTATACAGAGAAGTCCTGGCGACAACAGGTCATCGCCATATGGAGTTGGATAAATACGTTCTCTCTCTTATTTCACATCTTCGGGAGGCTCATAGAAGAATTGTTATTCTCTATCCTAGATCTGCGCAGGAAGTGAATGCTTCTTTTAATACATGGGCGGCGAAGAACAGCTGGGAATCCGCTGAATTAGTGGCGACGCTTAAAGCAATGCCCCATGCCGACAACGGCAAGAAGGCGGAAGCCTATATAACGGCCCGCACCGCCAAAGAAGATGACGGGGCGAGACTTCTGGCTGCGCATGTAAGCCTCATACATCCCGACAGCCTGCGCCCCCAGGAACAAGTTTATCCAGGCCGCCGCAAACCCGCATGGCATGTTGCATAAAAAAAGCCCCGTTGTTTAAGCGGGGCTTTTTAAATCCTTAGATGACACGGGATGTCATTGCCGCAGCGCCAATACGGCCACAGCAACGCCAGGCATATCACGCGTTTTCAACGCATTGCCGGCCTTCCGCACATTCTCCGATTTCAATATCCGCGCGATGTCTTCCCTACTGGCAAGCCCCTGCGCGGCAGCCTCCAGCAGACAGCTTCCAAAATTTTCCGGTTGTATTTTTCCGTCCGCCACCTTTTGGAAAAAACCTCTTAAATCTTTGGCCATACTACTCTCCTAATTCAATAAATCGATACTGGCGCCGCATTGTTTGCGCGGTGCCATCTTGAAAACACGTGTTTTCAAAGTTGAAAAAACAAGACTTAAGCCTGCATGCGCAGGGCAAAAATCAATTAGCAATGTGATGTGAAAGTTCTGATATGTGCGCGCTTAGAAGCGCGTCTTAATGGCGACCGTCGTCGTGCGCTTAATATGCGCCGCGATAAAAGTTACGATGTGCCATTTAGTATTCATATAAAAATATGAGCACAAAAAATTTATTACGGCAAGCGCTTATTGTATTTAATTTAAAAAGAAGCGGATTATTCCGCCTCCTCGAACCAGACATCGCAGGCGTAATTCCAGGTCAGCTCTTCTCCTGCCGCTATGTCGCGTGCCGCCATGGCCGTCATCGTGTAGTCTTCCATGTCGCATTCAATGGCAAGCGTCGGCTTGGAAGAGTGGTTGTAAAGCATGATATAGCCGAGCGGCATGCAATATTCTTCGCCTTCCGTTTCGTCATCCCATTCAAGGAGATATCCATCCGGCGCTTCGCTGTTGTTTTTCACGTTTTTTTTGGAAACCGTTACAACGGGGGAAACTTCGACGATCTCTCCCTTTTTAATGTCGCGCAGGGCGAACACGCCACGGCCTTTTTCATCGCTGATAACGCGCCAGCCAATCTTGGCACCCAGGATGGTTTCCGGTGTATTGGCGACATTTTCCTGCTGCCACGCAACGATTTTTCTGGCCGTATTCGACTTCATGCTCACACCCTTTTTTGTTTTGGAAAGTTCGTATACCCAAACCAAAGAAAAAGGGCCAGAAATAATTCCGGCCCGATGGTATTTTTTTTAATTGCGCTTATTCCTTGACGTCGAACCACAGATCGCAGCTGTAATTCCACAAGATCTCCTCACCCGGGTTAATATCGCGCAGCGCAGTCACGCGCACAGCCATATGGGGTATATCTTCATCCAGCGTAACATTGGCGTTCTTTTCGGAATGATTATACATCATCACCAAGCCGCCAACGAGGCAGTATTGCTCATCCGGCGTATCCGCCTTCCAGCAGAGAACGTAATGATCCGGCACGCTGTCCGTAATGATGTCTGTTTTGGGCATGGGGATAACGGGCGCGAATTCAACCAACTCACCCTTCGCTATGGGATGCGTGCAAATAACACCGCGCCCTTTGCCGCCGCTCATTTGCGCAAACATGATTTTTGAACCGACAGGAAGGTCGGATGAAAGAGGCTTGTTGTCCTGAATATCCGGCTTATGCTTCAACATCGAACCAGGGCTTTTCATGCTCTTCGAAGCCGTAATCAAAGGTGATCTCCTCACCCGCTTTAATATCACGGGCGGCAACCATGCTGATCGTCTTCATATCAAAGTCGCGCTTTTGCATGGCTGATGGCGTTTCGGAATGGTTGTAGAGCATCAGATAGCCATGCCCCATGCAATATTCCTGCCCTTTTATTTCTTCCTGCCACAACAGAAGATATTGATCTATGATGGACGTGACGCCTGTCTTCTCATCGTTATCGAACAAATCCGTTTCCGCTTTGGAAACGATCGTTACGGGCGATGTTTCGATCGTATCGCCTTCTTTAAAATCGACGAGCGCGAAAATACCGCGTCCCTTTTTCGGTCCTGACGACATCCATGCGATGCGATTGCCGATCGTCATGGGGGATAGATCCACGTTATCTTGGCTTGGGACTGGTTTTGCCTGGGGCTTCATGTTTTCTCGCTGACTGATAGGGAAATTACCTGAAACGCCGTTTTCGGGCAATGATTTTAACCATTTTATTCAGAAGCTTTTTCACGCTATAACCACCCCTATGAGCAAACTTCACCTACCTAAAGTCATCGGCCACCGCGGCGCAAAGGCCTACGCCCCGGAAAACACGCTGGAGTCCATCGAAACAGCCGCCAGTCTCGGCGTGGAATGGGTTGAACTCGATGTGAAGTTAACGCGTGATAACGTGCCCATTATCTTTCACGACGAAGAACTGGACCGCACGACCAACGGTTCCGGCCTTGTCGCCCATACGGATTACGAAGACATCAAGCAGCTGGAGGCAGGAAGCTGGTTTGCCGACAGTTTCGCCGGCATTAAGATTCCGACACTGGAAGAAGCCGTGGATATTATCCTGAAACATAATCTCGGCTTTAACCTGGAGATCAAGCCTTGCCCCGGCCGCGAAAAAGAAACCGCCGAAATCGCGCTCGATCACCTATCCCAGATATGGGATGACATGGACAAGCTGCTGATATCTTCCTTTCAGCATGTGAGCCTGGAATCCGCTCTCGACCTCGCCCCGGATTACGCGCGTGGCCTTCTGATCGGCGGGGAAGAAATGCCGGAAAACTGGAAGCAATTGGCGGAGTATCTGGACGTCACCACAATTAATCTTGGTTCGAAATTGGTCACAAGGGCCGTGGCGGACGAGGTAATGGACATGGAAAAGCCCCTCCTCGTCTACACCATCAACGACCCTATGCAGGCCAGAACCCTTCAAAAACTCGGGGTTGACGCCTTCTTTTCCGATTGCCCGGACGTCATTTTAGAAAATTTGGCAGGCGGCCTGAATTAGGGCCCATCAAAATGCAAGCAAACACGCTTATCATTTACAATTAGCATGATCGGATTCTTTCTTCCGTCCGGACGGTAGGTCGCGAATTGATCCACGGCATTCCCCGCGGCAGCTGTTGGCTGAAAGCTCTTGGTCAGCTTTAGGGATGCCAGCAGTGTTGCTAGACCAATTCCCAGATCGGGATTATCGCTACAAACAAGCGGACCTATTGGCGCTTTAGCAGCAGGCTCGGCCGTTGCTTGTGCTGGCGCTGATGTTGGATCAGTAGTCGTAAGTCTGGCCAACGCCGGTGCCGACAAAAGTGGTGCGGATAAGAATGCGGCTATAAATGCTCTTTTCATTATAATTTCACCTCAAAAAGTTGATTTATATATTATACATAATCATAGATTTGTCTATAAAAATTTTCTTAACCAATTTCTCATTTGACTTAAACATGGTTTTGGAAAATCTTGCCGGAGGGCTAAAGTGGCCGTATAACGGCGTTATGAGTACCGATCCTGTCGATTTAAGCGTATTCCGCCGCGAAAGCCCCTACGCCGTACGGTTAACGAACATAAACAGGGCCGCCGCAGCCTCCTTGCCAGGCGTGGCAGAACCTGAGGTGTTAAATATCTCTGCACATTCCAGCTCTCTGAACGGCCTGTATGTTACCGTACGCCCGGGTGCTTTTGAGGCTTTTTACAAAGCCTCCTGCGCTCTGGACCCCCATCAGGCCCTGCAGGTAACCGCCGACACAGGACCGGGCAGCCACCCCAGAAGATTATGCCTGCTTGGGGCTGATGGCCGTCGGGCAAATGCGATTTTGGCATCTCTATTTAACCCAACCCCTCATAATGGGCCTATCGCTCCCGTAAAGAGCGTCGCGTATCCAGGCGACCCCACAAAGGGGCACCCGTTCTGGTAACATCTAATCTAATATTTTTATTGACATAACCATAAATCGTGCCTAAGAAGCCGGGCATGGGTGCAATCACTGAAATAAATATACCTGTGCTTTTAGGAAACCTGCCGCCTTTCAGTCTCCATGAAGGGACGTATGACCGCGCCGCGTTTGCAGCGCCATGCGCGGTTCTCGCGGGCAGCGTCAAAAGCATCAAAACCCTGCTGGTTCCACGCAGTCCCAATGGTGGATCTGTCACCTTTGATATTGCCCATTTGCCGGAGTCCTTCCACGGCCCGTTAAAGCAGATATTCGCCATTCATTCCGCCCAACACGGACTGACCGCGCAGACCAAATGCCAGATACAGATGGCGCATGGGTTGCCCGAAGAAGATAGTCACAGCCCGGAGCCGCATTTCATCGCGCCCATCAACGACTACCCAAGAAACACGTTCAGCCCCGGGCACAGCTATATGGTCTGCAGCGAACCGCATATTGTTTTCTGCAATCAGGCCTTCGTACTCCCGGCACATCCGACAGACCGGGATATGGCGAGTGCGCTCAAAGCCAGATTATCCAGCCAGATGCATCATAATCCCGAATTTGAAATCGGGGCGCACACTATTGTCCAAACCCATGCCTACGGTGTCTATCTCCTGCGGAGCGATATTAAAAAGCCCCGCAGCACGCTTATCGCGCATATTTCTTAGTGATAAAATCCGCACAGCTACGAGAGATTAGCTTTATGATCCGTATAAACAGACGCGCAAAAATAGAAGAGCTTCCCGCAAACGATTCCGCGAAACCTCGTCTGGCGACGGAGTTCCTGGGAAGCCTGGAAGGTCGGACCATAAGAGTTCATCCAGATCATATGAGCTGGTTTAAAAATGCCGCGGAAGGGTCTGGATTGGATCCGAGGGCACTTTACAGGGTTGTTCATGAATTTCCGCTGGGTGAGACATCCTATGTCGATTTTGTAAGACATGGTTCGAATAACGACCCCAGCCGGTGCAGAAGCCGGTGTGATGGATGCGGGTCGGCAGAATATTTTCAAGTGCTGGAAATCTAATCCCCGTTCTTGAATAACCCCTGCACCTGATCCGGCATCGGCATACCGACAGCGTTAAATCCGCAATCGACATAATGCACTTCGCCCGTCACCGCGCCCGACAGATCGGACAGCAGATACAACGCTGTGCCGCCAAGCTCTTCCAGCTCAACGGATCGGCGCAATGGCGCGGTCATGACATTGTATTTGAACGTCGTGCGCGCGGAACCTATCACGGCGCCTGCGAGCGTTCTCATCGGCCCCGCCGAAATCGCATTCACGCGTACGCCATCCGGGCCGAGATCCGCCGCCAGATAACGCACGGATGCTTCCAGCGCTGCCTTCGCCACACCCATCACATTGTAGTTAGGCATGGCTTTTTCCGCGCCGTAATATGAAAGAGTTACGGCCGCGCCGCCCACCTTCATCATCGGCGCTGCGCGGCGCATGACGGATGTGAAGGAATAACAGGAGATATGCATCGACGTCAGAAAGTTCTGCAGCGTCGTATCGACATACCGGCCCTTTAATTCTTCCTTATCGGAATAGGCAATCGCATGGACAAGGAAGTCCAGCCCGCCCCATTCCTTTTTCAATTGCGCGAAAACCTTGTCGAGGTCTTCTTCCTTAGAAACATCGCAATCCAGCAGAACTTTCGCGCCAAGGCTTTCAGCGAGCGGCTTCACACGCTTTCCGAACGCGTCGCCCTGATAGGTGAAGGCCATCTCCGCGCCGTGCTTGTGCAGTTCCTGCGCCATGCCCCACGCGATGGATTTTTCGTTCGCTACGCCCATAATAAGGCCGCGCTTGCCCTTCATAATACCGGATGATGGAATACTCATGGGTTACGCCTCGTAGCGGGTTAAAGCGAGCGTGGCGTTTGTCCCGCCGAACCCGAAGGAATTGGAAAGGATAGTGTCATGCTTGACGCCGTCAACACGCTGACGGGCAATGGGAAGGTTACCCGCCGCTTCGTCCAGATCTTCGATGTTGATGCTTGGCGCAACGAAATCATTTTTCATCATCAGTAGAGAATAAATGGCTTCCTGCGCACCCGTCGCGCCGAGGCTGTGCCCCGTCATGGATTTGGTGGAACCGATGTACGGCATGTCCTGTTCCAGCTTCCCGAACACGGACCGGATAGCATCCAGCTCCGTCATGTCGCCCACCGGCGTCGATGTGCCGTGCGTGTTGATATAGGTGATCGGCGCACGCACCGTCGAAAGCGCCTGCCGCATGCAGCGCACCGCGCCTTCACCGCTTGGCGCAACCATGTCGGCGCCATCGCTCGTCGCACCATAGCCCGTGATTTCTGCGTAAATCGTTGCACCACGTGCCAGTGCATGTTCAAGGCTTTCGACCACCACAACGCCCGCGCCGCCCGCAATCACAAACCCGTCACGGTTTTGGTCATACGCACGGGATGCCTTATCCGGCGTCTCATTATATTTCGAAGACATCGCACCCATCCCGTCGAACAGACAAGATAGCGTCCAGTGCAGTTCTTCAGATCCGCCGGCGAACACAATATCCTGCTTACCAAGCAAAATCTGCTCCGCCGCGTTGCCTATGCAGTGCGCAGATGTGGAGCACGCGGAAGAAATGGAATAATTGACGCCCTTGATTTTGAAATTCGTCGCCATCGTAGCGGATGCCGTGGAGGACATGCAGCGCGGCACGCGAAAAGGCCCAACCCATTTCGTCGCGCCTTTTTCCCGTACAATGTCCGCGGCCTCAACCTGGTTGCTCGTGGACGGGCCACCGGATCCCATGATGATACCCGTACGCTCGTTGGAAACTTCGTGCTCTTCCAAACCTGCGTCTTTAATCGCCTGCTCCATGGCAAGATGGTTATACGCGGATCCCGGCCCCATGAAGCGCAGCATGCGCTTGTCGATGGAGGCTTCCAGATCGACGACAGGCTTGCCATGCACCTGGCTCCTGAACCCATGCTCCGCCATCTCTGGCGAAAAGCTAATGCCCGACTTCCCGGCCTTCAGCGCGGCCAGAACTGTATCCTTGTCATTCCCAATACAGGAAATAATCCCAACCCCGGAAATAACGACGCGTCTTTGTGTGTTTGTCATGGAGAAATATTTAAGGCAGACCGCGCCCAAAGTCACCTTCTAAAAGGTAAAAATTCAGAAGGGATTAATAGACATAACTTAAGATAACGCAGGAGCAGGCGTATACCAGAACGCATTCGCCGCCACAAATCCTTCACGTTCAGGGCAGTGGTAGTTCAGTGTCTGGGCAAGACTCCGTCCAGTTATAAGACCGCGATTTTTTTGCTCTCCTGCCGTACCCAACGATATCCATGTTTCCGCCTGCCAATGTGGATCGCCCGTAACCGCAAGGATAATGTCTGGATCAACCGGACCGGACATTACTCTAGGCCACCGCTTCTCCGGTTCACGTTCCCGATACAACCGTGCCATCGCTACAATCATCTCTTCCGTCAAATTGTAATGACAACCATGGGCCTCCAGCATTCGGGCAAGGCTCCGTCCAGTTGTAAGACCGCGATATTTTTGTGCTCCTGCTTTATCTAAAGCTCTCCATGTTTCCGCCTGCCAATGCGGATCACCCGTAACCGCAAGGATAATGTCTGGATCAATTGGGCCGGATCTTTCTTTAGGCCACTGTTTCTCAGGATGACGCTCTCGATACAACCGGGCCATCGCCACAACCATCTCTTCCGTCAAATTGTAATGACAACCATGGGCCTCCAGTATACGGGTAAGACCCCGTCCAGTTGTAAGACCGCGAATTTTTTGTGCTCCTGCCGAACCCAACGCCCCCCATGTCTCCGCCTGCCAATGTGGATCACCCGTAGCCTCAAGGATAATGTCTGGATCAATTGGGCCGGATCTTTCTGTAGGCCACTGCCTCTCCGGATCACGCTCCCGATACAACCGCGCCATCGCTACAATCATCTCTTCCGTCAAATTGTAATGACAACCATGGGTCTCCAGCATTCGGGCAAGACTCCGTCCAGTTATAAGACCGCGATTTTTTTTTCTTCCAGCCAAACCCAACGCCCCCCATGTCTCCGCCTGCCAATGCGGGTCGCCCGTTACCTCGAAAACAATGTTAGGATCAATCTGTCCGGAAGCTTCTGTAGGCCACCGCTTCTCAGGATGGCGCTCACGGTACAACCGCGCCATCGCTACAATCATCTCTTCCGTCAACGGATATTTTGTTTTTCTGTGCACCTTCACATAGCTGGGCAATTGTACTTTTGGGCCGGCGGTGAGGAGTTTGCCAAACAAGGACTGCATCATCCGCCCTTCCCATTGCCCCGCATGAACAATACGCCGCACATTTTCAAACGGCGTATCCTCCTGTCCCGCCATTTTCTTTTCAAACAGCGCCCAGTTCATATAAGGAATGGCCGGATTGGCAACGAACAGTGCCTCGCCCTTTTGATCCGCAACAACAATCTGCGCGTTCAGCCTGGGAATGGTGATAACAACATACGGTGCAATCCGCATCTGCGCATCCGAAACACGCCCAATATCGAGGATTAGATCGTCAAAATAAATTCCTCGTCCCTGTAATACCATTACGACTTCACGAAGACGCGGTTCCTTTTCAGGTGGGGTGTATTCTCCATCACCATTTTGCAATCCGCCACCCTGCGGATCGGGCTGCACGAAAACCGCGCCATGATGGAAAACCTGCGCCCCGCCTTTTTTTAGACGCTCCACAAAATCTTCTTCCCGGTTTACCTTGCTAAGTGCGCTAATTGCCTCTCCAAGCAGTGCGTCAACACGCTCCGGCTCTCCACCCGCTTGGTCATACGCGATGGCGGCGTCCATAAAAGCGACATAGGCCGGCTCGGACCCATCATATTTCTGAGCGAACCCCGAAGCTTTATTGAACAAATGATTTAAATTCATGGCACATGTTTTTCATAATCATAAAAAATGTGCAAGAAAAAAAGCGCCTGAAAACAGGCGCCCATTAACCATTTAGATGACAAACGGCCCCTACGCCCCTGCCAAAGCCGCCGCCGCGTTATCGAAGAGCCCGACCTTAAGGTCCTTGGCTTCATAGATCACCTTGCCGTCCGCTTCAACGCGGCCATCGGCGATGCCGAGGACGAGCTTGCGGTTAATGACACGCTTGATGTCGATGACGTATTTGACGAGCTTCGTCGTTGGCAGGATCTGCCCCGAGAATTTCAATTCACCAAGTCCGAGCGCCCGACCGGATCCCGGCGCGCCGGTCCAGCCCAGATAAAACCCAAGAAGTTGCCACATGGCGTCAAGGCCCAAACACCCAGGCATGACAGGATCCCCTTTGAAGTGACATTCAAAGAACCAGAGATTTTCCTTCACGTCGAGCTCGGCGACGATCTCGCCTTTTTCAAACGCGCCGCCCTGTGATGCTATCTTCACGATGCGGTCGAACATCAGCATCGGCGGCAACGGCAATTGCGCATTGCCGGGGCCAAACAATTTGCCTTTACCACATTCAATGAGATCTTCGAATGAGTAGGAAGATTTGGGAACGAAATCCATGATTTTCTTTACTGTATCCTGTATCGACATACAGAAACACATAGCCGCAATGGCTAGGAGAATCAAGCCATGAAAGCGTATTCCACACAGACGCTCTTATAGCTTTCTGTAATAGCGGCCATGGCCAGAGGTTTGGCTATGGCTGGCTCGAGCTCCGGCTTCTTGCCGCCCGCGGCAATCGCGAGCATCCTGCCTGCCGCCTTGGCGCAGGCAACGGCCTGATCATTTAGATCAAACATTTCAATCGCCTTGAAGAATCCCTGACACACCGGCTCCATATCGCGGATCAGCGACGTCGGCGGATTCGCGGGGGTATCGTTAGCCGGCAGCCCGAATCTCCAGTCCGTTGTCGAACACAAACCATGGCGCACAGCTTCCTGCGTCATCACATAGGCGGTCTGATCCAGGAGGTCAGGCAGATCCGACCCGCGGAACCAGCAGCACTGATTGCGCCCTTCATGCGATTGCGCGAGCTTGTATCCGGACGTTCCGGCCAGCGCAGCAACAGAATCCGTAAGTTTCCAATGCGAAACGCCGATTTTCTTTTCAATGACCGCATCGCATAATTCTTGGGCCGCCAGCTCAAACGCCATTGCCTTGTAGGTCGCTTCGACAAGCAGACGGAAGGATTCCTCACGCGCCATGCCGAAAAGCTCCCAGCGCGCCAGACTCTGCTGGATTAGATACAAAACCATGTCCTGGAATTCATAAGAGCAGTCGAGCCACTCTTCGAAAAATTCGCGCGCCAGCGCACGTCCCTGCTCGGAATCGAAATCTATGATGGTAGACGGCGGCAAAGCCTTGCCCCCTATATCGCCCGCATAAGGCTCGCACTCCAGAAGTTCGGACAGACGGGCGAACGCCCCCTCAAGGGCCTCTTCGCAATTATCAAACAGGAACGCGCATTCCACCAGCATCCCGGCATAAAGCATCAGGACCTTCATGGCGTCCGTGCCCATTTCCGGCTCTTCAGCCATAGCCTGAATCGAGGTGTGAATCCGGAGAGCCACATCGGTCTTTACG
>CAUJHN010000116.1 GCA_963204825.1 Pseudomonadota bacterium
ACTTCCTGTGGATCGGCGCACGCACGAATCAGACAGATGGTGCGCAGATCGAATTCGTGCGCGGCGTGAAAAACCCGCTCGGCCTGAAATGCCCGCCGACGCTCGATGCCGATACGCTGCTGCGCTCCATCGACATCATGAACCCCGACAATGAACCGGGCCGCCTGTCTCTTATCGCCCGTATGGGCGCCGGAAACGTGCATGAAAAACTCACACCGCTTGTGAAAGCCGTGAAAAAAGAAGGCCGTAATGTCGCGTGGATTTGCGATCCTATGCACGGCAACACGGAAAAATCGTCGACAGGCTATAAGACGCGTAAATTCGAAAATATCCTGTCCGAAGTGCGGGACTTCTTTGCCGTCCACAATGAATGCGGCACGCATGCAGGCGGCGTTCACTTTGAACTGACGGGCCAGAACGTGACGGAATGCACAGGCGGCGCGTATAAAGTAACGGATGACGACCTGTCTTCCCGTTACCACACGGCCTGCGATCCACGTTTGAACGCCAATCAGGCGCTTGAACTTGCTTTCCTGGTGGCGGACGAATTGAAGAAAGCGCGTAAGTAATGATTGCCGGACTGTCCATCGCGATAGCCCAGATCAATCCCATCCTTGGGAATATTGCCTACAACGCCGATCTGGTGCGCAAAGCCTTAAAGGCCTGCGCGAAGGCGGATATCGTTGTTTTTCCCGAACTCGTCATCTGCGGCTATCCGCCGGAAGACCTTGTTCTGAAAAAATCATTCGTTCAACAATGCATGAAGGCAGCAAAATCGCTTATTGCCGAATCCACGGATGTGCCGGCCTATATACTGACGACGCCATGGAGTGAAAACGGCAAAACCTATAACGCCGCCCTGTTTGTCGAAGGCGGCAAGGTGAAGGCAAAGATTTTTAAAAACAACCTGCCCAATTACGGCGTGTTTGATGAAAAGCGGATTTTCGCCAATGGGCCGTTGCCGGAACCTGTTGAATTTAAAGGCCGTAAAATCGGGATCGCGATTTGTGAAGATATCTGGTTCGAACCCGCCTGCATGCATTTGAAAAAACTGGGCGCGGAAATTATTCTTTCCCCAAACGGTAGCCCCTATCATCATAAAAAGCGCGAAATGCGGCTCGATGTTGTCACCGAACGTGTTAAAGAAACGGGCTTGCCCTTAGTGTATGTGAATCAGCTCGGTGGGCAGGATGATCTTGTCTATGACGGCGGATCATTTGTGATGGATGCAAACGGCAAAGTTATTTTTGAAGCGCCGCATTGTGAAGAATATGTCGGATTGATTGGCGATACCGTATCAAAAATTCCATCCAAAAATGCCGAAATTTATGATGTTCTAAAACTCTCACTGAAAGACTACATCCGCAAAAACAATTTCCCTGGCGTTATCATCGGTATGTCTGGCGGGATAGACTCCGCGCTGTCGGCAGCAGTGGCGTGCGATTCTCTGGGGCCGGATAAAGTCCGCTGCGTTATGCTCCCCTCGCCTTTTACATCCAAGGAAAGTTTTGAGGATGCGGAGTCCTGCTGCAAACTTCTTGGCTGCTCCTATGAAGTAATCTCCATCGAAGCCGCAATGAAAGCGTTTGAAGCGACGATCCCAAATCTCTCCGGCCTCGCCCATGAAAATATGCAGTCCCGCGCGCGCGGTGTTGTGTTGATGTCGCTATCCAACCAGACCGGCTGGATGGTTTTGACCACGGGAAATAAAAGCGAAATGGCCACCGGTTACGCCACACTCTATGGCGATATGTGCGGCGGATACAATGTCCTGAAGGATATCTACAAGACGAAAGTCTATGAACTGTCTGAATATCGTAACACGCTTTCAAAGGTTATTCCGGAACGGATCATCACCAAAGCCCCGACGGCGGAATTACGAGAAAACCAGAAAGATCAGGACAGCCTTCCACCTTATGAAGTTTTGGACGCCATTCTGGACGGACTGATCGAACGGGATTTGAGCGTTTCAGACCTGATAGAAGAAGGGTTTGATCCCGATCCGGTGCACCATGTGTGGAAACTTCTAGACCGCGCCGAATATAAACGCCGCCAATCGGCCCCCGGCCCCAAAATCACCACCCGCGCCTTTGGCCGCGACAGGCGGTATCCGATTACGAATGGGTTTTTAAAATAGAATTATTGGGGAGAAGGTTCTGCTTCGAACCGCCCGCGCGTGGGTTTCCTGCCACAGCTTGGGCAATAAGATATGATTCCTCCCGGATAGTTATTGGCTCTCGCAGCTAACGTTTCTGCAACATCTCTCGTCATGCCCCGAACAACCCCATCTTTAATCTTCAAGCCAGCCGTATGTATAATCTCATCGGCTCTAATCTGAGAGGGCCTAAAAACCCCCTTTAAAGCCCTAACATCAGGATTGGAAGACGGAAGAGACAGAGGTCTTGATGGCAACGCGTAATACATGACGTCATACATTGGGGGCCTTGAAGGCTGTTGACGGCGTATTGCTGGTGCAAGTGTACATATATCACTGGAAGTCATAGCCATTTATTTCATTTTTCTACAGCAATGGAAATCAAAAAATGTTAGTTATGGATAATACGTTGTTCTAAAATGAAAAATCTATCGAAATATCGCATAAAAGCGTGTTAAAAATTCTTCCCTTAACCAGTGAAAAGCAAAGAAAAAACACATGTCCGTCCGCGTCCGTTTTGCACCTTCCCCTACCGGCTATCTCCATGTCGGCAACGCCCGTACGGCGATTGTCACGTGGTTGTTCTGCCGCGCGAACAAGGGGCATTTTCTTCTGCGCATCGACGATACGGATTTTGAACGTTCCAAACAGGAATATGAAGACGCCATCAAACAGGGCATGTCCTGGATGGGTTTAAGCTGGGACGATACGTTCAATCAGAAAGACCGGAATGACCGTTACAACGTCGTCATTGAAAAACTGAAAGCCGACGGGCGTATTTACGCCTGTTACGAAACGGCGGATGAACTCGGCCTGAAACGCAAGACGCAATTGTCACGCGGCGTGCCGCCGATCTATGACCGCGCCGCGCTGAAACTCACCGATGAAGACAGGAAAAAACTGGAAGCGGAAGGCCGCAAACCGCACTGGCGTTTTCTGCTCCGCGACGGCGCGACGGAATGGGATGATCAGGTGCGCGGCTTTGTATCATTCAAAGAACGTGAAATGTCGGACCCCGTCGTCATCCGCGAAGACGGGCGCCCGCTGTACCACATGTGTTCGGTCATCGATGATTTCGACACGGAAATCACGCATATCGTGCGTGGTGAAGACCATGTGTCCAACACCGCCTGCCATATTCAAATGTTTGAAGCGATCGGCAAGGTTGAAGGCCGTGCCTACAAACCGGAATTCGCGCACCTGCCCCTGATTTCCGATTCCGAAGGCGGCAAGCTGTCTAAACGTCTTGGTTCATTGTCCGTGAAAAACGTACAGGAAGAAGAAGGATTGGAAGCGATGGCGCTTGTATCCCTGATGGCGCGTCTCGGCAGTTCCGATCCGATCGAACCGTTTACATCGCTGGAGCCACTGATGGAAGGTTTCAGTCTTAAGAAATTTTCCCGCAGCACACCGAAATTCGATGTGGAAGAACTGTACCGCCTTAACGCGAAAATTCTACATCATACGCAATTCAAGGATATCGTTTCCCGCCTTGCCGCGATGGGCATGGGTGAAATTGATGAGCATTTCTGGAATGCTGTCCGTCCGAACTTAACGAAGCTCGCGGATATCAAGGAATGGTGGGATGTCACGCACAACCCCGTAACGGCGACGATTGCCGATCCTTCCTTTACGGCCGCCGCCGCAGAAGTGTTGCCGCCCGCCCCGTGGAATGAAACGACGTTCAACACATGGATCAACGCGGTGAAGGAAAAAACCGGCAAGAAGGGTAAAGAGCTTTTCATGCCTATCCGCGTCGCACTGACAGGCATGGAGCATGGGCCGGAATTGCCTGTGCTACTCCCTCTTCTCGGCCCTGAAAAAGTGAAAAGCCGCTTATTGAAGAAGGCGGCGTAATCTTTACCGTCATTGCGAGGAACGAAGTGACGAAGCAATCCATACAATATTCCCTTTTGAACCATTGTATGGATTGCTTCGCTGTGCTCGCAATGACGATGGGGCATAGAGCATGAAACCAGTCATCGTTTTAATAGAACCACAGATGGGGGAGAATATCGGTGCGGCGGCGCGGGCGATGCTCAATTGCGGGATCGACGAATTGCGCATCGTCAATCCCCGCGATGGATGGCCGAATGAACGGGCGGATGCCATGTCGTCTGGCGCTCTTGAAAAAATGCCGCCCGTGCAGGTTTACAACACAACTGCCGAAGCGCTCACCGATTGCCATTATGCTTACGCCACCACCGCCCGCCCGCGCGATATGGTGAAACCGGTTCTGGATGCAAAACAGGCGGCGGATGATTGCCATGAACGCACAGCCAAAGGACAGAAATGCGCTTATCTTTTCGGACCGGAACGCGCAGGGCTATCAAACGAAGATGTCGCCCTCTCCCATGCCATCATCACCATTCCGGTCAATCCGGATTTTTCATCGTTGAATTTGGGACAGGGCGTTTTGCTCTGCGCCTATGAATGGTTTCAAAAAGGATATGAACCCCCTTCTTCGGTTGATCCTGACACGCTTCCCGCGCCGCATGTGGAACTGGACAATCTTTACAATCGATTGGAAGACGAACTTCGCGCCGGACACTTTTTCCGCACGCAGGAAATGCAGCCGACCGTCATGCGGAATTTGAAAAACATGCTGTCCCGCGCCGAAATGACATCGCAGGAAGTGAATACATTCCATGGCATCATCACTTCCCTGACCGGCAAAAAGAACAAATAAAAAGCCGCCCGAAGGCGGCTTTTTGAATTTCGTCTCGTACCAATTAACGGGAGTAGAATTCGACCACGAGGTGCGGTTCCATTTGAACCGGGTATGGTACGTCTTCCAGTTTCGGCGTACGCAGGAACGTCGCTTTACCGGCTTTCGCATCGACTTCGATGTATTCAGGAACATCGCGCTCAGCGGATTCCAGAGCGGCAATTACAAGCGCCATGTTACGGCCTTTTTGTGTCAGCTCAATCTTGTCGCCTTCGCGCACCTGATAAGAACCGATTGTTACCCGCTTGCCGTTAACGGTTACGTGACCGTGGGAAACCAGCTGGCGCGCCGCGAAAACGGTCGGCACAAATTTCGCGCGATAGCAAACGGCGTCCAGGCGGCGCTCCAGAAGACCAATCAGGTTTTCGCCCGTATCGCCTTTCAGGCGGACGGCTTCTTGGTAGTAGCCGCGGAATTTCTTTTCGCCGATGTTGGCGTAATAGCCTTTCAGCTTTTGTTTTGCCATCAGCTGAACGCCGTAATCGGTCGGCTTTGGACGGCGGGCGCCGTGCATGCCGGGGCCTGTCTGGCGGTTGTTATAAGGAGATTTCGGACGGCCCCACAGGTTGCAGTTCAGGCGGCGGTCGATTTTGTACTTCGCATTTGGGCGTTTATCGCTCATGTCAGGTTCCTTCTGGTTCTTTATTAAGTTATTGTCCCGCTTACCTTTTTTAAGGGGTGAGCCATGCTCGCCGGGAGGTTTTAAGGCCCCCTCTTCGTGGGAATACCGTGGTTTATAGCCATTTTTACCCCAAAGTCAAAGAAAAACCGGCCCATGAAGGGCCGGCAACGGTCCACACCTGGGGGGACGGGCGTGGATCAGTATTTCGCGACGGGATCACTGGCTTCCATCGTATCTTTTAAGCCTTTGTCGATCTGCTTTTCGGTTAAGGCTTCCCGCACCTGCTTATCTTGCTCATGAGCGGCTTCCAGCCTTCTTTCATAGCGAGACTTGGTCTGTTCGTCGGTGTTCTCACAGCCGCAAATTTTTTTTAAAAAGCCAAACATTTGACCCTCCATGTTACTGGTTGATTTTTTCAGGCTTTGGCACAAGCCCCGCTTGGTGGTAAAAAGCGTTCTTCAGTTCATCATAGCTGACCTGATTGTCATTATTGTTGTCGGCATCCTGAAATCCAACGCCCGTAAATTCATACAGAGTAAGCCCCGCTTTATTATCCTTATTCAACGTTGCATACGACGGCACCTGTTGCAGGCGGAGCGTATATTCTTCCGTTGTCAGCTCGAGGATCCCATCCATATCGATATCCTGATATGTACGCTTGCTGTATTCGATTGGCTCATACACCACCATCTGGTTGGTGTAGAATTCATGATTGTCTATGACCTTATTATTGTTCGAATCCCATATTCCGATAACGTCATCGGTAAGGTTGTCGGAGGCGACAATCCGCTTAATGGCAGGATTGTAATAATAAAATGTGACCGCAGGAATCGGCGTCACCGGCGTTACGGCGACCACGGTAGAAGGGGCCGCCGGATCTTTCGTTACAACCGTATGGCTTTCATAAGACACGCTGCCATCTGGATTAACCGTGCTGGTTTTCTGCGTAACGCTTTGTGTGGTATCCGCAAAAGCAGGAACAGCGCACAAAGCCAGCGCGCAAACACCCGCAATAATATGAAACTTGGAAATCATTTTCATGGTTCCTTCATTGTTGCCAACTAAATTATAAGGCAACCAACGAATACCCGGCTTGAAAGTTCCCGCTATTTAAAGAGCTGGCTGACGGTCGATTTCGTCGACAGACTTATGGCTTCTGTCTGTAACTGCTGACGCAACTGCAACGCCAGAAGTTCTGCACCCGTCTCATTTTGATCCGCCACAACCAAATCCATGGCGCCGCCCTTATGGACATTGATTGTGCTTTGGGTAAAATCCAGCCTGTTGGTAATGATATTTAAATCAGTGCCTATGCCCGCCAAATAAGTCCGCAAGGTTTCGCGCGCGTCATATACCTGTTCCTGTGATATTTCCAGGATTCCCAAGCGTAAAAAATCCACCTTATCAAGGCCCAGTCCCTGGGACGTCGCATCTATTCCCTTTGTAATTAGGAAATTCGAGCGGTCGATATTGAAATCCGTTCTTAAGTCATTTTGATTCAAGAGCCCTACGCCGCGATAATGCGTGTCTCTTGCCAGCATATCAATTTGTTCCATCAGCTGACTATATTGTCTGGCATAATCATGCGCACGTGCAACCAGATCAGGATCGGGCGTTGGCACAAAAAGGCTCATATCCCATTCAATGACATACCCCAGAGTGTCAGTGGCAGGCTGATCGTTCCACAAGCCGCTCGAGCGGAATTGCAGCGTGTCCTCATTCCCCAGATTATTGGGCTCAGCGCCAAGCCAGTTCGTATACATGCCGTTAACAGCGCTGCCGCCAGGGCCGCCTTGCCAGAATTGCTGTCCTGTTTCCGGGCCGGCGACCCATCGCCACTCCCCTTCGACAGCCCTGTCGCTGCCGGCGATCCAGGTATCCATAGGCGCCAATGCATGGATGAAATCATTTTCCTCTTGCGAAGTCACAACGGCAAGGTGGCCAGGCACGCCAGCTATCCCGGCAACGCCCGCAGGCTCGGTGAGCGTTGCGCTTCCAGCCGTTGCAAAAGCAGTGTCCCAATCGGCGGAGCCGGCCCCCAGCATGTAAAAACTATGCGTATCCGTTGAATATGTCAGCCCGGGATTTGCGGCAAGAATGGAAGCGATTTCGATATCTGTCAGCGTACCCGTCAGTGAAGTCACCGCGCCTGAGTACAACTCCTCTTTCGCTTTCGCCAACATGGTATCGGCCAGGTCGATGAGTTTTGAAATGGCATCAACGCCTGTCATGGTCGCTTTGATCGTTTCCATGTTTAACTGGATGTTATCCAGAAGCCGCATGTAATCATCCGCCTTTTGGGATAACGACAGCGACAGGAAAAAATTTGAAGGATTATCTATGGCAGAGTTTACATCCTTGCCGCTAGCCAGTCTCAACTGAACTTTATCGAGAAGCCTTTGCGTATTTTTGATGGATTGAACGATGGCATTTTGCGTTCCGGTTAAAATGTTGCCAACTTTGCCGATCATTGCCGATACAATCGCACTCTGCATAATGTTCTGAGGTGAATTTCAAACTTTGCGAAAGACGTGCCAGACATCTTTTGAAAAATGGGCGGACCAACTAGCGCCGCGAATGCTGGTGGGCCTGACAGGACTCGAACCTGTGACCAATCCGTTATGAGCGGACCGCTCTAACCAACTGAGCTACAGGCCCCACCGCCCTGATTTATGCCTAAAACCATTCCATATGTCCAGTACGGGGTGCACGGCGGGAACAAAAGACTGGTTTTATTTGTTTAAGCCGTTATATTCCATAGCATTAGACCTTTGGGAGATCTCCGTATGAAAAGATATGTTTTAGGATTTTTGAGCGTTTTAGCCGTTGGCGTCCCCTTATCCCCGGTTCAGGCAGCCTCAGATTTGATGGTGGCTGCGGCCATGCAGCGATGCTCCACAAATGAAGAATGCGCGCTCGTGACCCAAAGCTGTAACGACAATTGCGGTTTTGTGCCGATCAACAAGGCAAACATGCCCGCCTTAGAGGGGCAATATCAGCAGCGTTGCGGCAAGGCTATGAACGCAAATCCCGTTTGCAACGTTAACCCGCCCCTGAAAGCGGCTTGCATTAACGCCCGCTGCACCATCGACTACGGCTCCACAAACAACGCGAGCGCCGGAGACTACACACCCGGCGCTTATCCGATAACGGAACAGCCTGTTCCATCGCAGGTGCAGGGCGACTACTCCCATGTCGATGATCGTCGTGATGGCTTTACGGCCTATAGCCTTCCGCAAAATGCGGTCAGGCAAAATACGGTCGGGACAATAACAACGCGGGTTTACGTTCCGCCATCCGCCCCTGTCAGCGGCGGAAATTACGTGCCGGTGGCGCCTGCAGCTGCTCCTGCGCCAGTTCCGGCGGCACAACAATCCCCCGCTCCGGCTGTCGTTCCTCCGGCAGCGATGCCAACAGCGCAAAGCAATGCGACACCGCCGCAGGCGTTTCCTGCACCCGCCGTTCCGGCGACGCCTGCAACAACGGCCCCGGCAGCAGGAGCACCGTATGAATACGTACCGGAACATACCCCT
This sequence comes from Pseudomonadota bacterium, assembly GCA_963204825.1. GTDB lineage: Bacteria > Pseudomonadota > Alphaproteobacteria > Micavibrionales > Micavibrionaceae > Micavibrio_A. The sequence continues at coordinate 9,039 of CAUJHN010000116.1, forward strand.
CCCGCCTCCGCGCCAGCGCCTTCGGCAGCACAATCACCCCGCGTCATTCCATCTTATGGCGCGACAGGCGTACCGCAGGCTCCTCCCGGATCGACGCCTATTCCCCCATCAGATTTGAAGCCGAAGCCTGAACTCGTGCCGCCGCCAGGGGCGACCGTGCCAGCAAATCCGGAAGATCCGGGCGCGCCGCCGCAAGCAACCCAGGAAGGTGCGGATTTGATGCCCGTACCTACCCCGGATGGCAACCTGGCCCTGATACAAAAACCTGCACCGGTCGTTCCGGCGCCGGCCACGAAGTCCTTCGCGGGGCTTCCAGCAAAAGTATCGAAAGAAATCCCAGCGTTAAATCAATAAGCTGAATCAACAAAAAACCCCGGCAAAAACCGGGGTTTTTATTTTTATGAACGATCTGCTTAGCTCGGCATTTGATCGTCGTTGGCAACATTCGACATGACTTTTAAATGGGCCCCCTGAAAGACTATTCCGCCGCTGATCGGATTGATCATTAAATACTGATCGCTATCCATCAGGTCGGAAAACAGATCGCCATCGAATTCATACAGAACATAACCATCCGGCACGTCCGCATCGGCAATAAACTCATTAACCTCGTCTTCGTCGGTAAAGATAGGGATATATTCAATGTCTTCATTGTCTTCGAGAAGATAATTCAGAAAACTCAGCGTCAGCCCTTCTTCGTCTTCGGGGTGCGCGAAAACATAAATTTTTTCGCCGGCAATTTTACGGATCAGCACTTCAAACTGGCTGTCGTCACCCTCAACGATCTTTTTGATTATATCGCGCATTCCTTCAGCCCTTAGTGAATAACCTCATCCTCAGGCGGCAGCCTGAAGTGAGGATTGAAGTTGTAAGGCCATTCCAGAGCAGCGATCATCACGTCTTCAAGCATGGTAACGCGGCCACCGGAAAGCACTTCGTATTTCGCACGAAACAAACCGCCGTTATGGGAGCTAAGAGCCTCTATGAAAAAAGCGCCGTCTTCTTCCTTTAACAGTATCGGACTGGAAAAAGCCGTTTCCGTTGCGGCGCCGCTGATTATAGGAAAGGCGCCCGTTTCACTCAGCAAGAATGCGCAAAAGAAAATCAGATAATCGCAAGCGGTGTCGCTGTTGATAACCACACCCCATTCATCGTTTACGGCATGGATTACTTCCGAATTTCCATCCAGACGGTGAAGCGTGCCTTCCTTGAGAAGGAAGTAATATCCTTCATCGGTATACATCCAGGATCCATCGCACACAAAGATCAACTTGCCGCCGGAATAGAACGTAAGCTCAAGCTCCTGAATTTCAGTCGCTTCCTCGTTGATCGGCGGGAGATCGATAAAATTATGACCGATATTTTCTATCAGTTCGCGCTTTTCTTTTGTCGGAACAATCTTCCAGTGTTTTCCCGATGTCGCTATTTGCAGACCAGCCATGCGCGCGTCAATCTTATGTGTCGAGGAAGCTGCGAAGCTTGCGCGACCTGCTTGGATGTTTGAGCTTGCGCAGCGCTTTCGCCTCGATCTGACGGATACGTTCACGCGTAACGTTGAACTGCTGTCCCACTTCTTCCAGCGTGTGGTCGGTGTTCATCCCGATACCAAAACGCATACGCAGCACGCGCTCTTCACGGGGCGTAAGGGACGCCAGAACCCGGGTTGTCGTTTCACGAAGGTTCGAATGGATCGCGGCCTCAACCGGCAGGATCGCCATTTTGTCTTCGATGAAATCACCCAGAGATGAATCTTCTTCATCCCCGATCGGCGTTTCCAGCGATACCGGCTCTTTTGCGATTTTGAGAACTTTGCGAACTTTATCCAAAGGCATGTGCAGACGCGCGGCCAATTCTTCCGGCGTCGGCTCGCGGCCGATTTCGTGCATCATCTGGCGGCTTGTGCGAACCAGCTTATTGATCGTTTCGATCATGTGCACCGGAATACGGGTCGTGCGCGCCTGGTCGGCAATAGAACGCGTAATCGCCTGACGAATCCACCATGTGGCATAGGTCGAGAATTTATAACCGCGACGGTATTCGAATTTGTCCACGGCCTTCATCAGACCGATGTTCCCTTCCTGGATAAGATCCAGGAACTGCAAACCGCGGTTCGTATATTTTTTGGCGATGGAAATAACAAGACGAAGGTTGGCTTCGACCATCTCTTTTTTGGCACGTGCAGCTTCACGTTCACCTTTTTGAACCGTTCCGGCGATACGGCGGAACTCGGAGATCGGCAACATCGCCTCATCCGAAATAACACCAATCTGCTCGCGTATTTCTTTAACCTTGTCTTCGGATTTCTCTGCAAATTTTTCCCAGTTCTTTCCAAGCTTGCGCACTTTGGAAAGCCATTTGGGATCAAGTTCGTGGCCGTAGTAATTATCCAGAAACTCTTCGCGTTTGACCTTGTGCTCCATAGCCATACGCAAAAGCTTGCCTTCAAGCGCGACGAGTTCCCGGTTGACTTTATGCAGCGCTTCAACGAGCTGTTCGATACGCGCGTTGTTCATGCGCACTTCGTTCATCAGCTCAACCATCTCGGCTTTCAGCTTGTCGTATTTCTTGTCGAGGGCTGGATCAACCTTTTTCCCTTGCGTCAAAAATTCCAGGCGCTCTTTTTGTACGACCTGCATCTTCTTGTACGTTTTCTTGATCTTCGAAAAGCTTTCGAAAACTTGCGGTTTCAGTTCTTCTTCCATGGCGGCCAGCGAAGGGTTGTCGCCTTCTTCTGCCTCGCCGCCTTCACCGTCTTCGGAAGGCTCCGGCGGCTCATCCATGTCACCTGTCGCACCGACGACCTCGCCTTCCGGCGATCCGTAAGTTGCATCCAGATCGATAACTTCACGCAGAAGAATATCCCCTTTTTCAAGCGCGGCGTACCATGCCAGCAGAGATTCAATCGCCAGAGGGCTCTCGCAGATACCACCGATCATCAATTCGCGGCCGGCTTCGATACGCTTTGCAATCGCGATTTCACCTTCGCGGGAGAGAAGTTCAACCGACCCCATTTCGCGCAGATACATACGCACTGGATCGTCCGTACGCCCCGTGTCGTCTGCTGAAATATTCCCGCCGGATTCGTATTCGCCTTCTTTGGCTTCCGCTTCTTCGGTCTCATCCTCGCCACCGTCGGACATCTGAATCCCGACGTCAGATAAAGTCGACATCGCATCTTCGATTTGCTCAGACGTGAAATCTTCGGCAGGCAATGCGGCGTTCAGCTCATCATAAGTGATGTACCCACGCTCTTTGCCCTTAGAGATCAGCTTTTTAACGATCTGCGCCAACGAACCCTTTGTCGCGCTGGAAGTCGTACCTTCCGTTGATTCTTCTTCAGAATCCTTATCCTTGTCAGCGCCTTTTGCAGCCTTTGCCGGCTTTACGGGCTTTGCTACCTTTTTTGGTTGTATTTTCGGTGGTGGTGTCTTTTTTGTCATCGCCATATTTCTTGTTCGCAATCCGTCTATCGCCCGATTCGTTTATTAAACCGGAATTCGTCATAAAATCCAAGCCTAACTGTCTGAAACTGTACGGATTTCCCGAAGCGCGTTCAGACGGTTTTCATTCTCTTCGCTCAAATCCTCTTTCAAGGCAATCTTGGCCTGCTCCAGCTCGGCCTGAGCAATTACCATTTGCATCGTTTTCCAGGCTTCCCGCCAGGCGCTCAAAACCAAGCCTGCGTCCGCAGAAGGTCTGGAAAATGAAGCATGCGTATATAGTGAATCGGTCAGAAGACTTTCCAATTCCCCCTCAAACCCTTGTTCTATCAAATGGGATCGAAGCGCCGGTCCGTCAAGCTCCGGATTTCGGCCTAGTGTAGATAAGACAGCCTGACGGAGGCGGTCAAGCTTATTTTCCGAAAGCTGGAGGTGACCAAACTCCTCTTCCACTTCATCAAAAATCTCAGGATTATTGATAATGCAGGCCAGCAAGGCCATGGAAAAAAGGCTGTTTCTGGTAAAGCTCGGTCTGCGAAGCGCGGTTATAGGCTGGGGTTCCGGCTTACCAAAGCGCCCCCCCTGCCACTTGCCCTTGGGCGAAAGAGGCCGCCATGGCTGATTGGGCTGGCTTTGCGCGGCCTGGGCTGGCGAAAAAGCCCCTCTTAATTTTTCGCGCAACGCATCCTTGTAATAGTGCTGAACCGTACGATCGGCAATTCTGGCGCATATCTCCTGCCAGGTTCTGGATAACCCCGCGCGCTCTTCGGGCGTATCGAATAATTTTCCTTCCGTATGATCCAGCCACACGAAATCGACAAGATTCATCGCGCCGCTCAATATGGCCATGAAAGCGTCCGCGCCCTTGGCTTTGATCAGGCTGTCGGGATCTTCTCCCTCCGGTAAAAAGGCGATCTTGGCGCTATGGCCGGGTTTGAGATGCGGGAGTATGCGCTCGCAAGCACGGCTCGCCGCGCGGCGCCCGGCATTGTCGCCATCGAAACAAAGAACGGGAACTTTTGATTCCCCCGGTATAATTTTCCACAGGACGAAAATCTGTTCTTCCGTGAGCGCCGTGCCCAAGGGCGCGACGGCGCCGCGAAACCCCGCGCGAAAACACGCAATAACATCCAGATATCCTTCAACCACGACAATGGGCTGCCCCTCTACTGCGGCCATACGCGCATGCGGTTCGCCGTACAGCATCTTGCCCTTATGAAAGAGTGGCGTTTCCGTAGAGTTGATGTATTTCGGCGGCTTGAAATCACCACGGTCAGGCGCGCGTAAATGATCCGGCAACACGCGCCCCCCGAACGCGACGACGCGCCCCCGCTTATCGCACACGGGAAACATTACGCGCTCACGGAAAAACGCGTACGGTTCCTTGCCTTTATCCGAAAGCTTCAGCAATCCGCATTCAATCATTTGCTGATCGGTATACCCCTGCGCCGTTAAATATTTCCGCAAGGCCTGCATATCCGCCGGCGCGTAGCCCACGCGAAAAGCGCTTAAAACATCATCAGGAACGCCGCGCTCGCGCATGTAATTATATGGCACTTTGTTTGATGCAAAGCGCAGCTGCGCCTCCATCCATTTCGCCGCGTCATCCATCATCGTATAAAGATTTTTTTCGCGCTTGGCCTTTTCGATGTCTTCAGGCGTACTTTTGGGAACCTGCATTCCTACTTGCATGGCCAGCGTTTCAATCGTCTCCGGAAAGGAGAGATTGTCGTGCCGCATGACAAAATCAATTACCGAACCATGTGCGCCGCACCCAAAACAGTGAAAGAACTGTTTGTCGTCGTTCACATAGAAAGAAGGCGTTTTTTCATTATGGAACGGACAGCATCCCTTGAACTCCCGCCCTGCGCGGCTCAGGCGCACGCTCTTGCTGATCACATCGGACAGCGTGATACGCGAGCGGAGCTCGTCCAGGAATCGGGGCGGTATGGTCATAAATGAGTTCTAACAGGCCGATATACAAAAGTCATTCAAACAATCCTTGCTTTGCGCATTCATGAATACGTTCGTATAGGATTTGTAGTATGGATGAGAATCTATTATCTATGGTTGTATAGTAATTTATGCACAACCACTGCGATGGGATATTTCATGTTTTTCGAAAATAAATTCGATAAAAAGGCTGCCGCAACACGAATGAAGGTTTTGGACCAGATCACATCCAACATAATGATAGCGGATGCTGATCGCAATATTACCTTTATGAACAGGTCTGTAACGGATTTTCTTAAAGAAGCCGAAGCGACCATTCAAAAGGACCTTCCCCATTTTCGCGTCTCAGAATTGGTTGGCCAGAACATCGATATCTTTCATAAAAGCCCGCAGCACCAACAGAGAATGCTGGAAGGCCTGAAAGAGAAACATACGGCGACGATCAAGGTCGGAGATCGGATGTTCGATCTGATTGCGGGGCCTGTTCTGGATGATGACGGCAACCGCGTGGCCACTTTTGTGGAATGGAAGGACGCAGAAGCGCGCCTGAAAATTGCCGACTTCACATCGCTTGCCGAAGCGCTTTCGCGGTCTCAGGCGATTATATATTTCGATGCAAGCGGAAAAATACTCGACGCCAACGAAAACTTTCTAAAGGCGATGGGGTATAAACTCGAAGAGATACAAAACAAGCATCACAGCATTTTTGTCGACCCGGACTACGCCCGCTCTGGCGAATACACGCGCTTCTGGGAATCGCTGGCGCGGGGGGAATATCAGGCCGGGCAGTACAAAAGACACGACAAAGACGGGAAAGAAATCTGGATACAAGCGTCCTACAATCCCGTCTGCGACGATAAAGGCAAACCGTACAAAGTTGTAAAATACGCCACCGACATCACCGAAGAAGTGATGCGAAACGCGGATTACAAAGGACAGGTGGAAGCCATAGGCAAATCACAGGCCGTCATTCACTTTAATCTGGAAGGAACGATCCTATGGGCAAATGATAATTTTCTGCAGACAACCGGTTATACGCTTGATGAGATAAAAGGCCGTCATCACCGTATGTTTATGCCCGCAGAAGATGCGGCAACAAACGAATACAGGCAGTTTTGGGAAGCGCTCGCCCGTGGCGAGTTTCAGGCGAATGAATACAGGCGTGTTGGCAAAGGCGGAAAGGAAATCTGGATTCAGGCGTCTTATAACCCCGTTCTTGACCCAAACGGCAAGCCATTCAAAGTCGTAAAATTTGCAACGAATATTACAGACCAGGTTCTGCGCCGAATGGAGAATGAGCGTATCGGGACATTGGTTGACGATAATCTCGATAAAATTGTTGAAGCGGTAAAAATGGCCAGTCAGCAGACAACCTGCGCTGCGGGATCCGCGACCGAAGCCGCCACCAAAGTTCAGACCATAGCGGCAGGCGCGGAAGAACTCAGCAGTTCCATTCAGGAAATTTCAAAAAGCATGAGTTATTCACGGGCCGCCGTCGAACAGGCCATAGGATTAACGACACAGGCGGATGAATCCACGCAGAAACTTTCGCGGGCGGCGGAACAGATGACGGGCATAGTCGCCCTTATTCAGGACATAGCAAACCAGATCAACCTGCTAGCGCTTAACGCGACCATTGAATCCGCCCGTGCCGGCGAAGCCGGGAAAGGTTTTGCCGTCGTCGCCAGCGAAGTAAAAAATCTGGCGGGACAGGTTGCCGCTGCCACCGACAAAATATCCCATGAAATAAACGGCATGCAGGAAGTATCCGGCGATGTCGTCCGCGATCTTGGAACCATTAAGAAATCCATCGAATCCATTCAGGAAAGCGTCGCCGCGGTGGCCAGCGCCATCGAAGAACAAAGCGCGGTCACGGTGGAAATTTCCTCCAACATGCAGACGACGTCCATCGCTTGCGCCGATATGGATATAAACCTGAAGGAAATCATGGGTTCCATGACCAACTCCAACAGCTATGTTCAGGAAGTGCAGGTCATGTCGAAAAAACTACGCGTGGCGTAAAGCAAAAAACTCTTTTCATATTTTCTTGTCATGCTAATAATGCAATCCTGTGTTGCGCTTGCAGGGGAGAGACATGAGAAGAGAGAGAAAAAGCAGATTTGGGCTTGGCTTATTTTTGGGAACGGCATTAACAGGCATCGTGAGTGTTGGAGCCCCATCTCTATTCGCAACGGTAAATCACCCCCCCGAACCTTCCGCCCCCCTCTTCGGGTGCAAGAATTTATTCGCCCGGGCCGAACAGACAATACGCATGCTGGAAAACGACTTCCAGCAAGCAAACACCGGCGATACAACGAATCCGTCGGATGTTACGGCGTTGCAGGGAATTTATCAAAGAACCGTCAGTTTAAGAGATGCGAATGGTGAAGTAACAGGTGGCGTCTGCGGCACAGAGCTCAGTGGAAGATTTTCTGCCGCTGCATTGAACATGCTAGAGGCGATAAACACACAACAATCATATGTTGCCGCCAACAATGAAAAACGCCGCGGACAGGAAGCTGCCCCCTTTGGATGCGCCGCGATTATCGCGAGAGGAGAAAAGGTATTAGCTGAACTGAACGAACGCTTCTCAACAACGAATGTACTCGATGAAGAAGGAAATCCGACGGATGTCCTTACACTTGTTCAAATATATAAAGAAAACCGACGCTGGGTGGATTCACTTAGCCAAATTGCCGGAAATTCCTGTGGCGCAAACGGCACTCGTATTACACATGCCTTTGACAGCGCCGCCCTGGATATGCGGGATCAACTAGACGTATTGGCGCACATAATGGCTACAAGGAAGCAGGCTCCAGCAAATGGGCGTTTTATACCAGGCTCAAGACTGTAAAAGGGATTCAGCCCGACAGCTTGCTCTTGATCACACCGCCTGCCTTGCCCATGTCCATTTGACCGGCGTATTTAGCCTTCAGTTCGGCCATGATCTTGCCCATATCCTTGATGGAGGTCGCGCCTGTGTCCGCGATAATGGCCTCGATCGCCTTGGCCACGTCCTCATCGGACAATTGCTTGGGCAGGAAGCTCTCGATCACGGCGATTTCGCCATCTTCCTTGGCCGCTAATTCGGGGCGGTTGTTTTCGCGGAAAATCTTGGCTGATTCGGTACGCTGCTTGATCATGGACTGCAGCAGGGACAAAACCGCCGATTCGTCTATTCCATCGTTACGGCCGTCCGTACGGCTGGCAACGTCCTTGTCCTTCATGGCCGCAATTATAAGTCTTATGGCAGCAAGACGCTCCATCTCCTTGTTTTTTAAAGCATCCTTCATGGCAGCATTAATTTTTTCGCGCGTGCTCACGTTTTTTCCTTCCATTTGCGGTCCAATTTGTTTACTAAATCATCTTCCAGTGGCCTATGCATAACTGGAGCTGTTCGATGACAGATATTTCTACCCCCAAGCCCCCCAAAAACGCAAGCGCCGTCATTGTTTTAGCAGACGGTTCCGTGTTCTATGGACAGGGGGTCGGCGCCGAAACCAAGACGGTCGGGGAAATCTGCTTTAACACCTCGATGACGGGGTACCAGGAAATCCTGACGGACCCCTCCTACGCCGGCCAAATCATCAATTTCACCTTCCCGCATATCGGCAATGTCGGCACGAACGACGAAGATATAGAGACCATAAATCCCGCCGCGCGGGGCTGCATCCTGCGTGAGCAGATCACGGATGAAGAAAGCTGGCGCGCGAAAAAGCATTTCGATGCGTGGCTGAAAGCCTATAACCTCCCCGGCATATGCGGGATCGACACCCGCGCCCTGACCCGCCGCATCCGCGACGCTGGCGCGCCAAACGGCGTCCTCTGCCACAAGGCGGACGGAAAATTTGATCTAGACGCTCTGAAAAAAGAAGCCGCCGCGTGGCCGGGCCTTGAAGGCATGGACCTCGCCAAGGAAGTTTCCTGCACCCAAAGATATGACTGGGATGAAGCTCTTTGGAATTTAAAAACCGGCTACGGCAAGCAAACCAAGGCGCAATACCACATCGTCGCCATCGATTACGGCGCGAAGAGAAACATCCTGCGCTGCCTCGCGGCATCGGGCTGTAAAGTCACGGTTGTTCCGGGCCAAACCGCTGCCGAAGACATTCTTGCCATGAAACCGGATGGTGTGTTCCTGTCCAATGGCCCCGGTGATCCGGCGGCAACAGGCGAATACGCGGTCCCTGTCATTCAGGCTGTTTTGAAAAACAACATTCCGCTCTTCGGTATATGCCTCGGCCACCAAATGCTGGCGCTCGCCATCGGCGGTAAGACAAAGAAAATGCATCAAGGGCATCGCGGCGCGAACCAGCCGGTGAAAGATCTCACGACAGGCAAAGTCGAAATAACATCGCAGAACCATGGCTTCTGCGTCATGCCGGAAACACTTCCCGCAAACGCCGAAGTCACGCATGTGTCCTTGTTCGATGGATCAAACGAAGGTCTGCGCCTCAAAGACAAACCTGCCTTCTCCGTCCAATACCACCCCGAAGCATCGCCCGGCC
>CAUJHN010000117.1 GCA_963204825.1 Pseudomonadota bacterium
CGCCTCGCCCACGCCGCTGAATCCGTGCGGCAGGGCAAAGGCCGCTATGTTGAAATCCCGGACATGTCGCATAGAAACGATGAAATCGGCGATCTGTCTGTGGCGCTCCGCGATATGACCTACGCGCTCTTCACCCGCATGGACACGATCGAACGCTTTGCCGCAGACGTCGCCCACGAAATCAAAAACCCGCTGACCTCCCTTCGCAGCGCGGTCGAAACGGCGACCCGCATCACGGATGAAGGCAACCGCCTTAAACTGATGGATATCATCCAGCACGACGTCACGCGCCTCGACCGCCTGATCTCGGATATCTCCAGCGCATCCCGCCTGGACGCCGAACTCTCCCGCGATGAAATGGGCCGCGTCGATCTTGCCGCGATGATGTACCGCCTGCGCGATGCCTATAAAAAGCCTTTGAACCGCGGCGGCAATTCCACGGATTCAGGGGATTCGAAAATCATTCTGGATATGCCTGAAAGCGCGGAAATTTTTGTGCGCGGAAATTCGGATAGGCTGGCGCAGGTTTTCGGCAACCTGCTCAGCAACGCCCTCTCCTTCTCCCCCGAAAACGGCCTCGTCACGGTGCGTGTTTTGCTGCAGGCAGACAAGATCGTGGTGCAGGTGGATGACGAAGGCCCCGGCATCCCCGAAAACAAACTGCACACGATTTTCGAACGCTTCTACACGGAAAGGCCGCAGCATGAAGGCTACGGTCATCACTCCGGCCTTGGCCTGTCCATTTCCAAACAGATCGTCGATGCGCATGCGGGACAAATCTGGGCGGAAAATCTCCGCGGCGAAGACGGCAACATCAAAGGCGCCCGCTTCAACGTGGTGCTGAACAAGGCATAAAGGAATTCAATTAATGATATATCACGCGATTAAACTATTTTATATGTGCCGGCATGACGACAATGGAATTATCAAAAACATAGCCGCAGGAATCATATTTCTCACGGCCTCCTGCATGTTGGCAGGGGGCTTATGGTTGTTCTTTCCACAATACGGCATCGCCGCAGTCTTTGTAGCAGGGGCTATAATATTTGCTGCGTTTCTGATAGCAGCACGCGCTGGATACAGAGATATACTTGTTAAAGTTATATCCCTGACGGTTATTGCATCCACCTTCGGATTAATTGCATGTCTGTTGTTTCCCGCATATCCCATTATAAGCGTATCCATACTTCTGCTTCTGTCTCTTTTTATAATTTTCATACTTAAAGAGAAGCTTCGCAAACCCCATGACGCAGCATAGCGCCACGCACCCCATCCTATTCATCACCGGCCTGTCGGGGGCGGGTATGTCGTCTTCGCTAAAAGTGCTGGAAGACCTCGGCTATGAAGTCTTCGATAACTTCCCTCTCTCCCTGCTCGACGGGCTTCTCGCCGAAACACTGGACCATCCGAAACCTATCGCCATCGGCATCGACACCCGCACCCGCGCCTTTGACCCGCAGGCCATCATCGAAAAAGTGCAAAGCCTCAAAGCCCGCCTGCTTTTCGTCACATGCGATGAAGCTGTGCTGCAAAAGCGCTTTACAGAAACGCGCCGCCGTCACCCGCTCGCGGGCGATAGACCTGTGAGCGCGGGCATCAAAAAAGAACTCTCTCTGCTCTATCCACTGCGCGATATCGCGGACCCGATTATCGATACGACAGACCTTTCCATTCATGATCTGCGCCGGATCATCAGCGGCCATTTCGAAGAATCCAAACGCCGCCGCCTGACCGTCACCATCATGTCCTTCGGTTATAAACACGGCCTGCCGCGTGAGGCCGATATAGTCATGGACGTCCGCTTCCTGAAAAACCCCCATTGGGAAATCGCGCTCCGCCCCCTGACCGGCAAGGATGCAGACGTCCAGACCTATATCGGGCAAGACAAATCACTTAAAAGCTTCCTTCTCAATCTGGAAACGATGCTGGAACCCTTGTTCGAACGTTACACCCATGAAGGCAAAAGCTACCTGACGGTGGCCTTGGGCTGCACCGGCGGCAAACACAGATCCGTCTATGTGGCTGAACTACTCGCTGACTGGGTGCAGCAAAAAGGGATCGTCACGGCGATTGAACACCGCGATATCGATCGCCCCTAAACCTTTGGCGCCGGGGCTTCCGCCGATGGCGTATCAGCCGGTATGAATTTATGATCGACACGGCTAAGGTCACCGCTGAAGGAAGCGCAGAGCGCTCCGCACAGTTGATCAAGCTTAGTTGACATACTCATCCTTTTCTATCCGGAACAGGGCGTTCTCGATGGAGACGCCTTCTTTTCCAAGATTGTAAAACACCACGCGCGCCATACCGTCATCGTCACACTCCGTGACAATATGATAAAGCACGCGGATTCCCGTTTCACGGCCGAGCTGCATCAGCTTCTTCCGCCCGTTAAGGAGGGAGACCATATTCATGACTTTTTTTTCAGACAGGCTGGGATCTTCTTTGGCATCCAGCACCGTATATTCGCCCACCGGCCTTGGGTCTTTCGACCTGTCCTCCTGGTGTTTCAGGATCTGGTAGGCGCGGCCATGCACAGGGCTCGGGCGATAGCTGTATCGCGCCGGTCCGGCTTCTGAATTAAAATCGCCTGTATTCATACAAATCCCCAAAACCGCTTGCATTTGGCGGTCTCCGCCCTTAAGTCTTAGCGCAGAATTCTTAAAATACGCTTAAACCCAAGGAGCCTGAGACGACCATGACCGCCGCACCAAAAGCTGTTCAGAATGACTACAAAGTTAAAGACATTACCCTCGCCGAATGGGGCCGTAAGGAAATCAATATCGCCGAAACCGAAATGCCCGGCCTCATGGCCCTGCGTAAGGAATACGGCAAGGCCCAGCCGCTGAAAGGCGCCCGCATCGCAGGCTGCCTGCATATGACCATTCAGACGGCCGTCCTGATCGAAACACTGGAAGCACTCGGCGCAACCGTCCGCTGGTCTTCATGCAACATCTTCTCGACGCAGGACCACGCCGCCGCCGCGATCGCCGCGAAAGGCACCTGCGCCGTCTTCGCCTGGAAAGGCCAGACAAACGAAGAAGCCGAATGGTGCATCCATCAGACGATCAAAGGGCCGAACGGCTGGACCCCGAACATGATCCTCGATGACGGCGGCGACCTCACAGCCATCATGCACAAGGACTACCCGGACATCATGAAAGACGTGAAGGGTATCTCCGAAGAAACGACCACGGGCGTTCTGCGCCTCTATGAAATGGCGAAGGCCGGCAAGCTGATGGTGCCTGCCATCAACGTCAATGACTCGGTCACGAAATCCAAATTCGACAACAAATACGGCTGCCGTGAATCGCTGGTCGATGGTATCCGCCGCGCAACGGACGTGATGCTCGCCGGTAAAGTCGCCGTCGTCGCCGGTTATGGGGACGTGGGCAAAGGCTCCGCCGCATCCCTCGCTTCGCAGGGCGTACGCGTCATGGTCACGGAAATCGACCCGATCTGCGCGCTGCAGGCCTGCATGGAAGGCTTCGAAGTCGTGACGATGGAAGACGCAGCACCCCGCGCCGATATCTTCGTCACCACAACGGGCAATATCGACATCATCACGGTCGATCACATGCGCGCGATGAAAGACCGCGCCATCGTCTGCAACATCGGCCACTTCGACAATGAAATTCAGGTCGAAGGAATCCGCAACATGAAATGGCACAACATCAAACCGCAGGTGGACGAAATCGAATTCCCCGACGGCAAGCGCATCATCCTGCTCGCCGAAGGCCGCCTCGTAAACCTCGGCTGCGCAACGGGCCACCCATCCTTCGTGATGAGCTCTTCCTTCACCAACCAGACGCTGGCCCAGATCGAACTCTGGAACAACGCGGACAAGTATGAAAAGAAAGTCTACGTTCTGCCAAAGCACCTCGATGAAAAAGTCGCGATGCTGCACCTCGAAAAACTCGGCGCAAAACTCACGAAGCTGAACAAGGCCCAGGCCGACTACATCGGCGTAGAACAATCCGGCCCGTTCAAATCGGACGCCTACCGCTACTAATACTGGTGAATTTCTTCAAAAACCCGCCTTAACAGGCGGGTTTTTTTGTTGTAAATGTCGTTTACATATTTTTATTCATTTGTAAGAAAGTACGCCATGTTTACGAAAGAAGAAATTAAGGCTCGCCTGAGAGAACTTCCCAATAAGACGGAAAACCACGAGAACGGTGAATCGCTTAGCTTAGCCATGATTATCGCCGGGAGTTCTTTATTCTTTGAAAAGCAGAGATCAGGAGAAGATTTTACCCAGCATCTATTGGAGGTGGCAGGAAGGTTTAAATCAAAAAACAAGCGCATCCTAGCAATCCTACATGATGTTGTGGAAGATACGGACTGGGAGCTTGAGGAATTAGCAGAATTTTTTTCACCGCGCATCATGCGCGCGCTTGACGCTGTGACCAAAAGAAAGGGTGAACTATTTTTTGATTTCATAGAGAGAGCCTCACAAGGCGGAGAAGACGCCCTTGATCTCAAAATTGAAGACATAGATCATAATTCCGATCAATTGAGATACAGACATGTTACAGAAACAGATAAGCAACGGCGGAAAGCATTGGCCTATAACATTGCCTATCATTATCTGGTCGACATTAAAAAAACAGACGCAGATCCTCCTTCAGACTTTAACGCGCGTGGCAGATCTATGGTTGAATACCTCCGTAACAGGAGAGGTTTTCGTGAAACCCCGGCAGAAATAAACGCATTGCTGGATGAATTTTCCAGCCGTCCGGAAAGACTGCCTGTACCAGACCCAGGCCTTACACACGAATTTAGGGTAGCCGCACCCTAATTTCGGGTTTAATCTAGAAATATGCACGTCCTCCGCCTCCATTGCGTAGATCAGCCCGGAATCGTCGCCGCCGTCGCGACGACACTGTCCAACAACGAATGCAACATCGAAGAATCCTCGCAGTTCTACGACCCTTACTCCGGCCGGTTTTTCATGCGCGTCGTCTTCCGCGAAATGGTGGATGGCTGCGGCGCGAATTTCAAAGAAGATTTCGCCGGCCCTGCCGCCCGCTTTAAAATGGACTGGGAAATCTGCGACCTCACCCGCCCTGTCCGCACGCTCGTCCTCGTTTCAAAAGCCGACCACTGCCTGCATGACCTCCTCTACCGCGTGCGCGCGAAGGGCCTTTCGCTTGATATCGCGGCCATCGCCTCCAACCATATGGCGCTCGGCCCCATGGCCAAAATCTCCGACATTCCTTTCCATTATCTGCCCATCGATGGCGATAAGGAATTGCAGGAAAGAAAACTTGGCAATCTGGTCGCCGAAACGGGGGCGGAGCTCATCGTTCTTGCCCGCTACATGCAGGTCCTCTCGCAGCAATTCTGCAGCAAATTCGAAGGCCGCCTCATCAACATCCACCATTCCTTCCTGCCCGGTTTCAAGGGCGCGAAGCCCTACCATCAGGCCTATGAACGCGGCGTGAAGATCATTGGCGCCACTGCGCATTTCGCGACCGAAGACCTCGATGAAGGCCCGATCATTGCGCAGGGCGTGGAACCCGTGGATCACGCCGCCCTGCCCGAAAAATTGCAGCAGATCGGCAAGGATATCGAAACCCGCGTGCTGGCAAAAGGCTTGCGGCTTTATACCGAACGCCGTATTTTCCTGCACGGCAACCGCACCGTCATTCTGTAATTATTTTTCTTCTATATTCGCCCCGGTTCGTGGGGTAAAATTTGATTGAAATGAAACCCGCCGCCCAAAAACCGCCATCGCTTTTTTCCGCCCTGCTTGCGCCTCTTACCGGCGCGGATCAGCTGTCGGCGGAAAAAGCGCGGCTGGAAGCTTTCTTAAACGCCTTCCCCGGTGAATATTGCGGCTTCCATGCGGACGGCAGCGTCGCCTACAGCGATGGGTTCTGCGCGCTGCTGGGGCTTAAAACCATCACGGCCATCGAAGACATACAGGCCACCCTGGCCACAGGCGATTCTGCCGCCCTGGAAGGCCAGTATCTAAAGCTCGAAAATGAAGGAAAGCCCTTTTCCTTGAGCGTACGCACCGAAGACAACCGCAAAGCCTTTCGCCTGCGCGGCACGGCGGGGGCGGCCATCGACGGCAGCGACAAATTCAACATCCTCTGGCTCGAAGATATTTCCGAAGAAGACGATGCGCAGGCCTCCATGAAAAAGGCCCGGGAAAACGCGGAGCAGCAGCTGGCCATCATGAAGGGCAGCCTCGACACCCTGCCTGTCCCTGTTTGGCTGCGCGACGCGTCAGGTGATTTAACCTGGGCGAACATGGCTTATGCCGCGCTAATCAGCGGTGACAGAAGCGAAATCGCCAGCGCCCAGATCGAAATAATGATCTCCCCCAAAAGCCAGGGGCGCCCGCCCAAAGATCTTGCCCGCGACGCGCTCGCCGAAGGCAAGCCGCAGATCTCCCTCTGCCATATCATCGTCGGCGGCAAGCGGCGCTGGGTCGAAATCACCGAAATGCCGCTTCCCGGCACGCATCAGACGCTTGGATATTTGCGCGACCTTACGCGCGAAGAAGAAATTCAGGGCGAACTGGACCGCCACCGCAGCGCTGACAAAACGCTGCTTGAACAACTCCGCTCCGCCATCGCCATTTTCTCCGCCGGTCAGGGGCTGGAATTCTTCAACTCCGCCTTTGCAACGCAATGGGGACTGGAAGATCAGTGGCTGAATACAAAACCGAAACTCGGCGATATCCTGGAAAAGCTGCGCGAAAACCGCCGCCTGCCGGAACAGGCGGATTTCCGGAAATACAAGCAGGGCTGGCTCGATATGTTCACGCGCCTGATCGACCCGCACGAAGACATGCTCTATTTGCCCGACGGCAGCGCGGTGCGCATGCTGGTCGTACCGCATCCGATGGGCGGCCTGATGATGACCTTCGAAGACGTGACCAGCCGTCTGGAACTCGAATCCAGTTATAACACCTTGATCGCCGTCCAAAAGGAAACGCTGGATAATCTTGCCGAAGGCGTAGTCGTGTATGGCGGCGACGGGCGTTTGAAGCTCTGCAACCCTGCTTTTGCCAAACTTTGGGATTTGCACCCCGAAGAACTCGAAGGGGGACCGCACATCAATAAGATCGTCGACAGAAAGGCGGGTTTCTTCCCCGAAAGCGAATGGGCAAAGATCCGGAAAGATCTGATTGGCCAGGCGCTCGAGAGAAGCACGCAGGAAGGCCGCCTAATACGTACGGACCGCGTACATCTATGGTACGCCACCATGCCGCTGCCCGATGGCGGCGTGATGGTTTCCTATTATGATGTCACGGATTCGGAACGCGTGGAAAATGCGTTGCGTGAAAAGAACGCCGCGCTCGAAGCCGCCGAACAATTGAAAACGGACTTCCTCGCCAACGTGTCCTACCAGTTGCGCACGCCGCTGAACGCCATCATGGGCTTTTCGGAAATTTTGGGGCATGAATATTTCGGTCCGCTGAACGACCGGCAAAAAGAATACAGTTCCGGCATTCACGAAGCCGGCGAACGGCTGGTCAGTCTGATCGACGATATCCTTGATCTCTCCACCATCGAAGCGGGTTATCTTGAACTTAAGAAACAGGAAGTGGCCGTCAAACCGCTTCTCGCCGGCTTATACGATCTTACGATGGAATGGGCGCGCAAGCACAAGCTCAATGTAAAATTATCCTGTCCCGATAATATAGGAAGTATTCATGCGGATGAACGCCGTTTGAAACAGGCGCTGCTGAATCTAATCCGCAACGCCATCAATTTTACGCCCGAAGGCGGAAAAATAGACATATCGGCCCAAAAAACAGGGGACAGAATAGAAATATCCATTACGGATACAGGCGTTGGCATTGCGAAAGAAGATCTGGAACGCATTTTCCAGCCCTTCGAAAGAACGGCCACCGCGCGTCATACGACCGGCTACGCCGGCGCCGGGCTCGGCCTGACATTGGTGAAAAACATCGTCGAACTCCACGGCGGCACGATAGCCCTGACAAGCGAGCAAACCAAAGGCACCACGGTACGCGTTACGATATAAAAGGAATAATTTCCTTTATCGCACAGACAGCATCCGCTATATTCTATGCAATAATCAGGTATTACCAGCCCACCCGCCATTGCGAGGAGGCCAAAGGCCGATGCGGCAATCCATAGGGATCGCGCCGCACGGCAAGCTGTACGGGTTTTTCGTCGCAACGCTTCCCGCAATGACGGCGAAAAACATTACAAACGAACTGAATAAATTCGGATTCGGGAAAATAACCCACCCCTGATTTATAAAGAAAATCCGGGCCGGTGAAGAAAAAATCGTAAAACGAACTGATAAATCAGTTACACGCCGCCGACAGTTTCTTGATCCCGCCTTCGCCCTCTTCCGCATCGAGGAAAATCTCGCGGTCCAGCGTCGTCCTGCAGGTGAACAGCGGGATAAGGGTACGAATCACGAGCTCAAGCCGCCGCCCTTCATAAAACGGCCCTGTCGCGCATATCTGCTTTTTTTCATGCGATTCCAGCCGAAAATTCTGGCTGCGGCGCAGGGTTTGGCCGCTCGGCACTGTCTGCGGCGCCGTGTAAACGACGCCCATAATGGTCTGGTTGGAGCGGTTGACAAGAAAGGTGCAAATCGGCGCGCTTGTCACTTCGCCTTCCTGGCCTTCGAGAACGACCGGAAGAGGCTGCGCCACAACGGCGGCGGGCAGGAAGACAAGCAGCAAAAGGAACAGAAATCGTTTCATACCTGAATTATACAACCGCCTGCGCCGTCCCGACATGGTTTTTAAGCGCCAGGTCGCTTTTATGAACGTCCGGGTACACCCTTGGTCGTAGAATATTCGAAGTGGACCGCCTTGCCGGGGAACAGCTGGACCTGGATTGCGCGGGCGCAGAAAGCCGCCTCGCTAAATCCCGTCAGAATCAGCTTGGGCTTGTTCTTATAAGCGGCAATGTCGCCTATAGCGTATATTCCGGGCACATTCGTCTGGCATGTGGCAGGATCCACTGTAATATGGTTCTTATCCAGCGCCAGCCCCCACTCCGCGATCGGACCAAGTTCCGCGGCAAGCCCATAAAACGGGAGCAGCGCATCCGCAGGCAGAATCTTCTGCGCGCCATCCAGAGAATCGACAATGACCGCCGTCAATTTATTGTCCTGTCCCTGTATTTCTTTCAGTTGATACGGGATAATCAGATCAATCGACCCCGCCGCCGCCAGAGCTTCCATCTGCCGCACGCTTTCCGGCGCGGCGCGGAATTTATCCCGGCGATGGACCACGACAACAGACTTTGCAATCGGCGCGAGCGACAACGCCCAGTCAACCGCGCTGTCGCCGCCGCCCGCTATGACGACGCGTTTGCCCCGGAAATCTTCTTTCCGGCGTACCATGTAATGCACGCTATGTCCTTCATAGTCTTCCAGCCCTTCTAAGGGGGGACGGTTTGGTCCAAATGCACCGGCGCCCGCGGCAACGACAATGGCGGAAACAAGGATTTCTGTGCCTTTGGCACTCAAAATTCTCCACTTGCTACCTTCATTGCTTATAGCGACAATTTGTTGACCAAGATAATAAACCGGCTGAAACGGCGCGGCCTGGCGTTCCAGCTGGTGGATCAAATCACCGGCCAGGATCTCCGGCCATGCGGGGATGTCGTAGATCGGCTTTTCCGGGTAAAGCGCCGTGCACTGGCC
>CAUJHN010000118.1 GCA_963204825.1 Pseudomonadota bacterium
ATCCGCCAAGGCCCAGGCCCGCAGCGCGGAGCATTTCCGCCTCTTTTACAAAACCAAAGGTGCGGCAGTCCGAAACATCGTGACGGAAGTTTCCATTGACCAGTTTCAGGGAATATTCCTGCGCACCGATCGCGGTGTGCGAAAACTCAATGCGGCCGGAAAAGACAGGAACATCGGACGGTGACAGCGTCACAAGCTTGTCCCCATCACGCACTGTAATGGTCTTTAAGATCTTGATCGCGCGGCGCGGCGCGGATTGTTCCCGCGCGCCGACAGCGTCGATGGCTTCGACGAACGCTTTGGAAGATCCGTCCATGACAGGCACTTCGGCGGAATCTATTTCAACCAGAACATTGTCGATGTTGCAGCCGCGCAAGGCCGCCATCAAATGCTCGATGGTGCCCACGGACGCGCCGTATTCATTCGAAATCAGGGTGCAGAGGCGCGTATCGGTAACACGGTCATGTTTCGCAGGAATGACGTTCGGACCGCTTTGCAGGTCCGTGCGGACGAAGACAACACCATGATCGGCCGGAGCCGGGACAAGGCGCATGCGGACAGGCTTACCGGAATGCAATCCGATGCCATTTATTTCTATTGCCTGCCTGATGGTCTGTTGCATGAAACTGCAAGGGCCTTTGTGGTTAATCCTAGGATGAAATATAGCCCCCGCTCCCGCCACTCTCAAATCACTCATTGTTGCGCCCGGTTACAATGCCTGCGTTTCAATAGTTCGTTTGCGTGGATTTTTTCTTTCAGGCCAAAATATCCAATGAAATCAACGCCCAATATTTCCCATGCTGTCACATTTATCAGTTCGTTCTTCATTTTTTTATTTGTGGCTATCGGGTTTTGGCTTTGTCTGTCCATGAAAGAATTATAGGATTTTATGCCTATTATGTCGAGAAAAAAAGGCCCCTTTCGGGGCCCAAGTGTAATTTTTTCTGGAGGACACTCAGAAAAAATTGGAATTAGTTCGCCTGTCTGCGGAGGAACGCCGGAATATCCAGCTCCTCATCGCCTTTTGGACGCGTTGCGGCAGGAGAGTCGATGTTCAGCTGTCCCTGCGCGGGAAGTTCGGCGCTGCGCGGCATAGCGCGAAGCGCGCTCTGCTGCTGCGTGTGGAAGCCGCCGCCCGTGCCCATTACCATTTGCTGTTGCGCATTGCCGTAGCCGTCATCGATGGATTCCGGCGCGCGCGGCGCATGTTCGCGGCGGACACCGCTGGTGATGCGTTCAAACAAAGATGGCGTTTTCTTGCGCTCAGCCTGCCCCGCACCTGGCACCGGCGGCGTCAGGTTGTAGCCGCGAGCCTGCTGCGGCTGGCCATACCCACCCATGCCATAGCTGGAAACGGGATCCTGCGGTTCCGGCACTATCGCTTTTGGCGGGATGAAGTGACCTTCATGCAGCGTGCCGCGAAGACCCGCCGCCTGTGCGCTTGCATAGTGCGGCTGCGCCTGAGCATAAGCCTGGATCGCCGGCTGCTCCGGCATAATCGGCGCGGGCTGTTGCGTCACAGGAGCTGGCGCGGCCTGCGCAAATTCCTGCTGTTCAAACATATCGCGCTCCGGTTCATCCTGCGGGAAGCTGCGCGCAAGCGGAGCCGCCTGTGTCATGCCAGGCCGGGACGGGATAGCGGAAGATCTTGCTGCCGCCGTTGCCTGTTGCACCGGATTTGGCTGAGGTCTTGCGCGTTCGAAAGTACGAGCTTCAGGCTGCGGCTTTCCCACAGCCGTTACCCGGACACCTCCGTTTCCTGTTTCTTTCGCAGGATCGGTTTTTTTCGCCTCACCCGCATCGATGCCCGTGGCAACGACAGAAACGCGCATGCGGCCATCCATACGATCATCGAACGTGGAACCGAAGATGATGTTTGCGTTAGGATCAACTTCATCGCGTATGCGGTTGCAGGCTTCATCGACTTCGAACAGCGTCATGTCGGCACCGCCCGTTACATTGATGATGACGCCGCGGGCGCCTTTCATTGAAATGTCGTCGAGCAGCGGGTTGTTGATGGCGGCTTCTGCGGCTTCCAGCGCTCTGCGCTCGCCTTCCGCTTCGCCCGTTCCCATCATAGCCTTGCCCATTTCGAGCATCGCGGAGCGGATGTCGGAGAAGTCGAGATTAATGAGACCTTCTTTGGTGATCAGGTCCGTAACGCCGCGTACGCCGGATTGCAGAACCGAATCCGCCATCCGGAATGCATCTGCAAAAGTCGTGCGTTCATTGGCGACGCGGAAGAGGTTTTGGTTCGGGATCACAATCAGCGTGTCCACATATTCTTGCATCTCTTTAATGCCGGCTTCCGCCTGACGCATTCTGTGCGTGCCTTCGAAAGTGAAAGGCTTCGTGACCACACCGACCGTAAGGATACCGGCATCGCGGCAAGCGCGTGCGATGATCGGCGCCGCGCCCGTACCTGTACCGCCGCCCATACCGGCGGTGATGAACACCATATTGGAGCCGAGCAGATATTCCATCACTTCTTCGATGGATTCTTCGGCAGCCTTCATGCCCATTTCCGGTTTTGCCCCGGCGCCAAGGCCGCCCGTGACATGCGTGCCCAGTTGAAGGCGGTTTTCGCAGAGGCTGCCTTCCAGTGCCTGTGCATCCGTGTTGCAGACGAGGAACTCTACTCCCTCAAGTCCGCTCGAAATCATGTTGTTCACCGCGTTGCCGCCAGCGCCGCCTACTCCGATAACGTGGATTCTTGGAGAGAGCCTTTGAACTTCCGGCGTTTGAATTCTTAAATTGATCATGTTTGTAACCTCATGGTTGAAGGCATTTTTTACGATTCTATTGGTGTTCCTACCGTGACGGAATCCTGAAAATTCCCCAGATCAGCAAAAACGAAGGATACTCTTGCGGTTTAAGGCTGAATCTTTCCTCTCCCCGCATGCGTACAAATGCGCCTAAGAGACTCATCTGATTCACATTTCGAGATTGTTTCATGAGAGTTTAAAAACCCCAAGAGTATGATGGTATTTAGCTGTGGATAAGTTGGGGAGAAAATGCGGAATTTTCAAGGATTTCAGAGAGAAAAATAGTGCACAACACAATCAGAGTTATACAATATTCAATGAAATCAGATCGTTTTAAGGGTTTTCTAAACTTGTCTTTCAATTGTCGCGGCGAGGCGCGCAATGACGGGTGCTAGAAATCACCAGTTTTCTTTCCACCAGTACTTAACACGCTCCCACATGGAGCCTGGCTCCACCGTCGCCATGATTTCGGCGGGCATTTCGTCGTGGCGCTCCGTTATATAAGTGAGCAAGCCTGCCGTTGTCGCGAAGGCCGGGCCGGAGACGGCATCCGGCAAAGAGCTTAAGCGGATCGGACGGCCGAGACGGATTTGTTTATCAAGGATGGATTGCGCAAGATCGCGAATGCCCGGCATCTGGCTCCCGCCGCCTGTAAGGACAACGCGCCGCCCAACTGTCCCATCCAATCCAGAATCGCGCAGCCGTCCGCGCACGATCTCCAGAATCTCTTCCAGCCGAGGCTGAATAATCCCGATCAGAAGCGATCTAGGAATATGGTTTGGCGTGTGCCGGTCGGCATCGCCGAGCTGCGGCACTTCGATTAATTCGGTTTCGTCGCCCGCAGTCACCATCGCGCTGCCGTATAAAGTCTTGAGACGCTCGGCATCAGATACGGCGCAGGTCAGCCCCTTCGCGATGTCGTTCGTTACATGCGCACCGCCCGCGGGAATCGCATCCCCGTAAATCATCGCGCCGCCCTGAAAGACGGCGAAGGACGTCACGCCCGCGCCCATGTCGATGACGGTGCAGCCCAGATCCATTTCATCTTCGACGAGGCAGGCAAGGCCGGCCGCATAGGGTGAAGAGCCGAGCGCGACGATATCGAGGTGTGAGCGTTCGATACAGGATGCCATATTCTGCAACGGCCCTAAATCTGCCGTCACCATATGAATGCCGACGTCCAGCTGCTGCCCCACCATCCCGCGCGGATCACGAATCCCTTCCTGCCCGTCGATGCGATATCCAATGGGAATCGTGTGCACGAGTTCATAGTCCGCAGACAAAACCTGATCCTGCGCCTTCGCCAGCGCGCGCCGCACATCATTATGCGTGATGGAATGCCCAGACACCTGAATGCTCGCCGTCAATATATGAGAGTGGGCGTAATTGCCGGGGACATTGATGATGACTTCGCGCAGCGGATAGCCTTTCATGGCTTCGGCCGCCATATTCTCCGCCGTGTGCACGGTGGACCGGATCGCGCTCTCGGCCAGATCCAGATCAACAACCGTGCCGCCCTTAATTCCCTTCGCCGCCTGATACCCGACGCCAAGTACCTCTATTGCGCCCTGGTCATCCACAATGCGCCCGATAAAACACGCGATTTTATGGCTGCCGATATCCAGCGCAGCCAAAATAGAGCCTTTGGGTTTGAGCTTGTGTTTCATCTAGATAGGCTTGCCTGCGGCGGGGGTGATGGCGGCCTTGTTATAGTCCTGGGCGGCGCCGGGTTTGGTTCTTACAGTTATACGGCCCTCTTCCCGGACGTCAATGCTCAAAACATCCTTGTCCAGCAAAGCTTCTTCTTCATGGTTGATGGCGAGTTTGCGGAGCGCAAGGCCGAGTTCGGTTTCCGGCAACTTCACTTCCGCGCCGGATTTCAGTTTCAAATCCCAGCGGCGGCCGGAGATAAGGGTTGCGGCCTCCACCCGCTGTTCAATCACAGGTTCGGCGTCCAGCATACTTATGAGTCCCGCCGCCTGTTTCGGCGCTTCATCGCCCACGACTATCATCAGGTTTTTGAACGGCGCGAGATTGCGGTCCGTCAGCACAACCCCGTCCGCGTCGATCAGCGCCAGTTTGCCGTGCCTTTGCCAGAGGGCGAGCGGTTTTCTTTCTTCAAGGCGAATGTAGATTGTGTCCGGCAGGCGGCGTTCGATATGCGCTTCTTTCACCCAGGATATTTTTTCCAGCATCGCTTTCGCTTCGCCTGGATGAAACGCGAAAATCGGATCGCCCTTTTCCATGTTGATCATGGCTTTGAGCGTATCGGCGTCCGTGTAATGCCGCCCGTCGACAAGGATGTTCTGCACCCTGAAACCCCACCCGCCCGTGGTGTTGTAAAAGGCGGTTTCGATTTTATGCTGGGTGCGATCCATCGCGCCGGACATGACAAACCATGACGAAGCCCAGAAAGCCAAAACCGAAAATGCGATACCAAACCCAAACCTTTTGACGAAAAGGATCAGGCGCTCAGAGCCTGCCGAGCGCCGTTTGAGGATGGTAGATCGTCTTGTACCGAGCCGTGACATTGTGCGGTTTCAACCAGATGGGAACAAAGTTGTACGAAAGACATGCCGTTATAGACAACCTGGGACGGGCCGATGGATTCGGCCGTAAACCCGGGCTGGGTGTTAATTTCCAGGAAGTATAACCCGTCTGGTCCGTTTTTGGAATCATCATATCGGAAATCGCAGCGGGCGATGCCGGCGCAACCCAGAACTTTGAACACCCGCTCCGCATAGTCCAGCGCCGCCTTATAAACGGCATCCGGGATTTGAGCGGGCAGGACCAGTTCCGTGCGGGCGTCTTTGTATTTGGCCTCGTAATCAAAAAACCGCGTATGGGATATTATTTCCGTAACCGCCTGCGCCTTGCCATCCAGAACGGCGACGGTCAGTTCCTTGCCCGGAATATATCGCTCGACCAGAACCTCATCGCCGAACGTCCATGTTTCGGCGTCCAGCGCGGGGTGATTGTCGTTATCCAGAATGATGCGAACGCCAACCGAAGACCCCTCGCAAGGTGGCTTCACAACATAAGGCGCTTTCATAACTTTCCCCGCCAACACCTCGTCTTTGCTGGCAACTTTGCCTTCGGCGCTTGGCACACCAACACTGGCCGCCATGCGCTTGGCGAGGGGTTTGTTCATGCCGATGGCGGACGCCGCAACACCTGAGTGGCTGTAAGGAATTTCCAAAATTTCAAGCAGGCCCTGAATTATTCCGTCTTCGCCGCCACGCCCGTGCAGATTGTTAAAGATTGCATCAGGTCTTGGCGTTAAATCCTTGAGCAGCTTGTTCAAATCGCGCGTAACTTCGACCCATTTGACGTTATAGCCGCCTTCTTTCAAAGCCGCCTCAACAGCGCGCCCCTTCATCAGCGAAACTTCCCGCTCCGCCGACCACCCGCCGACCAAAAGGGCAATGTTTTTTCTCATTTTACTTTCCTTCCTCTGTCGTCATCCCGGCGAAAGCCGGAATCCATACGATCTATCCATAAGCACGATTTCGAAAATCGTATTAATTCCAATCATCCCATGGATTCCGGCTTTCGCCGGAATGACGGAAAATTAAAATCGTGACCTGTTCCTTAAATCTTCAAACAAATCATGCCAATTGGGATTGGACTTCTCTATCAAATCAACTTTCCAATCACGTTGCCAGTCTTTTATTTGCTTTTCCCGCCGAATGGCACTTTCGGCGCTTTCATGCGGTTCATAATAAATCAGCGTTTTGACATTGTATTTCTTCGTAAATCCCTCAACAACTCCATCTTTATGCTGAACAACGCGTTGCAAAAGATCTGAGTCATACCCGTATAAAGCGTCCCGTTCCTCTTACTAGCCATTATGTATACATGAAACTTCTTTTCCATGTCGCCCCATCTACACCGTCATCCCGGCGAAAGCCGGGATCCATACGATCTATCCACCACCACGATTTAGACAAATCGAACCCGGGTTAAACACTCCATGGATTCCGGCTTTCGCCGGAATGACGTTAAAGCGAAAGACCGATCCGCTTGATCTCCCATCTCAAGGAAATTCCGAACTTCTCCAAAACGCGCCGACGCACTTCTTCCCCCAGATTTTCAAGGTCCGCAGCCGTGGCCCCGCCTTCATTGATCATAAAATTGCAATGCTTATCGCTCATCACCGCGCCACCGATTTTAAGGCCCCGCCCGCCGACTGCGTCGATCAACTGCCAGACCTTCGTGCCTTCGGGCATTCCAGCGCGCTCGATGTCTTCCGCCGACGGATTCGCAAACGTAGACCCCCCCGTCTTTTCCCGAATCGGCTGACTCGCCTCACGTTTAAGTTTTATCTCAGCCATACGGTCCAGCACATTCTGTGCATTATCTTTTTGCCCCTTGAATGTTGCCGACACAAAAATGTAATCTTCCGGCACTTCAACATGGCGATACGTCATATGCATCTGGTGAGGCCGCAAGGTAACGACACGCCCGGCGCGATCCACCGCTTCGCAGCACACTAGAACATCCTTCACTTCCGCGCCATAGCATCCGGCGTTCATGCGCAGCGCCCCGCCGATGGTTCCCGGAATACCCGACAAAAACTCAAGGCCGCCGATCCCAGCCTCCGCCACCACCTGCGCCACATTGGCATCCAGCGCAAGCGCCCCGGCTTTTACCATTTCACCATCCACCTCGATCCCCGCAAATTCCCGGCCCAGCCGGATCGTCACGCCCGGCAGCCCGCCGTCACGGATGATGGTGTTGGATAACGCGCCAAAGACATGGACCGGCACCGAACCGCCGCCCGCGTAACAAACAGGGGAAGTGGATTCAAACCCTACGGCGTCCGATGTCTGGATCAGGAAATCCCGCAAATCCTGTAAATCCGCAGGCTTGAATAAAACCTCCGCCTTCCCGCCGCATTTGAACCAGCCGGATTCACCCAGCGGCGCGTTTTCGGTATACCGGCCGCGCACGGGGGGTAATTCCTGCGCCTTTAGTTGCGTTTGCATGTGTTACGCCCTTTGTTTTTGGGACGAAGCGAAAATCTTTTCCAGTTCGGCGGGAAGCGCATACGCCCATTTCGTAATATCCCCCGCGCCGAGGCAGATGATGAAATCCCCGCTTTGCGTCTGCCCCGACACTATCGCCGCCAGTTGTCCCGGCGATGGCAGGGCGGTGACGTTTTTGTGTCCGCAAGCTTTTAGCCCTTCGGCGAGCGCTTCTTTCGTCGCGCCTTCGATGGGCATTTCGCCGGCGGCGTAAACATCGGCGATGATCACGGAATCCGCGTCGTTGAAACAGGTGCAGAAATCATCGAAGAGAGACGACAGCCTTGTATAACGGTGCGGCTGCATCACGGCGACGACACGCCCGCTTGTCCCCGCCACCGCCTGACGCGCGGCTTTCAGCACTGCCGCTATCTCCACCGGATGATGGCCGTAATCGTCAATAACAGTAATTCCAGACACTTCGCCCGTTTTGGTAAAGCGTCGCTTTACGCCGGAGAAGTTTGAAAGTGCGTTCTTCATCGCGGCTGGTGCGATCTTCATTTTATGCGCGACGGCGAGCGCCGCGAGCGAGTTCTGCACATTATGCTGCCCGAACATGGGAAGAAAAACATCTTTCAATTCAAGCGCATCATCGAACGCGTTCTCAGAAAACTTCACATCGAAGACAGAACCATCAGATCCGCTTCGGATATTCACCGCCTGCACATCCGCCTGCGCGTTGAATCCATAGGTCACGACGATGCGGTCAGAGAGTTCGGGGATCATTGCCTGCACTGCCGGGTGATCCGTGCACAGAACCGCGAAACCATAAAACGGGATATTCTCGATAAACTGGCGGAACGCCGCCTTGATGGAATCATAATCCCCGTAATGGTCCAGATGTTCGGGATCTATGTTGGTGACAACGGCCACAGTTGCGGGCAGTTTCGTAAACGTCCCGTCGGACTCATCTGCCTCAACCACCATCCATTCGCCAGACCCCATCCGCGTGTTGGTTCCGTATTTATGAACAATCCCGCCATTGATAACGGTGGGGTCAAAATCACCCTCTTCCAGCATCGCGCCGACCATAGATGTCGTCGTCGTCTTCCCGTGCGTGCCGGCAATCGCCACCGCCATCCTTAACCGCATAAGTTCGGCCAACATCTCTGCCCGGCGAACGATGGGGAGCTTCGCGGCGCGCGCGGCGGCGAGCTCGGGGTTTCCTTCTTTTATGGCGGAGGAGATAACGATGATGGCGGCGTCCTCGATATTTTTGGCGTCGTGGCCGATGAAAATCTTAATGCCTTTCTTTTTCAGGCGGTCGGTATTATATCCATCCGCGATATCGGACCCTTGAACGATGTAGCCCAGCGCGTGCAGCACCTCCGCGATCCCGGACATTCCGATCCCGCCAATCCCGATAAAATGGAGTGTTCCAACGCTCTGAGGCACTATGCGCATGGCGGAAACCCTAAAGGAAAGCCAAGAGATTAACAATAAAAGAGTAGACCACGCTATTAGTCACAAAATATATTTGACATATTGCAAAATTATTAGTACCACCCTATCGCATAATTTAAATTTATTAAGCAACAAGGACTTTCATTATGGCATTGATAACTCCGACAGCAGACTTCAACGGAATTATGGACAAGACCGGCAGGTGGCTTAAATGGCTTCATATGAATCCGGAACTGGGAAATATGGATGGACCGAGAGAGAGAAACACACAAGCTTATATTCAAAGCATTCTTACAGAACATGCTGTGCCACACATAACCGTAGCAGGCACCGGCACAGTAGCCATCGTCGAAGGGAAAACGAACAAGTCAGGTAGAAATATAGGCATTCGAGCCGATATTGACGCCCTCCCCATTCAAGAAGCAAACACCGAAGACTGCTCCAATTCTCCCGGCGTCATGCATGCATGCGGGCATGATGGGCATACGGCCTCGGGATTAGCCTCCGCGATCTTGCTTTCACTAGATAACGATTTCGATGGAACGGCCTACATTATCTTTCAACCTGGAGAAGAAGGACACGGGGGGGCGCGCGCCGTCCTAAGTGATCCAGCCTATCAAAAGCTTAATGTACAACGCGTTGTCGCGCTCCATGCGGCTCCCTTCTATAAAGCGGGAATTGTTCAGGTTAAAGAAGGTCCGCTTATGTACAGCGCGGACTTCTTTAACGGTGAAATAACTTTTCCGGGCGGGCATGTCGGTGAAAAATTCGACGCAGCAAGACAAGGCATGGATCCTGTAGCAGCTATGGGCGAAGTGCAAAGCAGATTCACGGCCTTACAAAACGCATTCGCTTCTCATAGACAAATCATCCAGATAACGAATGTGCACACTGACACTTCACCTGAAAATGGAAATACAATTCCTTCAAGAATCACATTCAAAGGTACCACGCGCGCGACGACCCCTGAAATGAGAGACAGTATACAAAAGGGCCTAGAAAACGCAGTCAGCAGCATTCATCAAAAACTGCAAAAATCCGGCATAGAGGGATTTGACCTTTCATTCAATTACAACCGTATAGCGGACCCGCTGATTAATGATAGAGATACTATCCAGATCTGTCGAGATGCCCTTAGTGGCAATATCAAAATGGAAGAAGGCATAGTGCACGGATACGCAGATGATATCGCAGCCTATCCTAACAGCGCATTGCTTTTTGTTGGGATAAATGATGGAACGCCGGGGAGCGCAGAAAAATTGCACACGTCATCCTTCAGGTATCCACGATCGGCCCTTCCCAATTTCGTCGGGATAACAATGGCCGTTACAAAACAGGCCTTACAACAATCTTAAAAGAAAAAATCAGCCATAAATTATGGCTGATTTTTAGCTTCATGTCGCAAAGGACGGAGTAGTTTATATTTCTTAGGAAGCAATGCCCAATGCTTCAGCAGCTATTTTGAACACGGCGTACTGGGCAGGAAATTTTTCGGCGGAACCGTTTTGCGCCGGGAACCTAAAGGGTTGGTTCCTGTAAGCCGCTCCCAAATTGTTCAGCGCCAATTCAAACGCCCTCTTTGGGCTCTCATTTACAAGGGCGGGATAACAAGAAACCGCGTCCTCGTGCAAAGATTCGACATGGGAGACGAGAAGAGATACAGCCTCCGCCACACCCTGTTCTAAGGCAATATGAAAAGACAGGACAAAATCACCGTTTCTTTGAAAAGGCATACACACCACTCTCTATTTTTTCGGTAAGGCTAACTATAAAATATAGTTATGTCAAGTTTTTAACGACTTGGGTAATATTATTACCCCTGCGGGTGCTTATCCCACCCGCTGGCCATGGCCATGACGATATTGCCGAGCTTTCGGGCGGCATCCGGGCGGCCGCAGGAACGGGCGTTTTCTGCGGCGCGGAACAGGGTTTCCGGGTTCTGGAGGAAGGTTTCGAGGCGGGCCAGCAGCGCCTCCGCCGTAAAGCCGTTCTGGGTCATCACCCAGGCCCCGCCGGCATCGGCCACGGCGTCTGCATTGCGCTTTTGCTGTTGATCCGCATGGTGCGGATAAGGCACGAAAATGGCAGGACGGCCCGCGGTCGTCACTTCGGACACGGTGCCCGCCCCGGACCGCGCGATCACCAGATGGCAACGTTCCAGCTGCAACGCCATATCTTTAAAGAACGGGCGCAGGTCGCACTTGATACCGGCGTTATCGTAAATGCTTTTCACATGTTCGATTTCATCTTCGCGGCATTGTTGGACGATATCCAGTCGCGCACGGTAATGCCCAGGCAATCTGGCCAAAGCCCCCGGCAAAACATCCCCAAACACGCTCGCCCCCTGTGATCCGCCGGTCACGAAGATGCGCAAGGTGCCATCCGGTTCAATTGTCGGAAACGGCTTATTGTACAGACCGGATATATCAGGCCGCACAGGATTTCCCGTTACGACCGCACGATTTTCATCGGCGCTTTCCAGCCCCTCTACATGCGCCCATGCAACCGCGATTTTATCCGCCTTTGGCGCCAGAAAAACATTTGCCTTACCAAGTATTGCGTTTTGTTCGTGAATGACCGTGGGAATTTTCATCATCTGCGCGGCGTAAACGGCGGGGACACTGGGATAGCCGCCAAACCCGACCACAACGGAAGGTTTTAAATCCGATAACAGTTTACGCGCCTGCAGAATTCCCATACCCAGGGAAAACACAGATTTTATCTTCCTGATAATACCGGACCCCAGCGTGCCGGAATTCAAAACGTAAACCGGTATCCCGCCCGCGAAAGGTTCAAAGCGTTTGCCGCGAATATCCGTGGCCAGCGCAACGCGATACCCGCGCGAAATCAAATCCTGCGCCAGCGCATCCGCCGGAAACATATGCCCGCCCGTACCGCCTGCGCTTAATAAAATCAGCTTCGGCACCGTTTTTATATTTTCGTTCATACTCATTTCGCACTCCCTCCGATGGGGCGGATGGACAATCCGCCACGCGCAATGCCCGATCTTCCCTGCCGTTTTGTCAACGCCAGCAGCATCCCCATGCCGATACCCGACGACAACAACGATGACCCACCGTATGAAATGAACGGCAACGTCATTCCCTTTGTCGGCAGCAGGTGAATGGAAGATCCCATATTGATCAAGGCCTGCAAACCGAAGAGCGTCAGGATACCCCCCGACGCCAGTATAATAAAGATGTTATCTGTATCCATTATCCGGTTATACCCGCGCACGATGACATACCCGTAAAGTCCAACGAGGAGGACGGTCATCAGCATGCCGAGTTCTTCGCCTGCCACCGCGAAAATAAAATCTGCGTGCGCATCGGGAATGGTCATCTTCACCGTGCCCTGCCCCGCACCAGTACCGAGCAGCCCGCCATGCTGGAACGCCGCCAGGGAACGATCGATCTGATATGTGTCTCCGGCTTCCGGATTTAGGAACCGGTCAACGCGGCTTTGAACGTGACCGAACGTGAAATATGCAAGGACGGAGGCTCCCATTGCCACAACCAGCAAAAGAATAATCCAGCGGAACGGCAAACCCGCCAGAAAAATAATCGCAAAGAAACTCGCTGTGACAACGAACGTCATGCCCATATCGGGTTGCAGAACAAGAAGCGCCACCACCGCCGCATACAAGGCAGAGGCAAAATAGATTCCTTTAAATTCCGGTCTTTCTTTTTGGCGCGCGATCAGCCAGGAAGCCACTATGATAAAAGTCGGCTTGGCAAGTTCGCTGGGCTGTATCGAAAAGGGGCCGATTTCCACCCACCGCTGCGCGCCCTTTACTTCATTGCCGAATATCAGTACGGCGACCATCAACACCATGGAAGCGCCGAGGACAATCAACGCAGTGCGCCATATCTGTTGTAAATTCGCCATGGAAAGGCCGACCAGCAGCAACATGCTGGGCAATAAAAAAATTACGTGGCGTATGATAAAGTGATTGGGAGATACGTGGATACGCTGCGCAACAGACGGGCTTGCGGCGGTCACCAGCACCACGCCAAATATGCAGATCGTGACCAGGATGGCGAGCGTAACGCGATCCACGGTCCACCACCAGCTGCCGAGAAACGATTTATCCGTTCTTGCAAAAAAGTTCATAACACATCTTCCGACAAGGCGTTTACCAAAGCGGTGAAAACGTCACCGCGATGTTCAAAATTCCTGAATTGATCCCAGGATGCGCAGGCGGGCGACAGCAGAACCGTGCCTGCGCCGCCCGGCTGCCCCCTATCCGCCTGCGCCTTCGTGTGCGCTTCCAAAACGGCGACATCAAGGGAGTGGCTTTTTGTGTGCTCCACCCCGTTGTGTTTCAGCCATGCCGCGAAATCTTCCATCGCTTCGCCGATCAAGAACACATGATTGATGCGATCAAGAAGAGGTTCAAGACCGGACAACCCGCCTTCTTTTGCGCGGCCGCCGGCGATGAGATAAATATTGCGGTAACAGGCGATGGCCTTTGAGGATGCTTCGGCGTTCGTCGCCTTGCTATCGTTGATATAGGCGACGCCGTTAATGACGCGCACGATTTTCTGGCGGTGCGGCAGGCCAGGATAGGTTTTCGCGTGATTTAATATATCCTGCGGGATCAATCCGAACTGACGGCATACGGCATAGGCGGCGCAGAGGTTTTCATGGTTGTGCGTGCCGGGCAAGGAGGGCATGTCGGAGACAGCGCCTATTTCCCTTGCGTCTTCGTCGAGGCAGTCAATCAGCACGCCTTCTTTCACATACACACCGCCCGTGACTTCTTTTTTGACCGAAACGGGGATCATGCGGCGGATGGCCGATTTTACAGCACGCTCATACATGGCCTGGGATGCCGCATCATCCACGCCGCAAATGCCGACGCCTTCCCCTTCAAAAATTCTTTCCTTGGCCGCTGCATAGGATTCAAAGCTGCCGTGGCGGTCAAGATGATCCGGCGTGACATTCAGCATAACCGAAAAATCTGGCCGGAATGTGGGACACAAA
Source organism: Pseudomonadota bacterium (assembly GCA_963204825.1). Classification (GTDB taxonomy): domain Bacteria; phylum Pseudomonadota; class Alphaproteobacteria; order Micavibrionales; family Micavibrionaceae; genus Micavibrio_A. The sequence goes on from CAUJHN010000118.1 coordinate 14,183, forward strand.
TCCATCTGATAGGAAGAAATCTCCAGAACAATGGCGCCATCTTTTTTGGGCAAATCAATATCAAGCGCAGGCTTACCGATATTTCCAGCGGCGATTGCATCAATCCCACTCTCACGCAGAAGATGGGCGATTAATGCGGTCGTCGTCGATTTGCCATTCGTTCCGGTGATTCCTATAGTTTTTACACCATGGTTTGATCTGTGCAGGATTTCGAGGTCGCCGATGATTTCGACGCCCGCTTCGCGCGCGCGCAGTACCGCCGGATGAGGTTCGGGAAAATGCAAAGGAATGCCAGGCGCAAGAACCAGCGCCGAAAACCCGTTCAGGCCCGTCGTCATGAAATTCAGAAGCGGAATGCCTTCTTTTTCGGCGGCGGCGCGTTTTTCTTCGTTATCGTCCCAAGCGGACACAGCGGCCCCGCCTGCCAATAACGCCCTGGCGGAAGAAAATCCGGACAGGCCGAGGCCGAAAACCGCAACCGGTTTTCCGTTCAGACTTTCGACATACCTGCGCGTATCAATCATCTCAGTTTCAGCGTTGCCAAACCAATCAATGCAAGGATCACGGAAATGATCCAGAAGCGGATAACGATGGTCGGTTCAGACCACCCTTTCTTTTCAAAATGGTGATGCAGCGGCGCCATGGCGAAAACACGCTTTCCCGTGAGCTTGAAGGACGCGACCTGAATAATCACCGAAACCGTTTCCAAAACGAACAGGCCGCCGATGACGAAAAGGACAATTTCATGTTTGACGATCATGGCGATCGCGCCAAGACCGGCGCCCATGGCAAGCGATCCGGTATCTCCCATAAACACCATTGCGGGTGGAGCGTTGAACCATAAAAATCCCATGCCCGCGCCGATCAGCGCGCCGCAGATAATCGCGAGTTCGCCCGTCCCGGGAACGAACGTGATGCCCAGATATGGCGCATAAACCGCGTTGCCCACGAAATAGGCGATCAGGCCGAAGCAGGCGGCGGCGATCATTACCGGCACAATGGCCAAGCCGTCCAGACCGTCCGTTAAGTTCACCGCGTTGGAAGAGCCGACGATGACGAGCATGGCGAAGGGAATAAAGAAAAAGCCGAGCGGAACAAGAAAATCTTTGACGAAAGGAATGGCAAGGCCCGTACTGGTCGCCGATGGCGTAAAATACATGTAGGCGGCAATGGCGCAGGATGCGATACCGAATTCAAACAGCAAACGCACTTTTCCCGGAATGCCGTGGTGACTGCGCTTCGTGAGTTTCGCGTAGTCATCCGCCGCCCCTATCAACCCAAAGCCGATGATAACGCCCGCGACGATCCATACATATGGATTGGAAATATCAGACCATAGAAGAACGGAAATACCGGCGGAGATTAAAATCATCAGCCCGCCCATCGTCGGCGTTCCGGCTTTTTTAAAGTGGGTTTCGGGACCGTCCTGGCGAATGGGCTGACCTTCGCGCTGTTTCTTTTTCAACCAGTTGATCATGGGCTTTCCGATCAGGAAGCAGATGATCATCGCGGTGATGATGGCCCCGCCCGTCCTGAAGGTCAGATACCGGAAGAGATTGAACGCAATGAAATCCTGCGCGTACGGCGCCAGAAGGTTGTAGAGCATGTCTTATCCCGCAAGTCCCTTTTCTTTTATTTTTTCAGGCAAAGCGCGCAAGGCCTCAACAACCAGTTGCATGCGCGGCTTTTCCCCCGGGCCGCGCGACCCTTTCACCATCACCACATCGCCCGGGATCAGAACATCCGGCACGATCTTGGCAAGCTCACGCGTGTCGTCCACATGCGCCCCCCGCTTATCCTGAGGGAGTACATCATAGAGGTTTTTCATCAGAGGTCCACTGGTGTAAACGAGCTGGACCCCCGCGGCTTCCAGCGGCATGGCCAGTTCCCGGTGCAGGCGCGCCCCGTCCGCACCCAATTCATACATATCACCGAGAATGGCGATTCTCCGCCCTCCCCGGCCAGGATCGACCATCGCCAGCACCTTGAAGGCGGCTTTCATGGCCACGGGGGAGGCATTATAGCTTTCATCGATAAGAACAACCGGATTGTCCTTATCGCCAAGATCGAGCAGTTCCCGGCGCCCCCGCCCCGGTAACGGCTCGATCTTTCCTATGGCCCTCGCCCCCTTGCTCAAATCTCCGCCCGCCATTTTAACGGCCGTCAATGCCGCAATCGCGTTCAACGCCAGATGCTTGCCCGTCGATTGCATGGTGAAGGATATCTCCTCACCCAGAATGTTCGCATTCACCCGGCTGCCGTTCGATGCGACAAGAAAATTCATCAGGTGTGCCTGCGCGGTTTCCGCTTCGCCAAAGGAAACGATTTTCAATCCTTTGGATTTCGCTTTCGCGGCCAGACGATCGAACCATTGGTTGTCGGCGTTAAGAATGGCTATGCCGCCTTCTTTCATGCCATCGAATATTTCCGCCTTTGCATCCGCGATACCCTCTTCGCCGTTCACAAAATTTCCGGCATGAACGGATTCCACCGTCGTGATGATCGCGATTTCCGGCATGATCATTTCCGAAAGCGGCGTTATTTCATGTGCATGGTTCATACCGACTTCGAAAATCGCGTAATCAGAGCCCGCATGCATGGAAGAAAGCGAAAACGGCACGCCCCAGTGATTGTTATAGCTTTTTATGCTGGCATGCGTTTGCCCCTGCGCGCCGAAGGCAGCGGCCAGCATTTCTTTTGTTCCGGTTTTGCCGACGCTGCCCGTGACGCCAATGATCTTTGCGCCTGAACGCGCACGCGAAGCGCGTCCTAAATCTCCCAGCGCCCGCAGCGTATCGCCCACGATAAGCAGCTTCTCATCCGCAACACCTTCGATTCTTTTCGAAACAACCGCCGCTGCCGCACCCTTTTTAATGGCATCGGCCACATAATTATGTCCATCGCTGTTTTCTCCTTCTATTGCAAAGAATAAATCGCCTGGCGTAATCGTACGCGTATCAATGGATACGCCTGTCGCGGCCCAATCAGATGCGGCTTTCCCGCCCGTTGCCACAGCAGCCTCTTTTGCCGTCCATAATGTATTCGAACCGCCCATCTTATGCCCCGACCTTTACATTCGTCATTTTCATTCCCAACAAGACCTTTTTGGCAACGGCTACATCGTCGAAAGGATGTGTCGTATCGCCAATAATCTGCCCCTGTTCATGGCCTTTGCCCGCTATGACAAGAACATCCCCTTTACGCAGTTCCGATACCGCCCATTCAATGGCTTTGGCGCGATCACCGATTTCGATGGCGTCCGGCGCGCCTTCACGAACGGCGGCACGGATATCGGCAGGATTTTCACTGCGCGGATTATCGTCCGTTACGATCACCATGTCGGAAAGCCCTGCGGCGATACGCCCCATGATGGGACGCTTGCCTGTATCACGGTCGCCACCGCAGCCGATCATGCAAATAAGACGGCCTTCTGTATGGGGACGCAGCGCGTTCAATACAGCTTCCACCGCTCCCGGCTTGTGTGCGTAATCGACATAAATGGCGGCGCCTTCCGGATGCCCCTGCACCTGTTCCAATCGTCCCGGTACGCCGCGCAGCTGTGACAACAAAGGAACCACCGTATCGGCCTCGCCATCGCCTGCAAGAACAAGCCCCAGCGCGCACAATGCATTAATGACTTGAAAATGCCCGACCAACGGAATAGTGACATCGAATTTCTGCCCCATCACTTCCAGAGAAATGTCCTGTCCGGCAGGTTGCAGCGCGTGTTTTAAAAGTTTTATTTCTTTTCCTTTAACACCATAGGAAAAAGCTTTGCGTCCTGCATCCTTGCAAATAGCCGCCAGCATTTCGTAATATTCATCATCCGCATTCAAAACGGCGACGCCGCTTCTGGCCAACACATCGGAAAACAAACGGGATTTCGCGGCGAAATATTCATCCATGGAGGCATGATAATCCAGATGGTCGCGAGATAGATTGGTGTAACCCGCCGCGGTTACCTTCACAAAATCCAGCCTATACTGATCCAGCCCGTGACTGGACGCTTCCATCGCAAGATGTGTAATACCAACCGCCGCCAGATCGGCAAGTTCCGCGTGCAAAGAAACAGCGTCCGGCGTGGTCAGAGACCCCGAGCGGACAAGCCCGGGCCCGCGAACGCCGAGCGTGCCAAGAGAAGCGCATTGCGTGATGCCCAATAAATGCCACAGCTGTTGCGTAAAAGCCGCGGTGGATGTTTTTCCGCTGGTTCCCGTTACAGCGGCGATCACTTCGGGCTGTATCTCATAAAAAACCGACGCCATGCGGGCGACCTCCCTGCGGGGATTTTCGCTTTCCAGCAAGATGGCCGTCGCCCCTTTTGGCAAGACCGTTCCTTTTTGCGCGAGGATGACCGATGCACCGTGCATAAGCGCGTCTTCGATAAATTGTGATCCATTCGCCTTGCTGCCTGGTATGGCCGCAAAGAGATAACCGGGTCGGACCTGCCGCGAATCTGCGGTCAGTCCCCGGATCTCCGTATCAACCGGCGTGTCAGCGAGTTTGGAAAGCTGCAAGCTCTCTCTCCTTTGCAATCTGTTCTTTTGTTTTCACATATGCGGCCAGCGTTCCGCCCAGCTCATCGCCTTCCTGCGGCTTTATACCTTCGATCGCGACGATGGATTCAATCACTTTTGCAACCGCGGGGGCGGCGACCCATCCGGCCGTCGCGAAGCCGTAACTTTGCTTGTTGCCCTTCGGTTCATCGACGAGGATGTAAACGGCGTAACGCGGATTTTCCGCCGGGAAGAAAGCCATAAAGGAAGAGCGCAGCTTATTCTTTTCGTAGCGACCGCCTTCGTTCTTTTCCGCCGTTCCCGTCTTGCCGCCAACATTGTACCCGGGCACATCCGCCTTTCCGCCAGTTCCGTCCGTTACGACGAGACGCATAAGCTGACGCAGTCTATGCGCCGTCTTTTCAGAGACCACCCGCACATTATTTGATTTATGGCCCTTGCCAGATTTGTCCAGCACAAGCGTCGGTTTCACTAAAATCCCACCGTTCATAATGGAAGAAGAAGCCGTAACAAGCTGCAGCGGAGATACGGCGATCCCATGGCCAAATGCCGCCGTCATTGTGTTGATTTCGCGCCAGGGCTTCGGAATGATCGGCGCGCCGACTTCGGGAATTTCTATTTCAGGCGCGTGAAACAGGCCGAGATCCTTTAAGAAATTCTGGAACTCCGCCGTGCCCACTTTCTCCGCCATGCGGACGGAGCCGATGTTCGATGAGTGCATAAAAACTTCGGCGAGCGTTAAAAGACGTCTTTCCGCGTGATAATCACTGATTTTGAAGCGGCCAATTTTGATGGCATCCCGGGCATCATACACATCTCCCATATTCGCGCCCGCTGTCTCTATCGCCGCAGCAGTCGTAAAAATTTTGAATGTGGAGCCCGGTTCAAACACACCCAGCGTCAGGCGGTTAAACAGCGCATCCTTATTTTTTTCGTTGACGTGCTGAGGATCGAAATCGGGAAGAGAGACTGCGGCTAGTATCTCCCCGTTATTCACGTCCATAACGACACCCGCGCCTGCGACACCGTCAAACTGCTTGATCGCATTCGCGGTTTCACGGCGCAGCGCATGCTGAATACGCACGTCTATCGTGGTCATCAAAGGCTCGTCGCCTTCGAGAAGCAATTTATCGAAGCCCGCCTCCAGACCGCCAAGCCCATGATCGTCGACGCTTGTATATCCGACGATATGCGCCGCGAGCGGCCCTTGCGGATAAATGCGGCGCTCTTCTTCTTTGAACGACAGGCCAGGGTGGCCAAGATAGAGTATTTTATACTGGTCGTCCGGCGTCATGTTGCGCTTGATCCAGACGAACCGCTTTTCACTTTGTAGTTTTTGCAACGTTTCGCCGTAGGAAAGCTCAGGAAATACTTTGACGAGATCTTTTGCAACCACCTTCGGTTCGGAAATAAGATGGGGGTCGGCATACAAAGAAGCTGTTTTCAAGGAACGCGCAAGGATAACGCCATTGCGATCCAAAATATCCGCGCGATGGATTACCTTTTCTTCGACCGGGGCCGCTTCAAGGAAAGAAACAGAATCTTTATTCTTTTTCATTTCACCCTGAATGATGGTCAGATCGAACACCCGGGCGACGACGATAATATAGGTCAAAATAAAAAATAGGCTGAGGACCATCAGCCGCCCGCGTGCCGTATCCAGCGCGGAACGTTTTTGACCTGTAAAGTGGATATTGGTACTCTTGAACGGGTTCATTGACCGCCTCCATCCAGAGACTGAATCAATTTCTCAAAGCTCTGCTTTTCCGCCGTCGACGGCGAAACAGTTTCTTTCTTCGGCACAACGGTCGCCGGCGCAGGTTTCAAAGAGACGTCGTGATATACGGGATCATTCGGGATAAGCAGAGGCTCCGGAATGTCATTGACCGTCTTGACCATTTCCTCGCCGCCCGGCGGTTCCATGCCAAGCTGCTCCACCGCCAGTTTTTCCAGACGCTGCGGGCGATTCAGATAATCCCACTCCACACTTAAAACGCGGATCGTTTCCTGTTCATGCGAGAGATTGCCTTTTATTTCCGCAAGCTCGTCTTCTTTTTGCTGAACCGCCTGAGACGTCCAGAACAGAAGAACACCAAAGAATGTGGCGAGCGCGAGAGAGAGCAGATTGGAAATCCGGAATATCTTCATCCACGCCCTCCCCTAAAAACAGGAGCTGACGTGCGGACGGCGGCGCGAAGACGCGCGGAACGGGAACGGGGATTTTGCCTGATTTCGGCTTCGGAAGGATCTATGGGTTTCCTGGGGGAGAGGATAAAGGAAGGATCGGCCCCTTGCGGGCCAACAGGAAGATATTTGGATGCGTTCGGCGTCTTGCCGGCGCGTTCGTAGAGGAAAGATTTGACGATCCCTTCTTCAAGGGAATGGAAGGAAACGACGACGAGACGCCCGCCCTCTTTCAGCATTTGTTCAGCAGCGACAAGACCGCGTTCCAGCTCACCCAGCTCATCATTCACAGCAATACGCAACGCCTGAAACGTGCGCGTGGCGGGGTCTATTTTATCTTTAGGCGATTTGTAAACCACGCCGCGAATGATATCGGCCAGGCGCAGGGTCGTTTCTATCGGTGCAATTGCGCGTTCTTCAATGATCTTTTTTGCGATATGGCGGGATTTACGCTCATCACCATATTTATAAATCAGATTGGCAAGATCTTCTTCTTCGTATGCATTAACGATGTCGGCGGCCGTTTCGCCGTTTTGCGTATCCATGCGCATATCGAGCGGCGCATCGAAGCGGAAGGAAAAACCGCGTTGCGCTTCATCGAACTGCATGGAGGAAACGCCGACATCCAGAACGAAGCCATCGACCTGTTCGTATCCGGCCGCCTTTACCAGTTCCAGCGCATCGCCGAATTTGCCGCGCATGAAAATCAGGCGGTCGCCGAATTCAGCCTTCATTGCATCCGCGCGGGCAATGGCGGCAGGATCGCGGTCGATTGCAATCACCGTGCAATCGGCAGATTCCA